>NZ_JBAUJB010000122.1:0-53633 GCF_049683355.1 Mycobacterium sp.
TCGGGCCCCGGCACCAAGCTGACTAACGGGCTCCACAGCCCAAGGAAGCGACGGCGTCGGCAGGCGACCCGACCCCATTTTCACGCCTACAAGGCGTCACCAAAAGGGATAGGAAGCTGACTACCAATGGGTTTTCTCAAGCAGGACGCGCCCGTGGTCGACTATGCGCAGTGGAGCAAGGGAACCCGCGCAGAGCGGATCGTCCCGATGGCCCGCCACTGGGCCGAGGTGGGGTTCGGCACGCCAGTCGTGATGCACCTGTTCTACGTCGTCAAGATCGCGCTGTATGTCCTCGTCGCGTGGCTGATCGTGCTGAGCACCGCCGGGATCGACGGCTTCACCGACGTCGGCTCCTGGTATGCCGAGCCGATCGTCTACCAGAAGGTCGTGTTCTTCACGATGCTGTTCGAGGTCGTCGGATTGGGCTGCGGGTTCGGGCCCCTCAACAACCGTTTCTTCCCGCCGATGGGCTCCATCCTGTACTGGTTGCGTCCCGAGACCATCCGGCTGCCACCATGGCCGGCCCGGGTTCCGCTGACCAGCGGTGACTCCAGGACGCCGGTGGACGTGCTGCTCTACGCCGCGCTGCTGGTGATGCTGGTGGTCGCTCTCTTCTCTGACGGCGCCGGGCCCATCCCGGAGCTCGGTAGCGAAGTCGGGGTGCTGCCGGTGTGGCAGACCGCGACGATCCTCGGCCTGCTCGCCGTGGCAGGCCTGCGCGACAAGGTGATCTTCCTGGCCGCCCGCGGGGAGGTGTACGGCGCGCTGGCGGTGTGCTTTCTGTTCAGCGGGGCCGACATCGTCATCGCCGCGAAGCTGGTCTGCCTGGTCATCTGGATCGGTGCGGCGACCTCCAAGCTCAACAAGCATTTTCCGTTCGTCATCTCGACGATGATGAGCAACAACCCGGTGATCCGCCCCCGCTGGATCAAGCGCAGGTTCTTCGAGCATTTCCCTGACGATCTCCGGCCGGGAAAGGCTTCGCGGTGGCTCGCCCACCTCAGCACCGCGATCGAGATGCTGATCCCGTTGGTGCTGTTCTTCAGCCACGGCGGCTGGGTGACGGCCGTCGCGGCGTTCGTGATGATCTGTTTCCACTTCGGCATCCTGTCGGCGATCCCGATGGGGGTGCCGTTGGAGTGGAACGTGTTCATGATGTTCAGCGTGCTCGCGCTGTTCGTGGGGCAGGCCTCGGTCGGGCTAGGCGACTTGCAGAGCCCGTGGCCGATCGTGCTGTTCGCGGTCGTCGCCGGCACCGTCGCGTTGGGGAACCTGTTCCCCCGGAAGGTCTCCTTCCTGCCCGGCATGCGGTACTACGCGGGCAACTGGGACACCTCGCTGTGGTGCATCAAGCCGTCGGCCGCAGCCAAGATCGAGAACGGCATCGTCGCGATCGCCGCCATGCCTGCCGCACAGATGGAGAAGTTCTACGGCAGCAAGGAAACCGCGGAGATGTACCAGTACATGGGGTATGCGTTCCGCGCGTTCAACACCCATGGCCGCGCGATGTTCACGTTGGCGCATCGCGTCATGGCCGGGCGTGATGAATCCGACTACGTGCTGACTGACGGTGAGCGGATCTGCAGCACCGCCATCGGCTGGAACTTCGGCGACGGGCACATGCACAACGAGCAGTTGATCGCCGCGCTGCAGAAGCGGTGTCGCTTCGAGCCCGGCGAGGTCAGGGTGATGTTGCTCGACGCCCAGCCGATCCACCGGCAGCGCCAGGAGTACCGGCTCGTGGACGCGGCCACCGGTGAGTTCGAACGTGGCTTCGTGCAGGTCGCCGACATGGTCACCAGACAGCCGTGGGACGACACCGTGCCGGTCACCGTCACCTGGCGCAAAGACGGTGCGGACGCTCCCGGTTAGCCCATCACGTCGCGGATCGGCACACTTTCCAGGCCGGCCAGCAACAGCTCCCGCGACGTGTCCAGGTGCCTGCGCCAATGCGCCTCCGCGCCTTCGGCATCGCCGGCCCGCAGGTACTGCATGAGCTTGCGGTAGGACCGCACCAGCTTGTCGTAGTCGGCCTTCGAGACCGGGCGGCGCTCCTTGAACACGAACGCCGTGTGCCGGACCGTGATCTCGTGCAGCATCCCGGCGACGATGCTCAGCGTGGCATTGCCGGACAGCTGCACCACCCGCAGGTGAAATGCCCCGGTGGTCTCGGCCAGCCGGCCGGATTGCCAGCCGTCGGCGATCAGCGCCTCCAGCATCTGGTCCAGTTCGTCGAACGCGTCGGTGGGGCCGGCCTGCGCGAGCAGCCGGGCGGCCATCGGCTCGATGCCGGACTTCGCGGTCAGCAGGTCGGCGATCGTCGCTCCGGACAACTCCAGCAGCAGCCCGGCGGGCCGGGCCACGATCTCCGGTCCGGGCACCCGCACCCGCGCCCCGGTGCGGGAGCCGCGCCGCACCTCGACGAGGCGCTCGGACTCCAGCACGCGCACCGCCTCGCGCAGCGTCGGCCTGCTCACGCCGAAGTGCGCCATCAGCTCCGCCTCGTTGGGGAGGAAGTCGCCGTCGGTGAGCGTGCCGTCGACCACCATGCGGCGCAGGGTGCCGGCGACGAGTTCGGCTGTCTTCGGCGACCGGACCGCCGAGCCGGCACCGGTGGCGTCCGGCCCGATCATCGGCGCCAGCCTGGTGCTACGCGTCACGACGTCTCCCAACCACTGGTCACCAACGAATCGGCGAGCTATGCAACTCAGTAAACCATGTGCCCCTGCCGGTGCCGGACCGATCGATGAGCCTGCAGATCACCGCTGTCACTGTTGTTGTATCCCGAAGCTCCGGTGATGCCCGCGGCTCGCATGGCAGGGTAGCGGCATGCCCGAGGAACTGACCGCCGAGGAGGCCGCCGCGCTGCTCGCCAGCGCCGACACACTGGGCATCCCGCTCGGTCCCGGCCAGCCCCCGGCGTTCCTGCGGGCGCTCGGCGACCGGGAGGACTGGACCGACCTTCGGGTCTACGGCGCCCTGCTCGCAGTCGGCACCGACCTGTTCGGACGCGCCGGAGTGCACTACCTGTCCGGCTTCTTCGGGCCTCTGGAACGGGCGCTGCGCGACGGCGGCGCCAACATCGAGTTCGCGCCGGCGGACTTTCGGCGATTCGGGCCGCTGTTGCAGCGCCAGGCCCCCCGCGTGATGACATCCGTCGCCACGCCGCCCGACGCCGACGGCTGGTGCTCGCTGTCGCTGCATGCCGGGGGCACCATCGACGAACTGCACCGCGCGGCGGCCGATCCCGAGCGGCTCCTCGTCGTCGAGGTGTCACCGGAGTATCCGCGCACGTTCGGCCTCGGCGAGCGTCAACGCCATGCCGTGCATGTCGACGAGATCGACGTACTCGTGCATTCGACGGAGGCACCGCTCGCGCTGCCCGCGCCGCCGCCGACCGACGCCGACATGGCCATCGCCCGACACAGCGTCGACTTCATCCGGCCCGGGTCCACGTTGCAGACCGGGATCGGCTCGATTCCCAGCCACATCGCGACGCTGTTGGCCGAGGGCGACGGCGGCGACTACGGCTTGCACAGCGAGATGTTCACCGACGGCTGCATGCAGCTGCATCGCGCCGGCAAGATCAGCAATATTGCCAAAGGTCAGTACGACGGGATCAGCGTGACGACGTTCGCGTTCGGCTCGTCGGAGCTGTACGCGTGGCTGGACGGCAATGCCGACGTCGCGTTCCTGCCGGTCGAGGTCGTCAACTCGCCGGAGGTCATCGCCCACAACCACCACATGGTCTCGATCAACGGGGCGCTCGCGATCGACATCGGTGGCCAGGTCGTCGCGGACACCATCGACGGCAACCAGTTCAGCGGTGTCGGCGGGGCCGAGGACTTCGTGGCGGGTGCCGGCCTCGAGCTGTCGGACCGCTCGCTGATCTGTCTGCCCTCGACGTTCAAGAAGGACGGCAGCCTGCACTCGCGCATCGTGCCGTGGTTCGGGCCCGGCGCCGTCATCACCACGCCCCGCCACCACGTCGACGTGATCGTCACCGAGTACGGGGCCGCCGAGTTGGAAGGCCTCACGGTCCGGGAGCGTGGTCGCGCACTGGCGGCGATCGCACACCCGCGGTTCCGGGACGAACTGTTACAGGCGGCCGAACGTGCCGCGAAGGGATATTCACCGGTCGTGTGAGGCCCGGCTCCTGCCTACCAACCAGTAGGTTGACCTAGTAAACCTTGTTCGTTTACGTTCGACAGAAGTATCACCAATCCACGAAGGAGATCCCCATGGCGGAAGCCGTCATCGTCGAGGCAGTGCGGTCACCGGTCGGCAAGCGCAACGGCGGCCTGTCGGGGGTGCATCCGGGTGAGCTGTCCGCGCAGGTCCTCAACGGTCTGGTCGAACGCGCCGGCGTGGATCCCGCGATCGTCGACGACGTCATCTGGGGTTGCGTCATGCAGGCGGGGGAGCAGGCCCTCGATATCGCCCGCACCGCGGTGCTGTCGGCGGGATGGCCCGAGTCGGTGCCCGGTGTGACAGTGGACCGCCAGTGCGGATCCAGCCAGCAGTCGGTGCACTTCGCCGCGGCCGGTGTGGTCGCCGGCCACTACGACGTCGTCGTCGCGGGTGGTGTCGAATCCATGTCGCGCGTCCCGATGGGGTCGTCGCTGGCCAACGGTGGACATCCCTACCCGGAGGCGTTCCGCGGCCGCTACAGCCAGACGCCCAACCAGGGAATCGGCGCCGAGATGATCGCCGACCAGTGGGGCCTGAGCCGCACCGATCTCGACCAGTTCTCGCTCGGGTCGCACGAGAAGGCGGCCGCTGCACAGGATTCCGGAGCCTTCGACGATCAGATCGTGGCGATCAAGGACCAGGACGGCAACCCGGTGCTCAAGGACGAGGGGATCCGCCGCGGCGGCACGATGGAGTCGATCGGCAAGATCAAGCCGGCCTTCAAGGAGGACGGGGTGATCCACGCGGGCAACAGCTCGCAGATCTCCGACGGTTCGGCGGCGCTGCTGTTCATGTCCGCGGAGAAAGCGAAGGCGTTGGGGCTCAAGCCGCTTGCCAAGGTGCACACCGCGGTGCTCGCGGGCGCCGACCCGGTCATCATGCTGACCGCACCGATCCCGGCCACGCAGAAGGCGCTCGAACGTTCCGGCCTCTCGCTGGACGAGATCGGGGTGTTCGAGGTCAACGAGGCGTTCGCGCCCGTCCCGCTGGCGTGGCTGAAGGACATCGGCGCCGACGAGAAGAAGGTCAACCCCAACGGCGGCGCCATCGCGCTCGGCCACCCGCTGGGTGGGTCCGGTGCCCGGATCATGACGACAATGCTGTACCACATGCGCGACAAGGGAATCCAGTACGGTCTGCAGACGATGTGCGAGGGTGGCGGTCAGGCCAACGCCACCATCCTGGAACTGCTGTGACTTCTGAATCTCGGGTAGCCGATGCCCCAGGTGCTCTCGTCGAGCGCCGGGACAACGTCATGGTCATCACGATCAACCGGCCCGAGGCGCGCAACGCCATCAACAGCGCGGTGAGCGTTGCGGTCGGCGACGCGATGGACGAGGCGCAGCGGGACCCGGACGTCTGGGCGGTCGTCATCACCGGCGCGGGAGACAAGTCCTTCTGTGCGGGTGCGGACCTCAAGGCGCTGTCCAAGGGTGAGAACATCGGTCACCCCGACCGTCCCAAGTGGGGGTTCGCCGGCTACGTCCGCCATTTCATCGACAAGCCCACGATCGCGGCGGTCAACGGCACCGCGCTCGGCGGTGGCACCGAACTCGCACTCGCCAGCGACCTCGTCGTCGCCGGCGAGAGCGCCAAATTCGGTCTGCCCGAGGTGAAGCGCGGTCTGATCGCCGCCGCCGGCGGTGTCTTCCGCATCGTCGACCAACTGCCGCGCAAGGTCGCCCTGGAGCTGATGTTCACCGGCGAGCCGATCACCTCCGCCGAGGCGCTCAAGTGGGGCCTGATCAACGACGTGGTTCCCGACGGGACGGAGCTGGACGCCGCGCTGGCACTGGCCCAGCGCATCACCGTCAACGCGCCGCTGGCCGTCCAGGCCAGCAAGCGGGTGGCCGTCGGCGCCGACGACGGTGTCGTGGCCGCCGACGAGCCCGGATGGTCGCGAACCATGCGTGAGGTGGCCACCGTGTTCGCGACGGAAGATGCCAGGGAAGGCCCTCTGGCGTTCGCGCAGAAAAGACCGCCTGTATGGAAGGCGATGTAAGTCAAGTGAGCCAACGAGTTGGGAAATCGGAATGAAACGACTGATCTACGGCGCCGAGCACGAGGCGTTCCGCGACACCGTGCGCGGGTACATCGAGAGCGAACTGGTTCCGAACGCCGAGAAGTGGGAGGCCGATCGTCTCGTCGACCGGTCCGCCTACGTGGCCGCCGGCAAGCACGGGCTGATCGGGTTCAACATGCCCGAGGAGTACGGCGGCGGCGGCACCGACGATTTCCGGTTCAACGCCGTCATCGACGAGGAGATGGCCAAGGCCGGCGTCGCCGGGCCCGCCCTGAGTCTGCACAACGACGTCGTCGCACCGTATTTCAAGGATCTGTCCAACGAGGAGCAGAAGAAGCGTTGGCTGCCCGGCATCGTCAGCGGTGAAACCATCATCGCGATCGCGATGACCGAACCAGGTGCCGGCAGTGACCTGGCGGGCATCCGCACCACGGCGGTGCGCGACGGTTCAGGAGAGGACGCAGACTGGATCCTCAACGGGTCCAAGACGTTCATCTCGTCGGGGATCAACTCCGATCTCGTCGTCGTGGTCGCTCGTACCGATCCCGAGGCCGGGCACAAGGGCTTCTCGCTGCTGGTCGTCGAGCGCGACATGGAGGGATTCAGCCGCGGTCGCAAGCTCGACAAGATGGGCCTGCACGCCCAGGACACCTCCGAGTTGCACTTCGAGAACGTCCGGGTGCCTGCGGCCAATGTGCTGGGCAAAGAGGGCCGCGGCTTCTACCACCTGATGACCAACCTGCCGTCGGAGCGGCTCTCGATCGCCATCTCGGCGATCGCAGGCGCCCGCGAAACCTGGCGGCAGACAGTGCAGTACGCCAAGGACCGCAAGGCCTTCGGGCAATCGATCGGCAGCTTCCAGCACAACCGGTTCCTGCTGGCCGAGATGGACACCGAACTCGACGTCACCGAGCAGTACATCGACCGGTGCCTGCAGGGCGTCGTCGACGGTGAGCTGACCGCGGTCGAGGCCGCCAAGGCCAAGTGGTGGGCCACCGAGACCGCCAAGAAGGTGATCGACAACTGTGTGCAGCTGCACGGCGGCTACGGCTACATGATGGAGTACCGGGTCGCCCGTGACTACGTGGACTCCCGCATCCAGACCATCTTCGGTGGCACCACCGAGATCATGAAAGAGATCATCGGCCGCGACCTGGGCCTCTGACGCGCCCGAAGGCGGTCAGCTGATGGGTGCTTCGGCGGCCGGGGACACCGGCGACTCCGCGGGCAGCGACTCGGTCGGTGTCGGAGCCGACGTCTCGGTCGTCTCGGTCGTGGTGGTCTCCGTCGAGCTCGTCGTCGACGGAGTGATCGGCGCCGGGGCCAGCGCCGGATCGAGCACGGCGTCGACGATGTAGATCCGGGCGTTCTGCGCCGTGATGCCGCCGCAGAGCACCTTGGTGGTCTCGTTGACCTCGACGTCACCACCCGAGCCGGTCACCTCGATCTCGGTGCCCTCCTGGGTCGGGCGTTGGCCCTTCACGTCGTCGGGGCCCAGCAGGCCGAGGAACGCGTGGTAGTACACCAGCCGGGTCAGCGCCGCCGGATCGATGCGCAGCATCTCCAACTGCTCGGGCGGCAGCGCCGCGAACGCCTCATTGGTGGGTGCGAACAGCACGTAGGGACCGTTGTCGAACACCGAGGCGACGTTGACGGCAGGGTTCACCTGTCCGGAGATCGCCTGGCTGAAGGTGCTGACGTCGGGGATGCTGGCCAGCGCGGTGCTGACCGGCAGGTTGGCCAGGCCCTTCCAGTTGGGCACAGCTTCCTTGAAGGGCCCGCACTCGGGTCCCTGCGGATCGGGGATCTCGGCGACCGGGGTCGTGGTGGGCTCGGCGTAGGCGTTGACTGCCAGCGGAACCGACAGGACGATAGCGGCGGCACTCACAGCTACGCCGATGGCCTTGCTGGTGTGGGTCTTCACGTTCTGCTCCTCAGCTATTCAGGTCGCCTGGCATGGTATGTGCACAAATTGGTCACGGCCAAGTCGGGACGGCGCCGGGGGAGTGCGACGAGCTCAGGAATCCTCGGGCAGCAGCGCAGCCACCACGCCGGCCAGCTCGTCAGCGGCCTCGGGAAACGTCGACGATCCCGAACTGGCCTGCACCATCGCCCCAACAAGCTGAACTCGAGGGTCTCGGCGACCTCCGGCCAGGCGTCCGAGCGCAACACCGCGCGGACCCGCCGGTGCAGCTCGGCATGGATCCGCCGGCGGACGGCCCGCACCGAGGGCTCATTGGAGATCATTGCGCTCGAACAGGCGGCGGCCAGTTCCGGCTCGTCGGCGACCAGCATCACCAGCTGATGGAACAGGGCGATCACCCGCTCCCGCGCCGGCTGGTCGACGTCGACGCTCAGCGGTGCCTCACGCAGCAGGCCCAGGTACACCTCGGCGACGATGGCGGCCTTGGACCTGAAGTACACCCCCAACTCGGCGTGGGGCACGCACGCGTGTTCCGCGAGGTTGCGGGTGGTCAGGTCGACGAATGCGGCCGTGCGCAGCATCTCGACCGTCGCATCCAGCACGCGCCCGACCACGTCGTGGTCGTCGCGGTCCCGCTCTCCGTAGGACCGCAGGTAGATGACCTTCGCGGAGGATTCGCGCGCCGGTTCGGCGGCGCCGCTCATCCACCGGTCCAGTTCACACGCTCGAGCCTAGTGCGGCCGCTCCGGGTGCGCAGAGTTGCTCCGAGAGGTCCCACAGCGCCAGCGCACGGGATTCGTCGACTGCGTAGGACGCCGCGGCGCTGATCCGGCAGTCGGACAGATACGCCCCGCCCTGTCCGTCCAGCTCGTCACTGACCGCTGCCCATACCTGGGTCGCCGCACCGTATTCGGGCGTCGTGAAATCACGGGTGACGTCGACGCGCCGTGCGTCGGGGTTGGCTTCCACCGACGGCACCGCGCCCAGGCGGGCGAAGTCCTCCTTGGCCATGTGGCGGGCCAGTTGGGTCGCCACGATCCCCGGGTGCACGGCAAAGGCCCGCACCCCGTTGTCGCGCAGCCTCCGGTCGAGCTCGACGGCATGCAGCACGTTCGCGGTTTTGGACGCGCCGTAGGCGACGAACTTGTCGTACTCGCGGTGTTCCCAGTTGGGATCCTCGAGGTCGACGTCACCCATCCGGTGCGCCTCGGACGACAGGTTGACCACCCGGGCGCCGTCGGCGGCGACCAGCGTCGGCAGCAGCGCCCTGGTCAGTTCGAAGTGGCCCAGATGGTTTGTGCCGAAATGTGTTTCGAATCCCTCCACGGTGCGGCTGAAGGGGGTGAACATCACTCCGGCGTTGTTCATCAACACGTGCACCGCGGGGGTGAGGTACTGGATCTCGGCGGCCGCGGACGCGACGCTGGCCAGCGAGGCCAGATCGAGGTGGATTGTCGACAGTTGCGCGCCGGGCACGTGGTCGAGCACCCACGACGTCGTCTCATCGACGCTCGCCTGATCGCGGGCCGCGAGGATCACGTGGGCTCCGGTGGCGGCCAGTGCCCTGGCCGACTCACGTCCCAGCCCGGAGGACGTGCCGGTGATCACACAGGTCTTGCCGGTCAGGTCAGCGCCCTGGGCCACCTCGGACGCCGACGGTGCGGATGGTGTTGTCACGACGTGAGGATCGCACGTTGCGTGCGGTCGTTCCTCACCCGGCCTCGGTCCTACGATGGCGGCCATGGTCGAGCCGCTGATCCTGCCCATTGCCGGGCACGCGCCCCAACTCCACCCACAGAGCTGGGTGGCGCCGAACGCCACCCTGATCGGCCGCGTCACCATGGCGGCCGGGTCGAGCGCCTGGTACGGGGCCATCCTGCGGGCCGAGGCCGAACCCATCGAGATCGGTGCGGGCACCAACATCCAGGACGGTGTGACGATTCACGTGGACCCCGGCTTTCCCGCCCGTATCGGCGCGGGCGTCAGCGTCGGGCACAACGCGGTGTTGCACGGCTGCACCGTCGAGGACGACTCGCTGATCGGCATGGGGGCGGTGGTGCTCAACGGCGCCAGCATCGGGGCCGGATCGCTGGTCGCGGCCGGCGCGGTGGTGCCCCAGGGTGCGGTGATCCCGCCGCGGTCGATGGTGGCCGGGGTTCCGGGCAAGGTGCGCCGTGAGCTCAGCGACGACGAAGTCGCCAACATCCGGACGAACGCGCAGCTGTATCAGGAGCTGGTCAAGCTGCACCGTGATGCAGGCAACGCCTGAAACGGGTTCCGGACGGGAGGGCTCCGGGTACAGCCGTACCGTGAAACCCGTGCGGACACTCGTCACCGGTGCGACCGGATACATCGGCTCGCGCCTTGTCACCGCGTTGCTCGCCGACGGCCATGACGTGGTCACCGCGAGTCGCCACCCCGGGCGGTTCGCCGATTTCGGTTGGCGCGACGACGTCTCGACGGTGGAGCTGGATGCTCACGACCGGGATTCGGCGCGTCAGGCCTTCGCCGATGCCGGAAAGATCGATGTTGTCTACTACCTGGTTCACGGCATCGGGGAGCCCGGATTCCGCGAAGCCGACAATCGCGCCGCCGCCAACGTCGCGGCCGCGGCCAAGGAGGCGGGGGTGCGGCGCATCGTCTATCTCGGTGGCTTCGTACCCGACGACGAGTCGCTGTCCGAGCACCTGACGAGTCGAGCCGAGGTCGCAGAGGCGCTGACCGTCGACGGTGGGCCCGACGTGGTGTGGCTGGGCGCAGCCATGATCTTCGGCGCGGGTTCGACGTCGTTCGAGATGCTGCGGTATGTCGCCGACAGGTTCCTGCTGTTGCCGATGCCCGACTGGTCGGCCAACCCGATCGACCCGATCTCGATCCGCGACGTGCTGCACTACCTGGTTGCAGCGGCCGACGTCGACGCCGTGCCTGCCGGTGCGTACGACATCGCAGGTCCTGAGACCACCACCTACGGAGACCTGCTGCAGACCTACGCGCGGGTGGCGGGCATCTGGCGCGCGCCGGTGGCGGTGTACGGCGTGGAGACCTGCCTGGTGTCGCGGGTCAGTGGCGCGGTGCTGCCGGTGCCCGGTGGCCTCGCCGGGGACCTCATCGAATCGCTGGATCACCCGATGATGGCCTCGAAGCTCGGTATAGCCGACCACGTCGCGGAGCCACCCGGCGGGCTGCTCGGTGTGGAGGACGCGATGCGCCGGGCCGTCGCGAGCCCGCACCGGCGTCCGGTGAACGCGCTCGCCGACGTCCATCACCTCGCCGACACCGATCCCCAGTGGGCCGGGGGCGACAGCCGGCGGCTACGGCAGATCGCCAGCGCGGTGACGCCGTCGGTGGTGCGGCCGGTACTGGGCCTGCTCGGGCTCGTGCCCGGTCCGGTGGCGGGTGCGGCTCGCGCCGGGCTGGACACCGTGATCGGCCTGGTGCCGAAGGGGAGTCCCGCGTGACATCACCGACCCGCACCGGCTTGCCGGGCGAGTTCATCCGGATCGCGCGCAACCGGGCGGCGCCGTACAACGAGTGGCCGTCGGTGATCCGCCGGCGCAAGATCGTCGTGTCGGTCGTCCTGCTGATCGGCGCCGCGTTGCTCGGCTACTCGCTGAGCCGGCCCCCCGGTGACGATTCGTTCATCTGGCTCACGCTCGCGCTGGCCGGGGTCTGGGCGGTCGGGGCATTCGCTTCCGGCCCGCTGCACCTCGGGCACGTGTGCTTCCGGGGACGCAACCAGCGCCCGGTCATCACCGGCACCCTCGTCGGGTTGGCCCTCGGCGCCGCCTTCGTGGTCGGCGGGCTAGTCGCCCGCCAGATCCCCGGCGTGCGAGAGTACATCACCCGAGTGCTGGAATACTCCACGGCCGGCCCATTGGTGCTCATCGTCTTCATCACCGTCGTCAACGGGCTGGCCGAGGAGATGTTCTTCCGCGGCGCCGTGTACACCGCGCTCGCGAAGTACCACCCCGTCATCGTGTCGACCGTGCTGTACGTGATCGCCACTGCCGCGACCACGGGCAACCCCATGCTCGGCTTCGCCGCCATCATCCTCGGCACGGTCTGTGCGTTCGAGCGCCGGGCGACCGGCGGAGTGCTCGCGCCGATGCTGACCCACTTCTTCTGGGGTCTGGTGATGGTGCTCGCGCTGCCGCCGATGTTCGGCGTCTAGCACGGCGATCACCCGGTGACGCCGTCGGCGTAATGCGGCCGAAGCCTGTACTGCGCCGTCCGGAAACAACAACGCGCCAGATTGAAGCACCTTTAGGAGGTGCTAATGTTTCATCTGGGCTGGTTCTTGGGCAGCGGTTTCAGCGTGCAGACCTGGGCCATGGACCCGTGGGCGGGCAGCACCGGACACGACTGGATGAAAGGTGATCTGTTCGTCGACCTGGCCGCCTCGCTGGAACGGGCCCGGTTCGACTACCTGCTGGTCGAGGACACCAGCATGGTCGAAGACGCCTACGGCCGGTCGATGGAGACCACGCTCAAGTACGGCATGCTCGCCCCGAAGTGCGATCCGGTACCGCTGATTCCGCTTCTGACGCAACGCACCGAACACATCGGCATTGCCGTCACGCTGTCGACCAGCTTCTACCACCCGTACATGGCAGCCCGGACGATGACCACCCTCGACCACCTCACGGACGGCAGGGTGGGCCTCAATGTGGTCACCGGCAGTTCCGCGCGTGCTGCCCAGCAGTACGGCTACGACGAGCTGATGCTGCACGCCGACCGCTACGGGATGGCCAAGGAGTGGATGGAAGCAGTTGGTGCACTCTGGGATTCGTGGGACGACGGTGCGGTCCTGGTGGACCAGGAGACCCCCCGGTATGCCGACCATACGAAGGTGCACACGGTCGACTTCGAGGGCAAGCATTTCCGCACCCGGGGCCCGCTGAACACCATTCCCGGCCCGCAACGACGTCCGGTGATCGTGCAGGCGGGTGCTTCGCCGGCGGGGCGGGATCTCGCCGCGAAATACGCGGAGTCGATGCTCGCCCACGGCACCAGCATCGATCAGATGAAGGCGTTCCGCCAGGACATGCACCGCCGGATGACGGAGTACGGCCGAGATCCCGCCACGCTGAAGATCCTCTTCCTGATCGACCCGGTCCTCGGTGACAGCGACCGCGTCGCGCAGGCCCGCGAAGAGGATATGAAGGCCGCGCGGTGGAGCGACCACGCGATCGAAAAGGCGCTCTGGGGACTGAGCTACACCTCTGGTGGCGAATTCGACTTCTCCACTTTCGATCTCGACGAAGAGGTGCCCGACGTCTGGGGCAACGGCGAGACGAGCACGTTGCGAACCTTCATCGAAGGTGCCCGCGGTAAGACGCTGCGTGAGGCCATCGCCACCGTCGACACCCAAGCCGGTCTGGCGTTCGTGGGCTCACCTGACACGGTGGCGGCGAAGATGGGGGAGGCCATGGAAGAGGTCGGCGGTGATGGGTTCCTGCTGTCGCCGACGGTGACCCGGCGCAATATCGCCGAGATCGCCGACGGCCTCGCGCCTGCACTGCGTAGGCGGGGCCTGATCCGGGATGGATACAACCACAGCACATTCCGGGAGAACCTACTGGAGTTCTAGACCCGGCGTAATGCGAGAGGCACTGAGGCGACGCAATGGTGTCACGCGGCCGGTATTCAATCATTCGAGCGCGCCAGCGGCTGTCGCGCTCTGACGTCAAGAGTTGGCCCACCCAGGAGGCATTCATGGTCGGCACTGCACAGCCCAACAACACTCCCGCAAGCTGGGATCGACGCACCTTCCTCAAGGCGAGCGGGATCACCATCGGCGGCCTGAGCCTGGCGTCGCTCGTGGCTGCCTGCGGCGGTGCCGGTGGCGGCGGGGCCAGCGGCGGCACGCTCACATTGCGGCTTCCCTTCCTCGCCGACATGCAGGTTCCCGACCCCGACATCATGTACGAGGGCGAAGGCGCTCAGGTGATGGAGTTCGCTTACGAGGGGTTGGTGCGTTACAAGCCCGGGTCACCGGAAATCATCGGTGGGCTGGCCGAATCCTGGACGATCTCGGATGATCAACGGACCTACACCTTCACGCTGCAGCCCGGTGTGAAGTTTCACGACGGCACGCTGGCCGACGCCCAGGCGTGGGCGAAGAGCTTCGAGCGCAGGGCGGAGATCAACCAGGGCCCTGCGTACATGGTGGCCGGCGTGGTCAGCACAGATGCACCCGACCCGACGACGTTCGTCGTCACGCTGGCTGAGCCCAACAATGCATTCATGCACTACCTGGCCTGTCCGTGGCAACCGTTTGCAGTGAGCCCGTCCGCGGTCGCCGCCAACGCCGTGGGCGATGATCTGGCACAGGAATGGCTCAAGACCAACGACGCGGGTTGCGGTCCGTACACGATCTCGGAGTTCGTCCCCGGCAGCCACTACGCCCTGACCGCGTTTCCCGATTACTGGCGTGGCAAGCCTGCCTTCGACGCTATCCGCATCGAGATCACTCCCAGCATCGCGACCCAGAAGCTGCAGCTCGATTCCGGCGCCTTCGATATGGTCACCAAGGGTTTCCCGATCCCCGATGTCCTCTCTTATCAACAGAATCCGCAGTTCTCAGTGGTCAATGCGATCGGCGGAGTCGGCGAGGCGATCTGGTTGAACCCGAACTCGGGCGTCTTCGCCGACGTCGAACTGCGACGCGCGATGCTTACTGCACTGGACCGCCAGGCCATCGTCGGCACTGCATGGGGCGGGTTGGCGACAGCCCAGGAAACGATGTGGCCCGAAGCCTCTCTGCCCCCGGCGATGGCTCCGTTCCCGGTGGAGATCGACACTGCACCGCTGGCGGCGCTGGCTGCTGGATTGTCGGGATCGACGATTGACCTGGCCTGGGCAGCGGACGGTGGCGCACCGCGCCAGCAGATGGCCGAGTTGGTGCAGAGCCAACTCGCCGGCCTCGGTCTCAACGTCACGGTGCGTACATTGCCGGTCGCCGAGATGTTCGACCTGGCGAATCAGCCACCGGAGAATCGACCCGACATGATGGTGACGTTCCTCGGCGGTGACACGCTTCATCTCGACACCACCTTTCGGATCCTGTTGAGGACCGGCGCCAAACCGTTGAATTTCTACCAGTATTCGAATACCGAACTCGACGAGCTGATGGACCAGGCGGTCCGTCAACCGACCGCTGATCAAATGAATGCCCTGTACCAGCAGTGCAGCGAGATCGTGCTGGAAGATGCCGTCTTCATCCCGCTGTGCCTGCCGCCGAATTCCACCATCGCCCACAACCATGTCAGCGGAATCGAGAGCAACTCATTCTTCCCGCAGATCCTCTGGCCGCCGGCGCTGAAGCGGGCCTGAGCGGGGCGCCCGCAGATGCCGATCAGGGGGCGAGCCATCGGCTCGCCCCCTGATCTGTCTGGCTGTTCAGCAGGTGGGTGAGAGTGTGCGAAAGCTACTCGCGTGGAACACCATCGGCGTGATATCGGGGTACATCGCCAGGGAGAGGATCTGCAACACCACGATTTCGTGGTCGCCGGCATCGACACATTTGAACGGTGCGCACTCGAGCCAGAGAGTGGAGCCGTGGACGAAGACGGCACCACCGTCGGTGGCCTCCCAGTCGATCCCACTGAACCGGTCTCCGGTCTTCGCCGACAGTGACTTGGCGATGCCAGCGTGTTCACCTGCCAACACCGAAAGGCCGAGACGATCGAGTGTCGCCAGTTTCGGCCACGTGGTCGAGGTCTTTGCGACGCAGACGGAAACCAGCGGCGGATCCAATGACACCGAGGTGAAGGAGCTCGCCGCCATGCCCTCCGCGACCCCGTCGAGCAGGCCGCAGAATGCCGTGACCCCGCTCGGAAAGCAGCCGAAAGCCTGGCGCAGCAACGCTTGATCGAACAGCCCGTCCGCGGCGCTGATCATGATGACACCGCCGGCACGAATCGGCGGGCGATCTCGACCCAGCGGTCGAGATCGTCCGATGACTCGTACTCGGAGTCCAGTAGGTACAGGCTGGGTGCTGGACAGCTGGCCCCGATCTCGACGAGCACCGGACGCAGGGTCAATTCGGGTGCCAGCGCATGGGTATGCGAGCCCCCGAGCATGAGCGGGAAGGTCGTGATCTGGCCCAGTTCGCCCGTCCCGAACTGGTCCAGGAACAGCTTGAGCAGCCCGGTGTAGGTGGCCTTGAAGGTGGGGGAGGCGACCACCAGGGAACCGGCGGACTTCACGATCGCTTTAGCCTCGGCGACTTTCGGGTCACCCCAACCGAGTAGGCCGGTGCCGAGATCGACGACATCGATCACGTGCTCGGGCGCCGTGCCGGTCAGCTTCTGGACGAGTAGCTCTGCTGCGGCGCGTGTCCGCGACATCGGTTTGGGATTGCCCACGACTATGACTGTCACGATTGCAGTCAACGGTGGGCAGATTTCGACGGTCTGGTCTGGGGGTAAACCCTGTATTGCGCCGTGCACGTCCATCCCGCCCCCGCTCGCAGTTCCTGCGGCGCAATCCGTTGGACATCGATACGACGTCGTTCCGTCATGCAGGGCGGTTTTGCTGGCGGTTGCGTGAGTATTCGGACGCCTGCCAGCGGCGGCAGCGGTCCTGTGTGTAGCCCACCTGACCCAGAACATCCCACCGCAATCGAGGGCACGTCAGCGATGAGTATCTCTACGAACGACACCGCCGTAGGCTTCGGGTCCACCGCCGGCGCCTCTCCCGAGGCAGTCCCGCCGCGCGCCCGGGTGCAGGATCTGCGCGTCACCTTCCAGCGCCGCGGGGTTCCGTTGAATGCGCTGCGGGGGGTGAGTCTCGACGTCCCACCCGGCGAGGTGATGGCGCTGGTGGGAGAGTCCGGGTCGGGAAAGAGTGTGATGGGGCTGGCGCTGCTCGGCCTGCTCGGTGGGGAGTCCGCACCTGAGATCAGTGGCAGTGCCGAGGTCTGCGGGATCGACATGGTGGCCGCCGACGACCATGAGCGGCGACGCGTTCGTAGATCTCACCTGGGCGCGGTGTTCCAGGACCCGATGACTTCCTTGGACCCGACGATGCGGGTGGGCAGGCAGGTCATTGAAGCGGCGGGGGACGAGGACGAGGCCAGGCGCCTTCTCGACCTCGTCGGTGTGCCCGACCCGGTCCGGCGGATGAAGGCGTTCCCCCACGAACTGTCCGGCGGACTGCGCCAACGAGTGATGATCGCAATGGCCGTGGCCGGAAAGCCGGACCTCGTCATCGCGGACGAACCCACCACCGCACTCGATGTCACCGTGCAGGCGCAGGTGCTGGGGCTGTTGCGTGACCTGTGTGACGAGCTGGGGACGTCCTTCATCGTCGTCACCCACGACATCGGGGTGGCCTCCCAGATCGCCGACCGGGTGGCGGTGATGTACGGCGGCCGATTGGCCGAGGTGGGCACCATGGACGAGGTGCTGCGAGCGCCGGCGCACCCTTATACATCGGGACTGTTGCAGTCCCGCCTGGATCTGTCACTGCCGCTGGGCCGTGCGATCCAGACCTTGCCCGGCCAACCACCCGATCCGCATGCACACCCCGACGGATGCGCATTCACGCCGCGCTGTCCGGCGGCGACCGAGGCATGCTCGCAGACCGTCCCTGAACCCACACCTGCTGCTACGCATCGCGGTGTGGCGGCCTGCATCGTCGAAGGCGCCAGCACCATCTCGCAGCAACGCCTGGAGACAGTGGAGTTCCCGCCGATGGTGAAACTCGACGAGAGCAGGCCAGCTTTGCAGGTCAACGGCATCGAGAAGCGATTCCCGGTGCGGCGCGGCCTCTTCAGAAAGGACTCCCTACACGCCCTGCGAAACGTCATTCTGGACGTGCACCCGGGCGAGTCCATCGCCGTCGTCGGCGAATCCGGATCGGGGAAGTCCACCCTGCTGCGGGTCGTCGCCGGGCTGATGAAACCGGAGAGCGGCACAGTCGACTACCTGGGGCTGCGACCACAGGTGGTGTTCCAGGATGCGGGTGCGTCATTGACGCCGTGGATGACGGTCGGGGAGATCGTCGGTGAGCGGTTGTTGAAGGAGACGACCCGCTCCGAGCGGCGCGAGCGGGTGAACCTGGCGCTACGGCAAGTTGGCTTGCCGCCGGATGTCGCCAGTGTCAAGTCCTCGAGCCTGTCGGGTGGCCAGCGTCAACGGGTAGCACTGGCACGTGCCATCATCCGGCCCCCGAGGCTGCTGCTGTGCGACGAGCCCACGTCGGCACTCGATGCCTCGTTGGCTGCCTCGGTGCTGAACCTGCTCCAGCAGCTGCGCCGAGAACTCGGTATGGCGACGGTCTTCGTCACCCACGACCTGGCGGCTGCCCGGTTCATCTCCGACCGGATCGCGGTCATGTACCTCGGTCAGATCGTCGAGCTCGCGCCGACCGAGGAACTGATCGGCAATCCGCAACATCCCTACACCAAGGCACTGCTGGCGTCGGTGCCGCGACCGGGTGCTGACCCGGTTCGGTTACCCGGCGAGCCGGCCAGCGCGCTGGCGATTCCATCGGGGTGCGCGTTTCATCCGCGTTGTCCGGAGCGGGTCGACCGGTGCGACAGCGAGGTACCGACGCTGATCTCGATCGACGGGACCAGTCGGCACATGGCGTCATGCCTGCTTCGGACCACCAGGCCCGAACAGCGCGCCTCCAGCTGATCGGTGGCGCAATGTTGTTGCCACAAAGGTGAATTCAGAAGAAACAAGGACGTCTTCTACTGATATCGCCACGACGATCTATCACCACGACGATCTATCACCACGACGATCTATCACTGCGGCGTTGTACGGAAAACGGAGGATGCAATGACAAAGAAGTTTCACCTTGGTTGGTTCATGAACTTCATCCCACCGGAATGGGATACCCCGCGGGCATCGCCGGATGTGGCGCGCTGGCCCAACGGGCAGTTCTATGTCGACATGGCGCGCAGCATGGAACGTGCCTGCTTCGACTTCATCATGATCGAGGACACCGTGATGGTGGCCGACGCGTACGGCAGATCGATGGAGGGTGCGTTGAAGAATTCGGTCTTCGCGCCGAAACACGATCCGGTTCCATTGGCCGTCACCATTGCCGCGCACACGTCGAATCTGGGTGTGGTCGCCACCATGTCCACATCCTTCTACCCGCCGTACCTGCTGGCCCGCCTGGCCTCCACCGTGGATTCGCTCTCCGAGGGCCGCTTCGGCTGGAACATCGTGTCCTCCGCTGAGGATCGGGCCGCACAGAACTTCGGTCTGGACGCCCTGCCCGAGCATGATGAGCGGTACAGCGTTGCCGACGAGTACTTCGATGTGGTGACCCAACTGTGGGATTCCTGGGACGACGACGCGGTGGTGATGGACCGTGAGACCCACACCTACGCCGATTTCAACAAGGTGCGCACCATCGACTTCGTGGGAAAGTACTTCAAGTCCAGGGGACCGCTCAACACCGTGCCCTCCCCCCAGCACCGCCCCACGATCCTGCAGGCGGGCGCATCCCCGCGGGGCCGGGCCTTTGCCTCCCGCGCCGCTGACGCGATCGTCGCCGTCGGCACCGGAGTCGAGGGAATGCGCGAGTACCGTAACGACATCAGGGCACGTGCCAAAGCGGCGGGCCGGAAGCCTGATGACATCAAGTTGATGTTCTGTGTGTCACCGGTGGTGGCACCGACGGAGGCAGAGGCCCGCGCGGAAGTCGACCGTCTTGTGTCGACCGACAGCTACATCGAAAAGCAACTCGTGAGTATCGCGTCGAACACGGAGATCGATTTCAGCCAGTTCGACTGGGACGAGCCGCTGCCGGCTGATCTCACCACCAACGGAGAGCGGGGTTCGCTCGAGCACTTCATGCGCGGTGACGGTAGCCCGGGCCCGAAGACGTTGCGGCAGCTGACTATCGACTGGGCCACCACCGGCATCGAGTTCGTCGGCACGCCGGAGCAGGTTGCCCGCCAGATGGGCGAGGCCATGGAGGAGATCGGTGGCGACGGCTTCCTCATCATGAAGCCGGGCTGGGACCTCAATCGCAACTACATCGCGTCGATCACCGACGGACTGGTGCCCGAGTTGCAACGCCTCGGCCTGACCAGAACCGAGTACACGGGTTCGACGCTACGGGAGACACTGCGAGAGTTCTGACAGGCCCCGGTTGCGGCGGCGCAATTCGCCTGCAACGCAATCACACCCCTGATGAAACAGGACTCGAATGCACTGATGGTCGAGATACGGCGCAGGTGCCGGGACCGACACAGCGACAACAGGAGGCATCAATGGCGGTCGCGGAGTACTACGCACCACCGGGACTGTTGCAGTACCGAAGCCGAACCGGGCTGGCGGTTCGCCAGTATTTCCAAGGCACATCGATGCCGAACTACGTGGCGTTCGGTGCGTTGGCGGTCATCTTCTTCATTGCGGTATTCGCTCGTCAGATCGCGCCCTATGACCCACTGGTGCCTGCGGGTGAGGCGATGGCAGCGCCGAACGCGGCCAATCTGCTGGGCACCGACACCGTAGGGCGTGACGTGCTGAGTCGGGTGCTGGTCGGCATGCAGGCCACCTGGTTCGGTGCGCTGGCGGTCGTCGCGATCGGGGCCCTGGTCGGCGGGTTGGTGGGGCTGATCGCCGGCGCCGTAGGTGGCTGGTTCGATACGTTGCTCATGAGAATCACCGATGCCTTCTTGGCGCTGCCCGGACCCATCCTGGCCTTGGCGGTGGTCGCCGCTCTCGGTCGGTCCTACACCAACACCTTGATCGGCGTAGCCATCGTGTGGTGGCCGCTCTACACCCGAATCGTCCGGTCCGAGGTTCGAAAGCTGCGATCCTCTCCGCACATGGAGGCGGCACGGGTGGGCGGTGTGAGCTGGTGGCGACTGATGTACCGACACCTGCTGCCCGGAGCCGTACCGGTCACCATCGTCGCCGCAAGCCTGGATGTCGCGGCTCTGGTGTTGATGCTGTCGAGTCTGTCGTTCCTCGGTCTGGGAGCACCACAGCCGGCACCCGAACTCGGCTCGATGAGTGCGCAGGGGCTGAGCTACGTTTTCAGTGCCTGGTGGATTCCGGTGATGCCTGCCATCGGCGTGGCGGTGATCGCGATCGTCGCCAACTTCTCCGGCGACGCGATCCGTGATCGCATCCGGGACCGCTGATGCTCACTGTCCTGCCCCGCCGACTGCTCGGCGCGATTCCCGTCGTCTTCGCCCTCGTGCTGGCGGTATTCAGTTTGCAGAAGGTGGCGCCGGTCGACCCGGTTTCGGCACTGGTCGGCGCCAAGGCCCCGCCCGAAGTATACGAGGCGGCGCGGGCCGAGCTTGGGCTCGATCAACCACTGCCCCTGCAGTTCTGGCATTACCTCACCAGGGCGGCCACTGGAGATCTCGGGCAGTCGAGCGTGTCTCGCACCCCGGTTGCCACCGATATCGAGACCTACCTGCCCGTCACGTTGGAGTTGCTGTTCGTATCGCTGGTTTTCGCGGTGGCGGTCGGATTCCTGCTCGGCCTCGCAACGGCGCAGGGTTGGCGCGGGTCCGGGGTGCTACGGGTGGTCATGGTGTCGGGCGCGTCGGTGCCGGTGTTTCTGACCTGTCTGCTTGGCATGGTGGTTTTCTACCGCTTCCTGAACATCCTCCCGATCACCGGCCTGACGTCGTTTGTCGACGCACCAACCGGTCCCACCCAGTCCCTGCTCATCGACAGCGTGTTGGCTGGACGACCCGAGGTACTTCTCGACGGCTTCCATCACCTGGTTCTTCCCGCCTTCTGCCTGGCATTGATACCAGCCGCTGCGATCGGACGCGTGCTTCGCAGCAGCCTCGAGGCGAACCTGCGTGCGGACCACACACGTACAGCCCGATCGATCGGTCTGGGCGAGAAGCGGATCCTGGTCCGACACACCCTGCGCAATTCGTTGGGGCCGGTGTTGGCGCTGGTGGGTCTGCAGCTGGCGGTCATGGTGGGCAATTGCATCCTGGTCGAGCTGATCTTCGCCCGTCCGGGTATCGGGTTGTACATCGCACGAGCCATCGACAAAGCCGATTTCAACGCCATCGCCGGAGTGACTCTGGTGGTGGGCGTGCTGTACGTGGTCACCAACATCGTCGTCGACCTCGCGCAGTCGATTGCCGATCCCCGGGTGGCCCTCTGAGCGGGTTGCCGGCACTGTTGATCAGTTCGTGGCTGTGGCATCTCACCCGTTGGATGGGGCTGTTCCTGGGGACATACCTGGTCACCGACTTGGGCGGACCGCCGATCGCCAACCAGCTCGTCGGTGTCTTCCTGTTCGCGCCGATGGTGGCAGGCAGCTACGTCGCATCGCGGGTCAACATCGCCCCTCACCGGCTGGTCTTCTACACCGAACTCGCGCTGCTCCCGATCTCTGTGGTGATGGCAACGTTCGTAGTCATCGACGCGGCACAGATGTGGATGATCTATCCATTCCAATTCGCTTATGGCGTAGGAGGAATGGTCAACATGGCCGTGCAGCGAGGCTTACTCTTCACGATGGCAGGCCCACTGCGCTCGACCCGAGTCCTCAATGTCGAGATCACCGGAACCGCCAGCGCGATGATGTTGGGCCCCTTACTGGGCGGGCTGACCATCCAAGCTTTCGGGCTCGGCGTGGCGTTCGCCATCCCGGCAGCGATGCTGGCCGTCTCGCTGCCATTGGTATGGAGCGCTACGCGAGGGTCGCAGCACCTGCAGTCGTCCGAGGTCACGGCTGTCGGCGCCAGCGTCGTCGGGGGCGGGGCGGACTGGCGGCTGCTGCGACGATCCAGAGCGTTGGTAGTGATTCTGCTGGTCACGGTGATCTGCAATCTCTGCTACTTCGCGTTTCTGCCCTTGGTGCCGGTGATCGCCGCATACCTTGATGCCGGGGCGGCGATGGCGGGAGTGATCGGTGCGACGGCAGGCGTCGTCCAGCTGCTGGTTGCCGCTACGCTGATCGTCAGGCCGGCGCGGCGACCCTGGGGCGCCTACGTGTTCGGAGTTGCGTTGTGCCTGTGCTGTTTGGGCGTGGTGGCCTACACTCCGGTGCTGTCGCTGGTGCTGGTCGCTTTGGGCGTGGCCGGGATCGGCCAGGCTCTGTTCGGGTCGACACAGGCCACTCTGCCGGTCGACAGTGTCGCGCCGCACGAACGCGCGGCGGCGCTGGGGTTGCTCACCACGACGATCGGTGTCGCGCTGCCCGCGGGGATGATCGTGCTGGGCATTGCATCCGGTCTGCTCGGCACGCGCCCCGCGATGCTGGTCTCCGCGTTGATCGGTCTGACCGCACTCACCATCACATTGTTGTGGAACCTACCAGTGTTACGGGCGGCAGGCGGAGCGGTACGCATTGGCGGAGAAGGCAATACGGTCTCCACGCAACCGTAGCTGAGAAAGCGCCCGCGGCTGACCGTGGTCGTCCTCGATGAGGTCCTCGAGCCAGATCAGTGGTGCGCCCGCTGCGATACCGACGAGCTCCGCGGTTTGATCGTCGGCGGCTATCGCCGCCACCGTGGTGTGACTGCCGCCGATGCGTACCCCCAATTGGCGTTCGAGGATCAGGATCACATCGGGTTCCTCGATGTCGAAGTCCGTTGACTGCTCTGCCGCCACGGCGAAGTAGTTCACCGAAAGGCCTAGTGGACGACCCTCTTCCAAGATCAGACTCTCGATCATCAATACCGTCCAACCGTCCGGAAGCCGCAACCGGTCGCGCATCATCGGTGGGCAGCCCAGTGCTCGGCGCTCGAGGGTGCGCGCCTGGAGGGGGCTGAGTTCGTCGATCGGCATCAACAGTGAACCGGTGGCTTGCGTGCCGTTCTTGGGTCCGCGGGTGACGAGACCTTCCCGGGCAAGTTGCTGCAGGACGGCTCGAACCGTGTTGCGGCTGGCCGACAGCGCATCGGTGAGTTCACCTTCGACCAGCGGCAGGTTCCTGCCGGTGTTCACCAAGGTGGATCGCAGGAGATCATAGGTGCGCCGCGCCGAATTGTTCAGTCTGTCAGGGCTTTGCCGCTGTCGTTGGTAGAGTACCTCAGGGGGAGGCTGCGCGGCTTGGCGCAGCCGCTTCTCGCAGCCCACGACGCGGGACGGTTCACGTGCCAACACGGTGATGCGCTCCTTCTCGAAGGGTTTGCCCAGCCCCCGTTCCAACGCATTCATTGGAACAGTCGATTGTTAACGAGCATCTGCGTACGTGATTCGCCCGAGTTACGGTGCAGCCATTCGGTGCGCCACGATCCGGGCGAGTTGTGTGCTCGCCAGCAGGACGAAAGCGATCAGTACGAAGAGCGTCGCGATCCCGACCTGCGCCCCCAGGACGGCGCAGCCGACCATCCCGGCCAACTGTCCGATGCCGGCCGAGACCCGGAACTTCGCGAGCCCGGCCGACGACTCGCCTACCTGGGCGACGATCACAACCGGCAGGCCTGCTGTTGCCCCGGCCAGGCTGACGCCGAAGACTGCGGAAACCAGCAGATACGCCATGGGACTCGGAACGGCCGCGATCAGCGCCGCGCACGTCACCCCCAGCGCAAATGCCGTGATCAAGAGGCTGAACACACCGAAGCGCGCGATGATCCGGTAGGCATTCGCAAGAACGATGATTTCGGTGCCGCACATCAGCGCGATCGCAGCGGTGATCATCAGCGTCGAATAGCCCCTGGCGGCGCCGGCAAGCGGAAGCGCGGTGAACAGCACACCGGCGCGAAGGAATTCGCCGCTCATCGCCAGCACGATCGCGGGTCTGCTGCCCGGTGTCCTGGCGAATCGCGGCAATCCGATCCGAGGTGGCGGCATTCCCGAGGCGGTCGTCATGCTCGGCAGAGCCATCGCCAGCGTGCCGGCGACGGTCAGTGCCAATGTGCCGGTGGCCACCAACGCGATCTGATATCCGATCTGCCCCTCGATGATCCCCGCGACCAACAGGCCGCCCGGCGCGCCGAGGGCGCCGCCGAACAGAAAGGCCGCGTTGAACCTACCGAGGGACCGGGCGAGATCATCGGGGGGTGCACTGGTGAGGGAAGGTAGCGTGGCGCCGGGGCGAACAATGCGCACGGCGGCCTGCAGTCCAGCGCCGAGCACCATGCCGCCGCCGAGGCCTTGCAGAATCCGCGAGCCCATCATCAGAATGCCATTGGGCGCCAAGCCCATGCCGATACAAGCCAGGCCGAACAACGCCAGTCCGGCTATCAGAGCGGTGCGGGCGTCGAGTCCGGGGATGAACCGGGTCCCGAAGACGTCGACCGCGATCACCCCGACGGCTGCGCTGAGCATGAAGGCTCCGATGTACACGCTGCTCGGCGAGATCTCCCGGGCGAAAAGCACTTCCAGCGGCGCAGTCAGACTCATCGTCACCCCGGTGGCTGCCATCAACGGCAGGAACCACCGCGACTGCGACCGCATCAGCCCGACATCGACGACTCGCCGGTCCGGTCCGCCATCCTGATAGGTATGGGCACCGTGTCTACGATCTCGAGACCGTAAGCCTGCAAACCGATTCGTTTGGCCGGATTGTTGGTGAGCAGTCGTATCCGTCCGACTCCCAGGTCAGCGAGGATCTGGGCGCCGACGCCGTAGTCCCGTGTGTCAGCGCAGCCATTCTCTGAAGTGCGCAGGCGGTAGGAGTGGCGCCCCTCGTGCCCTCGGAGATAGACCAGCACCCCTCGACCCTCTGCGGCGATGAGGTGCATGGCGTGTTCCAGCTTCTGGTCACATTCGCACCCTGCCGATTGAAAGACATTGCCTGTCAGGCATTCTGAATGGACTCGGACCAGGGTCGGCGTGTTGCCCTGAACGGGGCTGTCGCCCATCACCAACGCCATGTGCTCTTGACCGTCGAGCACGGATTGGAAACCCGAGGCGGTGAACACGCCCTGATCGGTGGGAAGCCGGCTGGACGCCTTGCGTTCGACCAGCCGTTCGCTACGGCGTCGGTAGGCGATCAGCTCGGACACCGTCACGATCGGCAGTGCGTGCCTGGCGGCGAAGGCGCGTAGGCGTGCGCCACGTGCGACGGTTCCGTCGTCGTCGAGCACTTCACCGATCACCGCGGCAGGCGGCAGCCCGGCCAGCCGAGCCAGATCGACGGCGGCCTCAGTATGCCCGGCCCGACGCAGTACACCGCCTTCGACTGCGCGTAGCGGGAACACATGGCCGGGCCGAGTGAGGTCGTCGGGTGTGGTGTCGGGATCTGCGAGCAGTGAGATAGTTCGGGCCCGATCGGCCGCGGAGATGCCGCTGGCGATTCCGGTCCTGGCATTGACCGAAACCGAATATCCGATGTCCCGTGGATCCTCATTGACCACCGCCATCGGTGGTAGGCGGAGCCTGTCCAGATCATGGCCCGGCATCGGGACGCACAAGATGCCACCGGTGTGGCGCACCATGAATGCGACCTTCGCCGCGGTTGAGTGGGTGGCTGCCAGCATGAGATCGCCGTCATCGGAGGGGTTCTCGGTGTCGACCACGATCACCATCCGGCCGGCGCGCACTGCGTCCACGGCGGTGCGCACCGACTCGGCCGCGGTGGCCGATGTGTCCCGTGCGGCTCGCCGGGGGAAACCGATCAGCGACATCCTCAAAATTCGCGCAGGTGGTCGCGCAGCATCGTGGTGGTGTAGTCGCCACGGGTCAGGCCGCGCTTCTGCAGGGCGGGCACCAGGCCGTCGGTGATCTCGGTGACGTAGCGGCGGTTGAGCCGCATCACCGGGCTGGTGATCAGGAAGCCGTCGCCGCCCACTTGCTCCATCACCGAACCCATCTCCTCGGCGACCTCGTCGGGTGTGCCCAGGAACTCGACATTTCCCGTCAGTCCGCTGCCGGTCACCAGTTCGCGCAACGTTTTGTCCTTGCCGCGGGATACGAAGCTCTCCAGCGACCCCCGCTCACCGTTGGTCGACACCTCCGGCAGCGGCTCGTCCAGGTCGAACTGGGCGAAGTCGATTTCGGTGATCGACGAGATCTCGGCCAACATGTACTCGATGTACAGCGGATCGTTGAACCAGCGCTCGCGTTTGGCCAATGCTTCCTCGTGGGTGTCGGCGACGATGGGGGAGACCAAATAGAACACCTTGCAGTGCTCTGGATCTCGGCCGTGCGCCGCCATCCGGGCATGGATGTCGTCACGGTAGGCCTTCATCGCCTCGACGCCGTTGGCCGGGGCCACGATGGTGTCCGCGTGCTGGGCGGCCAACTCGCGGCCCGGCGGCGACGCGCCGGCCTGGGCGATCGTGGGGCGGTACTGCGGAGAGGGCGCGGTGTTCAGCGGTCCGCGCGACTTGTAGTACTTGCCCACGAAGTCGACGGTGTGCACCTTCTTGTGATTGGCGTACACCCCGGTCGTGTGGTCGCGTTCGACGGCGTCGGGCTCCCACGACTCCCAGAGCTTGCTGACCAGATCGAGGTATTCGCTGGCACGCACATAGCGCTCGTCGTGCTCGTAGAGCTTGTCCAGCCCGAAGTTCTGGGCGGCGCGGTCTTCGGCGGAGGTGACGACGTTCCACCCGAAGCGCCCCCGGGCGATGTGGTCGATGGTGCTGCACAGCCGAGCCAGCAGGAAGGGTGGGTAGAAGCTGGTCGACATCGTGGGGACGACACCGAGTCGGTCGGTGGCGTTGGCCATCAGCACAGCGAGCGGAACCGGGTCGTGTTTGGGGTTCACGCCGTGCTTGAGGTCGTACTCCATGGTGCCGCCGTAGGCCGTTGACACCATGAGCTTGTCCTCGATGAGCACGTAGTCGAACTTGGCGCGCTCCAGGTCGCGAGCCATCTCGACATAGAACTCCCCGGTGAAGTCACGGGCCCCGTCACCCCAGGTGCCGTTCCATTCGTCGGCGACAAAATTGAGGAACCACGCCAGATGGAACTTGTTGGTCATGGACAGAGCCAAATGGAGCGGCGTTACTGGAGGGTGACGTGCCGGTACCGCCGCGATTGCGCTGGAAGCACTAGCCGTTGACACTGCACTGGCGGCGGCTCCCACTCGCACTTCACCGCCAAGTGTGCAGTCTCAACGGAAGTGCGGGCTCGCCGTCAGGAGTCGGTGAAGTTCGCGGTCCTGCGCTGCTGGAAGGCTCTGGTGCCCTCGCGGAAGTCGGTGGACGCCAGCAATGCCAACCGGATAGCGCGGTTCCGGCCCACCGCCGCGGCGATCAGCGGTGGAGTTTCGCCGGTGGGGGTGCGAACTCGCCGCGGGTGGACGTTCTCAGGCCCATCCGGACGAGCGCCTCCACTTGTGTGGTCGCTGCCGCCACCCCGTCGATGACCGGAACGCCCAGATCA
The DNA here is from genome assembly GCF_049683355.1 of Mycobacterium sp. Classification (GTDB taxonomy): domain Bacteria; phylum Actinomycetota; class Actinomycetes; order Mycobacteriales; family Mycobacteriaceae; genus Mycobacterium. Next base: position 28,376 of record NZ_JBAUJB010000122.1, read on the forward strand.
ATCTGCAACCGGGCACCCAGGTCTGACATGCCGGCACAGCCGAGCACGATGACGTCGGCCCCGTCACAGGCCAGAGCTTCTTGCGCCACATCACGAATGCTCGCGTACGCCGTCGGGTCGCGTTCGAGTTCGACGACAGGAATCTCGCACGAACGGATTCCGCTGCACGCCCCGGCCACCCCGTATTCGTGCGCGAGGTCCCAAGCTCGCCCGACCGTCCGTGCCAGCGTCGTCACCACGGTGAAACTGCGGCCCAGGTATCCGGCTGTTCGCATGGAGGCCTCGGCGATGCCGACGACCGGGCCCCGGGCGACCTCGCGTGCGGCAAGCAATCCCGGATCGCCGAAGCACGCGATCACGTACCCGTCGCAGCCCTCGACCTCACCTGCCTCGATCTCCCGCAACACGCCGACGGCGGCGAGCGCCTCGTCGTAGTGGCTCTCGATGGATTCGGGACCTGAGGTCGGGCTGACCGCCTCGACACGAGTGCCCGGGGCAACGCTGGCCCGGGCAGTCGCGGCGATCGTCGCAGTCATCGACAGCGTGGTGTTGGGGTTGATGACTTTGATCTTCATCTGCAGGGCCTCCGTCAGGGAACCTCGGCGGCGACCCGCTCATCTGCCACGCCGGCGACATTGGCCCGGTACGCGAGCGCGTAGTACGCGATGAAGCCGACGAAGCAGCCGATGAACCAACTGAACTGGCCCAGCGTCTCGAAGGTGCCGATGACCTTCGGTATCACGACCGACCCTATCGAAGCGATGCCGGCGATGATTGTGGCCTTGACCGCTACCGGGTTGAATCCGCGGCTGTACCAGTATTTTCCTGTCTCCTCCATGGTGAACAGATCATCGACGACGATGTGCTGCTTGCGGACCAGGTAGTAGTCGGCAATCAGCAGCCCGAACAGTGGTCCGATCAACGCGCCCAGCAGGCCCAGGGTCCAGAAGATGGCCTCGTCGTTGTTGTACCAGTTCCACGGCGTCAGAAGCACCGATCCGACGGCGGCGATAATGCCGCCGGTGCGCCAGCTGATCTTCTGCGGGTTGACATTCGAGAAGTCGAACGCGGGCGCCACGAAGTTGGCGACGATGTTGATCCCGATGGTGGCGAGCACGAAGGTGAATCCACCGAGCAGTATCGCGGTGTAGGTGTCGATGGCCTGCACCGTGTCGATCGGGTTGGTCATCACTTCGCCGAACACCGGCAGGGTGGCCGAGGCCGTGAGAACGACCAGCAGAGAGAACACCACGAAGTTGATCGGCAGGCCGATCAGGTTCCCGAACTTGAGCTCCTTGTAAGACTTCGCATACCGGGAGAAGTCACCGAAATTGAGCATCGGCCCCGCGAAGTAGGACACCACCAGGGCGATCGCGCCGAGCATCGCCGAGATCTGTTGCCCTGTTGTCAGTTGCTGGTCCGACAGCGTCAGGCTGATCTGCCAGTCGGCCTGCGCCATCATGTAGAAGCACAGGATGAACATCATCACGTAGATGATCGGGCCGCTGATGTCGCACAGCCACCGCACCATCTCCATGCCCCACCAGAACACCAGCGCCTGAATCACCCAGAGGATCGCGAAGCTCAGGTACCCGACGTAGGACAGGCCCAGGAAGCTGTTGTCGTCGGTGGCATACGCGGCCAGGCCGGGGAAGAGCTTGAGCAGCACGATGGTCAAGGCGCCGGCGGCCAGGAAGGTCTGCACCCCGTACCAGGCGATGGCGATGCTGCCGCGGATGATCGCCGCGATGTTGGCTCCCATCACTCCGAAGGAGGCGCGGGCCACGACGGGGTAGGCGATGCCGTGCACCTGGCTGGGCTTGGCCACCAGGTTGCAGAACACCTGCACGATGCAGATGCCGACGATGAGGCAGACGAACACCTGCCAACTGGTCAGGCCGAGCGCGAACAGAGCGCCGGCGGTGACATAACCGCCGACACTGTGCACGTCCGCCATCCAGAAAGCAAAGATGTTGTACCAGTTCCACTTCTGTTCGACGAGCGGCGCCAGATCCTCGTTGGTGAGCCGGGGGTGGTAGGACTCCTTGATGAGCGATGTACCCGCCGGTCCACTGTGTGTTCCCGCGGCCAGGGGCGGCGTCTCTGTTGTCATGATGGTCTCCTAGCGGGTCGGAAGAGTGCCGATGCTGGGATGAACCTAGGAACGCGGTGTTTCGGAAACGGCCGTCCGGGGGTTAACCGCGGGTAACCACTCAGATATAGGAAGTCACGGGCAGTGGAACATGTCGGGGTCGTCGCTCAGCGTTTGGAATTCGGCGCGCAGATGTTCGTAGTGCCGCAGCGACAGCGCCACCAGCGTCTCGCCATCTCGCTCGGCGAAGGCAGCGATCATCTCTCCGTGGTCGGCGTGGAATCGCCGAAGAGCCTCGTCGTCGACCCGCGACATGGGGCGCGCCGGTTCCGTCAGATTCCACGCGGACTCGTACATCCGGACCAACCGGCTCATCCGCGACGGTCGGATCATCGCAAGGTGGAACCGCCGGGACTCGCTGTGATAGACGCGGCTGTCGCCACTGCGGATCGCCGATTCCAGCGCGGTGTGGCTGGTCCGGATCTCGACGTCGTCGGCCGCCGTCGCGTTCTTGACCGATGCGGCGAGCGCCGATGCCTCCAGCACCTCGCGCACCTGATACAAGTCGGTGAACTCTTCGAAGGTGAGCGTCGCCACCTGGTATCCCACATGAGGGCGGTGTTCCACCAGACCCTCACCGACCAGCGTCATGAGGGCCTCGCGTACCGGGATCTGGCTGACGCCCAGGTGGGCGGCCACCTCGTCGATCGGGATGGCGGTGCCCGGTGGTTGGTCGCCTGACAGGATCGCCTGGCGAAGGTCGTCCACGACGCGAGGGTGACCGGTCTCGACGGACGAACTGACCAGGTGCGCGGTGAACCGTGGTCCACGCCGAATCCGAGTCATGGGGCCTCCTGCGCCACGTCGACGCCCCACCTCGGCCGAAGGGGGTGCTGTCACAGTCTCGATCACGTGTGTTTCGAGTCCGTTTCGGACGCTGCCGCCGAGTGGTGTTGCCCGCGTTGACACTGCACTGGCGGCGGCTCCCACTCGCACTTCTCCGCCAAGTGTGCAGTCTCGACGAAAGAGAGCGTCAGGAGTCGGTGAAGTTCGCGGTCCTGCGCTGCTGGATGGCTCTGGTGCCCTCGCGGAAGTCGGTGGACGCCAGCAATGCCAACCGGCCCCGCTTCTCGAGTTCGAGCGCGCTCTCCAGTTCGGTCAGCGTGGCGGCGTTGACCGCGTCCTTCGTCTTGCGCAGTGCGACCGCCGGACCGGCCACCAGCGTGGCGATCACCTGGTCGACCGCCGCGTCGAACTCCTCGACGGGGTGAACCGCGCTGACCCGTACGCGTCGGCGGCCGAGATGCGCTCCGCCAGCAACGCCATCCGCATGGCGCGGATCCGACCCACCGCCGCGGCGATCAGGGCCGAGGCCCCACCGTCGGGCATCAACCCGATCTTGGTGACGCCAGCATGAAAACGGCCTTCTCCAAGGCCAATACGATGTCACACGCCAGTGCCAGGGAGGCTCCGACACCGGCGGCGGCACCCTGCACCACGGCGACGGCCGGCTGCGGGAGGTTCACGATCGCGCGGATGCAGCGATTCGCCGCGTCCAGCACGTCCGCCGGTGTTCCGGCGGCGCCGGGGTTGGCGTGGTCTTCCTCGCTGATTCCCGCGCCGGAGGAGAAACCCGGCCGGCACCACCGATGCGGACCACCCGCACCCGCGGGCCACCCGCGGCGCGCTCCAGGGTCTCGGCGAAGGTGCTCAACATCGGGGCAGTGAGCGAGTTGAGGCTCTCCGGCCGGTTCAACGTCACGGTCAGCACACCGGCGTCCAGTGAGATCGTCAGGTCGTCGAAGCCCGCGTATGTGTTGGCGCCGGAATCGATGGTCGTCATGCACGTCCCCTCATCTGGGGTTGATGCCCCGTGGCCGTTCGACTTGGTTATACAAGTAAGCTATGTCGGCGGTCAACTGAGCGATTCTGATGAAGGGCGGTTTGGCATGGCTGGACCACTGCAAGGGCTGCGCGTCGTGGAACTGGCCGGTATCGGCCCGGGCCCGCACGCGGCGATGATTCTCGGTGACCTCGGCGCGGACGTGGTTCGCATCGAGCGTCCAGGAAAAGGTCCCGGACCTGCGACCAAGCCCGGTGGTGACTACCTTCTCCGCAATCGGCGATCGGTGACGGCCAACCTCAAGAGCGACGAGGGCCGCGATCTGGTGCTGCGGTTGGTGGCCAAGGCCGACGTGCTGATCGAGGGCTTCCGGCCCGGCGTCACCGAACGCCTGGGCCTCGGCCCCGAGGACTGCGCGAAGGTCAACAACAAGCTCATCTACGCGCGGATGACGGGGTGGGGTCAGGACGGCCCGCGTGCCCAGCAGGCCGGCCACGACATCAACTACATCTCGCTCAACGGAACACTGCATGCGATCGGGCGGGCCGGTGAACGGCCGGTGCCGCCGCTGAACCTCGTCGGTGACTTCGGCGGTGGGTCGATGTTCCTGCTCATCGGCGTGCTCTCGGCCTTGTGGGAGCGGGAACGCTCCGGCGAGGGCCAGGTCGTCGACGCCGCGATGGTGGACGGCTCGAGCGTGCTCTCGATGATGATGTGGGCATTCCGCGGGATGGGCATGTGGAGCGACGAACGTGGCGTCAACATGCTCGACACCGGTGCTCCGTACTACGACACCTACACCTGCGCCGACGGCCGCCACGTCGCGGTGGGCGCCATCGAGCCGCAGTTCTACGCCGAGATGCTCGCCGGTGTCGGACTCGACCCGGCCGATTTGCCCGACCAGAACGACATGAGTCGCTGGCCCGAACTGCGGGCCCGTCTCACCGAGGCGTTCGCCGCCCACGACCGTGATCACTGGGCCGGTGTCTTCGCCGGTACCGACGCGTGCGTGACGCCGGTGTTGTCGTTCGACGAGGTCGAGTCCGAATCGCACAACACCGAGCGCGACACCTTCTACCGCGAGAACGGCTATCTGTACCCGGCGCCCGCGCCGCGGTTCTCGCGCAGCGCTCCGTCCGCGCCGAAGCCGCCCGGGGTGCCTGGGGCGGACACCGAAGCTGTGCTGCAGGAATGGGTTTAAGGAAATAGTGGACACGAAAGGAACCGATCTGTGGAGATCAAAGACGCTGTAGCAGTCGTCACCGGAGGTGCGTCCGGGCTCGGACTCGCGACGACGAAGCGACTGCTCGACCGGGGAGCGTCGGTCGTGGTGATCGACCTCAAGGGTGAGGACGTGGTCAAGGAACTGGGCTCGCGCGCCAAGTTCGTCGAGGCCAACGTGACCGACCCCGAGCAGGTCACGGCCGCGCTGGATGCCGCCGAGGAGATGGGTCCGCTGCGGATCAACGTCAACTGCGCCGGCATCGGCAACGCGATCAAGACGCTGGGCAAGGACGGACCGTTCCCGCTGGAGTACTTCAACGCAGTCGTCCAGGTGAACCTGATCGGCACGTTCAATGTGCTGCGGCTCGCGGCCGAGCGCATCGCCAAGACCGAACCCCTCGGTGAGGAGCGCGGCGTCATCGTCAACACCGCCTCGGTGGCGGCGTTCGACGGCCAGATCGGCCAGGCGGCGTACTCCGCGTCCAAGGGCGGCGTGGTCGGCATGACCCTGCCGATCGCCCGCGACCTCGCCCGCGAGTTCATCCGGGTGGTCACGATCGCCCCGGGTCTGTTCAAGACGCCGCTGCTCGGTTCGCTGCCCGAGGAGGCCCAGGCCTCGCTGGGCAAGCAGGTGCCGCACCCGGCACGCCTGGGCGACCCGGACGAGTACGGCGCGCTGGCCGTGCACATCGTCGAGAACCCGATGCTCAACGGCGAGGTGATCCGCCTGGACGGCGCGATCCGGATGGCGCCCCGATGAGCGCTTGCGCGAAGAGAAGAGGGCAGAGGTAGTCGCATGAGCATCACCACGAAATTCACCGAGACCTTCGGTGTCGAGCACCCGATCGCGCAGGGCGGTATGCAGTGGGTCGGCCGCGCGGAACTGGTTGCCGCCGTATGACGAGTACCGCCAGGTGATCGTCGACGCGGGCATCAAGATCGTCGAGACCGCAGGTTCCAACCCGGCGCCGCACCTGCCGATGTTCCACGACAACGGCATCAAGGTGTTGCACAAGTGCACGTCGGTGCGGCACGCGGTGAAGGCGCAGAGTCTCGGCGCCGACGGCATCAACATGGGGTCGCGGTTCATGTGCACGGTGGAGTCGTGCATCCATGACAACGTCAAGGAAGCCATCGTCGCCGGTGACGAGCGGGGGACCGAGTTGATCTTCCGCAGCCTGCACAACACCGCCCGGGTGGCCTCGAACGCGGTGTCGCGTGAGGTGGTGGAGATCATCGAGGGTGGCGGTCAGTTCGACGACGTCAAGGATCTTGTCGCCGGGGTGCGCGGGCGCAAGGTGTTCGACGACGGCGACATCGGCGCCGGCATCTGGACGGTGGGCACGGCCATGGGGCTGATCAACGACATCCCGGCGGTCGGCGATCTGGTCGCACGCATTGTCGGCGAGGCCGAGAGCTTGATCAGCGGGCGACTGGCGGACATGGTGGCGGCGGCCGCGGAGAAGGCTGCTGTATAGCCGGTAGATGCGACGGAGACGTCGGGGCGCATCCACACGGAGCGCGCGCCGGCGTCCGGCAACCGATCAGCGAGGAACGCGCGCCCCGGTGGGGCGCGCGTTTTTCACACTGCGGTGGGTAGGGCGTGCTCGTCGTCGAGCTGCTCGGCGGTGACTCCCTCTACCAGGACATCGCCGTGGTAGAGAGCCTCGAAGTCAACCTTGATGACATCAGCACTGGTGTCGTCGATCCACATGTACTGAACAGTAACCACGCCCATTAAGGAATCTGTGAGCCGCGATTCGGAAAATGGTGGCAATCCTTACCGCTCGGTAGGGTCGCCGATCTACCGACGGGTAGCCCTCACGGAGTCGGTGTCGTGAGGTGGATCGGATTGACGCCGTACAGCGCGACCCAGGTCGGCACCGCCGCCGCGAACGCAAGGACCAGCAGCGCGACGGCGACCCGCTGCGGCCAGTGCGAACGGCCGAAGGCCAGGCGGTCGACGGAGTAGCCGCCCGCCCCGGTGAACAGCAGCGCGAGCGCGCCGACCCCGATCAGGAACGGGATGTTGAACGGTTCGGACCAGAAAGCCGTGCCGGAGACGTTCACCGCCCACGCGCAGAGCATGGAGCTGACCGCGGCACACGCCGCCAGCGGGGTGAGCGCCCCGACCAGCAGTCCGATGCCGCCGAGCGCCTCCGCCGCGGTCACCATGAACGCCGCGAGCTTCGGCAGCCGCCAGCCGGCATCGGCCATGAACTGGGACGTGGTGGAGAAGTCGAAGGCCTTGATCAGCCCGGCCTGCAGGATGGCTGCGCCCACGCCGAGTCTCAGCAGCAGTAGGCCGATGTCGCCGCCGACAGAGGTCGAGGGGGGTCGCTTGTTCGGTCGTCATCGTGGACGAATCTATCGCCGGAGCCTGATTCTGTGCAGCGCGCTGGTTCATGATCATGTCGACTCGACACCACGCCCAAAGTCATCGCCGCGCCATTGACCCACTAACGTATCGTTGATAACTTAGCGACGATATCCAAGGAGGGGTTCTGTGCTCCAGCGCATCGCTTCGACGGCCATCGCAGCACCCCGGCGCATTCTCGTCGCCGCGCTGCTGCTGATGATCGGCTGCGGAATCTTCGGCGTCCCCGTGACGCAGCATCTGTCCGCCGGCGGCTTCCAGGATCCGACGTCGGAGTCGGCCAACGCCACCGCGCTGCTGGTCGACAAGTTCGGCCAGGGTGACATGGAGCTGGTGATCAGCGTGACCTCCGCGGATGGCGTCGAGGGAGCCGCGGCAACGGACGCCGGCACCGACATCGCCGCCCGGCTGGAGCGCTCCCCGTACGTCGCGAACATAACTTCGGCGTGGACGGCGCCGCCCGCCGCGACCCCCGCACTGATCAGCGAGGACGGCAGGACCGGCCTGATCGTGGCGGGCATCACCGGCGGCGAGAGCGCCGCCCAGCGGCACGCGAAGGAACTGACCGACGAACTCGTCTACGACCGGGACGGGGTCACCGTGCGGGCCGGCGGCGTCGCGATGACGTACGTGCAGATCAACACCCAGAGTGAAAAAGACCTGCTGACGATGGAAGCGATCGCGATCCCGCTGAGCTTCGTCGTGCTGGTGTGGGTGTTCGGCGGGTTGCTCGCTGCCGCGCTGCCGCTGGCTGTCGGCGCGTTCGCGATCCTGGGCTCCATGGCGGTACTGCGCGCCGTCACGATGGTCACCGACGTCTCGATCTTCGCGCTGAACCTGACGATCGCGATGGGCCTCGCGCTGGCGATCGACTACACGCTGCTGATCATCAGCCGATACCGCGACGAACTCGCCGACGTCGGCGGCGTGGTCGGCTCCGCCGATCGTGAACGCGCGTTGGTGCGCACCATGGTGACCGCGGGCCGCACCGTGCTGTTCTCGGCGATGACGGTCGCTCTGGCCATGGTCGCGATGGTGCTGTTCCCGATGTACTTCCTGCAATCGTTCGCCTACGCGGGCATCGCCGTGGTCGGGTTCGCGGCGGTGGCGGCCATCGTGGTGGCACCGGCCGCGATCGTTCTCGCCGGCGACCGGTTGGACTCGCTGGATGTGCGCAAGCTGCTGCGGCGCATCTTTCGTAGGCCCGAGCCTGCTCCAAGGCCGGTCGAGCAGATGTTCTGGTACCGATCGACGAAGTTCGTGATGAGGCGGTCGGTGCCGATCGGGTTCGCGGTCGTTGCGCTGTTGGTGCTGCTCGGTGTCCCGTTCCTCGGCGCCAAATGGGGCTTTCCCGACGACAGGGTGCTTCCCGAGTCGGCCTCGGCGCGCCAGATCGGTGACGCGCTGCGGGAGGACTTCGCGGTCGACTCCTCGACGAACGTCACTGTCGTGCTGCCGAGCACAGAGGGGGTCAGCCGTGGCGCGCTCGACGACTACGCCGCCGAACTGTCCCGCGTCGAGGACGTCACCTCCGTCTCCGCGCCCGGCGGCACGTTCGTCGACGGAACAGTGGTCGGTCCGCCGGCGGCTGCCGCCGGTTGGACCGACGGCAGCGCGTTCCTCACCGTGGCCAGCTCGGCGCCGCTGTTCACCGACGCTTCCGAGGCCCAGCTCGACCGGTTGCACTCGGTGGCGCCACCCGCCGGTCAGCAGGCGCAGCTGACCGGCCTCGCCCAGATCAACCGGGACAGCGCCGGCGCGATCACGTCCCGGCTGCCGATGGTGCTCGCCATCATCGCCGTGATCACGTTCGTGCTGCTCTTCCTGATGACCGGAAGCGTGGTGCTGCCGCTGAAAGCGTTGGTGCTCAACGTCTTGTCGCTGACCGCGGCATTCGGCGCCCTGGTGTGGATATTCCAGGAAGGCCACCTCGGAGCACTGGGCACCACACCCACCGGCACCCTGGTGGCCAACATGCCGGTGCTGTTGTTCTGCATCGCGTTCGGCCTGTCGATGGACTACGAGGTGTTCCTCATCTCGCGGATCCGGGAGTACTGGCTCAAATCCGGGCAGACCGCCGCGGACAACGCCGAGAGCGTGGCCCTCGGACTTGCCAGAACCGGCCTTGTCGTCACCGCAGCGGCACTGGTGATGTCGATCTCTTTCGCGGCGTTGATCGCGGCTAAGGTGGCGTTCATGCGGATGTTCGGTGTCGGCCTCACGCTGGCGATCCTGGCCGACGCCACGCTCGTCCGGATGCTGCTGTTGCCGTCCTTCATGCACATGCTGGGTCGCTGGAACTGGTGGGCTCCCAAACCGCTGGCCCGTTTGCACGAACGAATCGGCTTCAGCGACAACGTCGACGACGATCGAGTGCCGGGCCCGCCTCCGGCCGGTGAACGCGTCGCCTCGGGACGAGAAGCCGGTTAGCATGACCGTCCAGCGCCTGCGGCGGCACCGTGCCCCCCGGGGCTCGGGCGATCAGCTCAGAGAAGAGATCCTGAGCGCCACCACCGATCTGCTGTTGGAAACCGGTGATGCGAAAGCAGTTTCGATCCGGTCGGTGGCCGAACGGGTCGGGGTCACCCCGCCGTCGATCTACCTGCACTTCGCCGACAAGGACGCGCTGTTGGACGCGGTGTGCGTGCAGTACTTCGAGAAGCTCGACGCAGAGATGCAGGAGGTCGCCGGTCACGCAGGCCAAGGTGGCGGCGCGTCCACGGTCGACGTGCTGCGGGCCCAGGGATTGGCGTACGTGCGCTTCGCGCTGAAAACCCCTGAGCTGTACCGCATTGCGACCATGGGGGAGGGACACCCCGGAAGCGACGTCGACACGACACTGAACATCTCGGCGTTCGTCCACATGCGTGCGTCGGTGCAGGCTTTGATCGACCAGGGAATCTATCCTCCGGGCGATGCCACGATGCTCGCTCTGGAGCTGTGGACCGCAGCGCACGGGGTCGCGGCGATGCTGATCTCGCGTCCCTATCTGCCGTGGGGCGATGTCGAGGAGTTCGCCGATCGTGTGTTGCGCGCGGTGTGTTTCGGGCACGTCGTGTCCGGGGCCATCCGTCCGTCCGACTCACCATGCGAGATGGTGACCTGGCTGAAGGAGATCGTTGATGAGCGACACCGTCGATAACCCGTTCTTCGCACGGCTGTGGACGGCGATGTCGGCGCGAGAGCCCGAATCGCTGCGCCGCCTGCGGCGGGAGAACCTGGCCGGGCTGTCGGGCCGCGTCCTGGAAGTCGGGGCCGGCACCGGCACCAACTTCGAGTTCTACCCTGACACCGTCACCGAGGTGGTTGCCGTCGAGCCCGAGCGCCGGCTCGCGGTGCTGGCCGAACGTGCCGCGTCGACCGCCCCGACACCGGTCACGGTCGAAGCCGAGACCGTGGAGAAGTACCTCGGCGGCGGGCAGTTCGACGCGGTGGTGTGCTCGCTGGTGCTGTGTTCCGTCGACGATCCGGAACAGGTGCTGAGGCAGCTGTTTTCGGTACTGCGTCCCGGCGGTCAGCTGCGCTACCTCGAACACGTCGCCGGCACCGGGGCGCGCGCTCGCCTGCAGAGGTTCGCCGACGCCACGTTCTGGCCGAGGCTTTTGGGCAACTGCCACACCCACCGGCACACCGAGTCGACGATCGTCGGCGCCGGATTTCAGGTGACCGGGGCCCGCCGTGACTGGACGTTTCCCGCCTGGGTGCCGGTGCCGGTCGCCGAATTCGCGATCGGCGTCGCGGTCAAGCCTGCCTGATCGCGGAGCCCCCTCAGCCGAGCAGGGCCGGGAGCCGCTGCAACAACCCGGGCAGCACGGTGGCCGCCGACTCCCGCAGCGTCACCGTCGCGCTCCTCGATAGCGGGGTGGGCTCGGGATTGACCTCGATCACGGGGGTGCCGTTGGCCACTGCCAACTCCGGAAGTCCGGCCGCCGGGTAGACCACCGACGACGTGCCGACCGCCACGACCAGGTCGGCGCCGACCACGGCGTCAACCGACTGCTGCCACGCGTCGTCGGGCAGCGCCTCGCCGAACCACACCACATCGGGCCGGATCAGCCCACCGCATTCGCAGTGCGGCGGCACCACCGATTCGGCCGGCTCCGGCATGGCCGGCACCTCGCCCGAGTACGCGGATTGGCATTCGTCGCAACGGAAAGCGAACAGGCTGCCGTGTACGTGGTACACCTGGCTGCTGCCGGCGCGCTCGTGCAGGTTGTCCACGTTCTGCGTGACGACGTGCACGTCGGCGTAGTCCTCCCACGCCGCGACCGCGCGGTGGGCATTGTTCGGCGCGACGGCCCGCATCATGTGGTGACGCCACAGATACCAGGCCCACACCCGTTCGGGGTGCTCGCGCCAGCCCTCCGCACTGGAGATCTCGTAGGGGTCGACCTTGGCCCACAAACCCGTCTCGATGTCGCGGAACGTCGGCACTCCGCTCTCGGCGGAGATCCCGGCTCCGCTGCATACCGTCACCTGCACCCCACCAAACTAGCCGCTGTGGGTGATACTGGGCACGTGGCCGAGTTGGGGGATTGGGTACGCGTTGATCCGCACGCTGCCAGGCCGCTGTTCGACCAGCTCAGATCGCAGATCATCGACGGTATCCGAGACGGGGAGCTCACTCCGGGCACCCGGCTGCCGACGGTCCGCGAGCTGGCGGGTCAGATCAACCTGGCAGTCAACACCGTGGCGCGCGCGTACCGAGAGTTGGAAGCAGCGGGCATTCTCGAAACGAGGGGACGTTTCGGCACTTTCGTGGCGCGTTCGGATCCGGCCGACGCCGCGATGGCCACCGCAGCGAACACGTACGTTTCCGCGGCGCGGGCGCTCGGTATCGACAAAGGCGAGGCGCTGCGCTACGTGGAGACGGCCTTCGGCTGATCAGCCGAACTCGAGCAGGGTGGTCACCGGCCGTATCGGGTCGAGCAGCGGGGTGCGCTGCACCGTCCAGAGCAGTGCGTTGAGCAGCGCTCCACGGGCCCGCTCGGCCGGCACGTCGTGCACCGCGCGTACCCCGGGAACGGTGTTGACCAGGTCCGCGGCCTCGGAGACCGACAGCGTGAACGGCATCGGCGGCACCCGGTAGCGCAGGGACGTCCGCACTCCGCGTCGCGCCAGCGCGGCGAAGGCCGACGGCGGCAGGTCGAACATCATCCGGCCGCCGGGGAACCGTGCAGCGCACTCGGTGATCAGCGCGACCGCCTGCTCGGGCTGCAGGTACATCAACAGCCCCTCGGCGGTGATGAAGACGCCGTGCTCGGTGGCGACCTTGTCCATCCAGCTGAAGTCCAGCGCCGATTGCGCGAACATCTCCACCCGGTCGGACGAGGGCAGTAGCTTGCGGCGCAGTTCGACCATCGGGGGCAGGTCGACGGTAAACCAGCGGAAGTCGTGACCCACGTCGGCGGCGTCCAGGCGGAAGAAGCTCGTCTGCAGACCTTCGGCGAGCGCGACCACGGTGGCCCTGGGGTGGTCGAGCAGGTATCGGCGGGCCTGTTTGTCGAAGGCCAACGCGCGCAACGCGATATCCTGGCGCCGGGTGAACCCGAACTTGGCGAAGTCGTACTGGATGGAGTCGACGAGGTGGATCGCCATCGGGTCGTCGAGGATGCCGTCAGGCCGCCTGGCCTCGGACGCGCGGACCAGCAGCGTCATCAGCGCCGTCTCCGGCACCCCGGTCAGATCGACGGTGTGCTTTGCAGTCATCGGTAATTCATCTCCGCTCCGCGCTGTCGGCGCAGTACTTTGTCGAGGGTGCGCAGGTTGCGCGTGGTGGTCGACGACTTGTAGCGCTTCTTGCCCATCGTCTTGCCGATGGTGCTGTCGAGGGTGCCGGCGCGGGGCACCTGCCAATAGAGCACCCCGGACCCGGCTTCGATCTTCTCCCCGGCGCCGGCCCGGTCGGTGAGCTCAGTGAGTTCGCGCAGCACGGTCTCGTCGCTGACGAACGTGACGTAGGAGTGATGGCCCTCGACCTCACGCTCGAACGGGTACGCCGCCGAAATCTCTGCGATCGCGTCCATTTCGTAGCACAGCACCCAGGCGTCGTAACCGAATTCGTCACGCAGAGCCTGCTCGGCCTTCTTCCTGACGGCGGCCACCCCGGATCGGCTGTCGAGCAGCGCGTTGCCGCTCGCCAGGATGGTCGTGACGTCGGTGAACCCGGCGTCCTGCAGCGCCTCGGCGACATCGGCCATCTTGAGGTTGACGCCGCCCACGTTCACCCCACGCAGGAACGCGGCGTAGCGCGTCATCAGCCGAACTCCAGCAGTGTGACGCTCGGCCGGATCCGGCGCAGGAGGCCGCGGTCGAGCGTGGGGCGGGAAACGATTGTGAACCAGCCCCGGCCGGCGGGAAGTCTGACGTCGTGCGCCGCGCGCACCCCGGGGACGCTGCCGGCCAGCGCGACACCTTCGTCGGCACTCAGGGCGAACGGCATCGGCGGTGCGGCGTAGCGCCTGGAGAGTTTCAGCCCCCGCAGGGTTCGGCCACTGAACCAGTGGGGAATGGAGTCGAACATCATGGCGCCACCGGGGAAGCGCTGCGCGCAGTCGCCGATGAGCCCGAGCGCCTCATCCGGCTGCAGGTACATCAACAAACCCTCGGCGGTGATGAACACCCCGTGCGTGGCGTCCACGCGATCCATCCAGCTACGGTCCAGGGCCGACTGCGCCAGCCCGACGATGCGCTCCTCGGCGGGCAGCAGCTGCGCACGCAGCTCCATGACCGGCGGCAGGTCGATGGAATACCAAGTGGAGTCGGTGCTGAGATAGTCGCGGGCCAGCCGCCAGTAACTGGTCTGCAAACCCTCGGCCAGTGCCACCACCGAGGCCTTCGGATGGGTGCTCAGGTACTCGCTCGTCGCCGCGTCGAACGCCTTGGCCCTCAAGGCGTGCACCTGACCGGGCCGGCCGAACTTCTCGTAGTCGTAGGCGATGGCGTCGAGGAGCGTGATCGCCCACGGATCTCGAATCAGCCCGTCGGAACGCTTGGCCTCGACGGCGCGGTTGCGCAACGTCCACAGCGTCGTGGCGGACACACCGTCGAGGACGTCGCCGGCGATTACATGGTTACGGGCCATCTGTTCGATCATCCCAGACGGATGAGAGTCGTAGGCTCGTGTCATGACGCGCGATGTCTTCGACGACAAGCTGCTGGCGGTGATCGCCGGAAACTCGCTGGGCGTGCTGGCCACCATCAAACGGGACGGGCGGGCGCAGCTGTCCAACGTCTCCTACCACTTCGATCCGCGGGCGCTGACCCTCTCGGTGTCGATCACCGAGCCCAGGGCCAAAACCCGCAATCTGCGACGCGACCCCCGGGCAGCGCTGCACGTCAGTTCCGATGACGGGTGGTCCTACGCGGTGGCCGAAGGAGACGCTGAGCTCACCGCACCGGCGGCCGACCCGGGGGACGACACCGTCGAGGGGTTGGTCGCGCTGTACCGCGAGATCTCCGGCGAGCACCCCGATTGGGAGGACTTCCGCAGAGCCATGGTCGACGATCGGCGGGTGCTGATGACTCTGCCCATCTCACACGTCTACGGCATGCCGCCGGGACTGCGTTGAGGCGCTAGGCTGCGGTCATGGCATCCACGGAGTCGGCAGGGTCTCAGGAGTCTTC
This sequence comes from Mycobacterium sp., assembly GCF_049683355.1. Lineage (GTDB taxonomy): Bacteria > Actinomycetota > Actinomycetes > Mycobacteriales > Mycobacteriaceae > Mycobacterium. The sequence goes on from NZ_JBAUJB010000122.1 coordinate 43,538, forward strand.
CGAGGACGACACCAAGCGCAAGTTTCGCGAGGCGCTGGAGCGCAAGAAGTCCAAGTCGGCCTCCGGCTCCGCGCACACCGACATCGGCGCCAAACAGCCCCGGGCGCACGGGCCGCTGGAGAGCCGTCGCGAATTCCGTCGCAAGAGCGGCTGACCGGGCCCGAACCTCAACTGCCGACGAGCTGCCTCTCGACGGCGTTGCGGCGGGTCTGCCGCAGAATGGCGGCCAGGCACACGGCGGCGAGGACTGCGACTGCGACCGCAAAAGCCACCCCGGATGTCTGCAGGCCCCACGCCTGCGCAGCGAAGCCCTCACCGACCACCGGTAGCGCGATCGCCACGTAGGCCACGACGAAGTACGTCGAACTGACTTCGGCGCGGCGGTCCGGCGGGGTGTGCTCGGCGACGGCCGCCAGACCTCGGCTGAAGCTGATGCCCTGGCCCGCGCCCGCGACGACGGCGGCGGCGATCAGGCCCGGCAATGACGAGAAGTGCAGTGCCCCAGCGAGAATCGTCATGCCGACGATCAGGATCGCGCAGCCGGCCGCCACTGCCCGCTGCGGGTTCATGGACCTGGCGGCGAGCTGGGAGACCGCCGACGACATGAAGATCGACGACGCGATCAGCCCCGCTAGCGCGTGGTTCTCGATGCCGACGACCTCGGCCAGGAACGACGGGGCGATGCCGGCGAACAACCCGGTGACGGCGAACCCGGCGAAGGCGGCCAGGGCTGCCACCACAAAAACCGACCGAGCCTCCGGGGGGATCGACAGCCGCTGCACGCCCAACCGGCCGGTGCGCGGTGACGTCTCGGGCACCGCCAGCACCGCGACGGCGGCGACCGCGGTCAGCACCAGGTGCACCACGAAGCTCAGGTCCAGCGGCCGGGGTGCGTACTGGACCAGGACGCCGGCCAGCAGTGGACCGGCGCCGAGCCCACCGATGTTGGCGACCGTGGCGACTGCTGCGGCCCTCGAACGCCAGGCCGGCGGTGCGGCCTCGATGACGGCGGCGGTGGCGGTCCCCGTGAAGATCCCCGCCGACAGGCCCGACAGCACCCGGCCGATCAGTAGTTCGGGCACCGAATCGGCGAGGACGAACACCACGGCGCTGACCACGGCGAACCCGAGTCCGGCCAGCAGGACCGGCCGTCGACCCAGCACATCGGACCAACGACCGAAGGCCAACAGCGCGAACAGCACCCCGCCCGCATACGTCGCGAAGATGACGGTCGTCGTCAGGACATGGAACTGCAGTTCGTCGGCGAACAACGCGTACATCGGTGTCGGCAGCGTGGTGCCGACCATGATCGCGGCGAACACGTAGGCCAACAGGGCCATCGGGTAGCGGGTTCTCGGCACGCTGTGTGTCAGCGGCACCCGCCCGCCGGTTATTCCGCCGGAACGGTATTCCAGCAGGCGATTCGCGAGTCGCGGCCTGCTGGAATACCGTTTCGGCAAGAAGCGGCGCCTAGTGGGCAACCGCCTTCTCGGCACCGATCCCGGTCAGTGACCGCACCTCCATCTCCGCGGCGACCTTCGGATCCTCGTCGTCCGGCGACGTCAGGGTGCCGACGATGCCCAGGATGAAGGCCAGCGGGATCGACACGATGCCCGGGTTGGCCAGCGGGAAGAGGGAGAAGTCGACGCTGCTGATCATCGACGTCGGCCCGCCTGACACCGCCGGGGACAGCACGATCAGCACGATGGTCGAGATCAGGCCGCCGTACATGCTCCACAGCGCGCCGCGGGTGTTGAACCGCCGCCAGTACAACGAGTAGACGATCGTCGGCAGGTTCGCCGCCGCGGCGACGGCGAAGGCCAGGGCCACCAGGAACGCGACGTTCTGCCCGTTCGCCAGGATGCCGAGACCGATGGACAGCGTGCCGAGAACTACCGCGGTGATCCGGGACACCCGTACCTGTTCGGCTTCGGTGACCTCGTGGCCCTTGCGGATCGTGGCGTAGATGTCGTGGGCGAACGAAGCCGACGCGGTGATGGTCAGACCGGCCACCACCGCCAGGATGGTGGCGAACGCCACCGCCGAGATGACACCCAGCAGGATCACGCCGCCCAGTTCGAACGCCAGCAGCGGGGCCGCCGAGTTCACTCCGCCTGCGGCGCCGAGGATGCGGTCCGGACCGACCAGCGCCGCCGCGCCGTAGCCCAGCACCAGCGTGAACAGGTAGAAGGCGCCGATCAGAGCGATCGCCCAGACCACCGAGCGCCGTGCTTCCTTGGCGGTGGGCACCGTGTAGAAGCGCATCAGCACGTGCGGCAGACCCGCGGTGCCGAGCACCAGGGCGATGGCCAGGGAGATGAAGTTGATCTGCGAGGTCAGCGAACCTCCGTACTGTGCGCCGGGGGCGAGCACGTCACGGTCGGCCACCCCTGCCGTGGTGGCGCCGCTGATCGCCGACTGTGCGGCGCCGAGGATCTCGGAGAAGTTCAGCCCGAACTTGGCGAACACCATGATGGTCATCAGGCCGGCACCCGCGATCAGCAGGACCGCCTTGATGATCTGCACCCAGGTGGTGCCCTTCATGCCGCCGACCAAGACGTAGACGATCATCAAGATGCCGACGACGGCGATCACGACGGACTGGCCCGACCGGCTCTCGATGTTGAGCAGCAGTGCCACCAGGCCGCCCGCGCCGGCCATCTGGGCCAGCAGGTAGAACAGCGACACCGTCAACGTGTTGGTGGCCGCCGCCAGGCGTACCGGCCGCTCTTTGAGTCGGAAGCTCAACACGTCGGCCATCGTGAACTTGCCGGTGTTCCGCAGCAATTCGGCCACCAGGAGCAGTGCGACCAACCACGCGACGAGGAAGCCGATCGAATACAGGAAGCCGTCGTAGCCGTAGACCGCGATGGCACCGGCGATACCGAGGAAGCTGGCCGCCGACAGGTAGTCGCCGGCGATCGCGATGCCGTTCTGCGTTCCCGAGAATCCGCGCCCGCCGGTGAAGAACTCCGCGGCGGTGGCGTTGCGCTTGCTCGCCCGGATCACCACCGCCATCGTGACGATGACGAACAGGCTGAAGATGCCGATGTTGGCGATCGGGTTGCCGACCGTCTCGGATTGAGCCAGAAGCGTGGTCATTTGATCTCACTCTCCAGTTCGGCGCGGATCTTGCTTGACCGCGGATCGAGTTCGCGGTTGGCGAACCGCACGTAGATTCCGGTGATCACGAAGGTCGAGAGGAACTGGCCCAATCCGATGATCAGGCCGATGTTGATGTCCCCCCAAACCCGCGTGCCCATGAAGTCGCTGGCGAAGGCGCCGAGGGCGACGTAGAGGGAGTACCAGAGCAGGAAGATCGCTGTCATGGGAAATACGAAGCGGCGCAATCTACTTCGAAGCTCCTGAAACTCGGGACTGGCTTGGACTTCCAGATAGCGTTCGCCGCTGATCGCTTCCGGGCGAATGGGAGAATCTGTCTCGGACACCTTGATCTCACGCTCCTGACTGAGTGAACCGGTACTGCGGTGAACCTAGTTGAGATGTGGGTCACATACCCAGGCCTGATGCAGGTCACACGCTGAGGCCGGGAGTGGCTGCGGTGAACGGTCGATCGCCGACGACGAACGGTGAGAGGCCCTCAACCCACCCTGGGCATGCGCTCGATGCCCATGCCGAGATTCTCGGGTACGTGCATCCGCGCGAAGGTCTGTGCGACGTCGGACGGCACAGTCGCGCGGGTGGCGCGGCTGACGACGATCATCGTCGCGAAAGCCAGCGGGACGCTGATCGCCGCCGGGTACCCGATCAGGACGGCGGGCCACCCGCCGATCGCGTCTTCGTCGATTCCGCCGGCCACCGCGACGGTCACCGCGCCACCGGACAACAGCCCGCCCACGACCAGGCCGCACGTCGCACCCATCGCAGTCAGGCCGCGCCACCAGATGCCCAGCACGAGCAGCGGGCACAGCGTCGACGCCGCGACGGCGAACGCGAGGCCGACACTGCGGGACAGCTCCAGTCCGCCGGAGACGGCCAGCGCCAACGGAATCGGGATCAGTCCACCGACCACTGCGGCCAGCCGGAAATCGCGGACCCGGCCGGGCAGCACATCGGTGGCCAGTGCACCCGCGAGGCTGACCAGCAGGCCGGACGACGTCGCCAGGAACGCCGCGATGGCGCCGGCGGCGACCAACGCGGCCAGCATTTGGCCGACGGGGCCGGCGATCGCCGAGGACGGCGCCAACAGCACTGCGGCGTCCGCGGTCCCGGTGATCAACAGCTGCGGAACGTAGAGCCGGGAGAAGATCCCCAACAACGTCGGGAACAGATAGAACAGTGACAGCAGCGCGATCACCGCCAGCGCGGTGCGACGTGCGGCCCGGCCGTCGGGGTTGGTGTAGAAGCGCACCAGCACGTGTGGCAGGCCCATGGTTCCCAGAAACGTGGCCACCATGGTGGACAGCACTTGGTACAACGGGTGGGGGCCACCGAGGCCGCCGCCGGAGGAGATCCAGTCGGCGCCGGCGGCGGGGGTGCCCGCTAACACCGGTGTCGCCGCACCCGCCGCCAGCGTCAGCGTGCTGCCCGCGCCGAGGGTGTGTTCGCCGGCCCACCCGACGGGCGCCCTCTCGACGCGGCGACCATCGAGCGAGCCCGTCACCGTGATCCCGGCGGGCTCGGAGACTCCGACGACCACATCGGTCTCGACGGCCACGGTGGTGGCTTGCTGCACTGTCGGAGGCAGCGGGCCACCGAGTTCGCCGCCCCGGTCGGTCAGGAACAGCGCGGTCAGTGCCAGCGCCGGGATCGCGACCGCGGTCAGCTTGAGCCAGTACTGGAACGCCTGCACGAACGTGATCGAACGCATGCCGCCGGCAACCACGTTGGTGATCACGATGGCGCCGACTGCCAGCGGACCCACCCACACCGGTAGGCCCAGAAGCGTTTTCAGCGTCAGGCCGGCGCCCTGGTACTGCGGCACCAGATAGAAGATGCAGATGACGACGACGACGACCATCGCGACCCTGCGCAGCCGTGCCGACCCGAGACGGAACTCCGCGAAGTCGGGCACCGTGTAGGCGCCCGACCGTCGCAGCGGTGCCGCGACGAACAACAACAGCCCGAGATAGCCCGCGGTGAAGCCCACCGGATACCACAGGGCGTCGGCGCCGTATTTGGCGATGAGTCCGGCGACACCGAGAAACGATGCGGCCGAGAGATATTCACCCGATATCGCGGCGGCATTCCACCGCGGGCCCACCGTGCGTGACGCGACGAGGAAGTCGGAGGTGGTGCGCGAGAATCGCACACCATAGACGCCGATCGCCACGGTGGCCACTGCCGCGGCGAGCAGCGCGAAGGCCGTCAGCGGCTCGCCGGTCATGGCTCCGCGTCGACGACGCCGACGAAGTCGCGTTCCGCCTGCTCGGCCAGCCGGACGTAGAACCAGCCGATGCCGTACACCAGCGGATAGGCCAGACCGGCGAGAATCAGCCAGTTCAGCCGGATACCGAACACCATGACGGCCGCCAGATCCGGGAAGGCCGCGTTGAACAACGGGATGGACCCGATGAGCAGCACCACAACCCCGGCCAATCGCAGAGCCAGGCCCAGCTGGGCTCGCACCAGCCCGCGTACCAGTGCGTCGCCGACCTGTGTCTGCTCCTGGACCTCCACCCGGGTGCGGACCATTCGCGCGCCGCGACGGTGGGCGAGCACCACACGCTGGCGCTGTGGACCGCCGGCACTAGTCATCGTTGCTCCCGGTGGGTCTGAGATTGCGCATCGGGTTCCGCACCACCCGGTCGCGCAGTTCGCGGGCCTGACGGCGGCTGACGGGGAGCTCGACAGCTGGTGATGCGCCGTTGGCTCGCAACCGCACCAGAACGGCGCCGTCGGTGGACCGCAACCCGGTCACCAGTCGCAGCGCGACCAGGTACGAGCGATGCACCCGCTGGAAACCGTGATCGCGCCATCGGGTTTCGAGCGTGCCGAGCGGGATGCGCACCAGATGTGAGCCCGACGTCGAGTGCAGTCGGGCGTAGTCGCCCTCGGCTTCCACCCAGCCGATGCTGTCGCGGGGCACCAGATGGGTGACGCCGCCCAGTTCCGCGGGAATCACGTCGGACTCGGTTTCCCGGACGTCGTTGCTCTCGGCAGGCTGTGCATCGGTGGGCGAGGTGGTCTGCGCTGACATGACCCGACGGACCGCTTCGTCGAGGCGGTCGTCGCGGATCGGTTTGAGCAGGTAGTCGACGGCGCCCACGTCGAAGGCCGCCACGGCCTTGTCGTCGTGGGCGGTGACGAACACGATCGCGGGCGGTTGGGAGAAGTTCGTCAGCACCCCGGCCAGTTCGATACCGGAGAGGCCGGGCATGTTGATGTCCAGGAACACGGCGTCGATGTTGCGTGCGTTGAGTTCCCGCAGCGCCGACGTGGCGTCACCGGCGCGGAGAACCTCGGCGATGTCGGGGTGCCGGCCGAGCAGGTAGGCCAGTTCATCCAGGGCCGGGGCCTCGTCGTCGACGGCGAGAACGGTGAGTGGTTTCACCGTCACCCTCCCGCCCCGAATGCGGCTCCACTGGCCCGGACACCCGACCGGAACTTCGGCACCCTCATCAGGACCTTGGTGCCTGCACCGATCGCGGTTTCGACCATCAGACCGTAATCGTTGCCGAAGGCCGCGCGCAGCCGATGGTCCACATTGGTCAGGCCGACGTGCGCGGAGTTCCCTTCGGCGATCGGCACGCCGTCGGAGAGGGGGTCGCCGGGACCGGTCCGCAGCGCGTCGGGGTCGATTCCGACCCCGTCGTCCTCGACCGTGATGACGCAGTCGGAGCCCTCGTCGCGGGCGATGAGTTCGATGGATCCACCGCCGCGTCCGGCGAAGCCATGCCGAACGGCGTTCTCCACCAACGGTTGTAACGCCAGGAACGGGACCACGACGTTGAGGACCTCCGGCGCCACCTGCAGCCTCACTTTCAGAGCCGTGCCGAATCGGGCCCGTTCCAGATTGAGGTAGCGGTCGATGTTGCGAAGCTCGTCGGCCAGCGTGGTGTACTGCCCGGCGGCGCGGAACGAGTAGCGGGTGAAGTCGGCGAACTCGAGGATGAGCTCCCGGGCACGGTCGGGATCGGTGCGGACGAACGAGGCGATCGTGTTGAGCGCGTTGTAGATGAAATGTGGACTGATCTGCGCGCGCAGGGCCAGCACCTCGGCACGGTCGAGTCGGGCGCGGGAGGCATCGAGTTCCGCGAGTTCGATCTGGCTGGCCGCGTAGCGGGCCACCTCGCCGAAGGCGCCCAACATCCCGGGTGCGGGGGAGCGCGTCGTCACCACGACGAGTACGCCGAGCATGTCACCGATCTCGGCCAGCAGCGGCTGCGCGACGACGGTGGCGGCATTGGCGTGCGCCAGCACCCGGCGTTCTCCGGAGATCGACTGTTCCGCAGCGCCGTCGCAGGCCTCGACGATGACGTCGTCCCAGATCACGTCATCGGCGGGGTCGCGGGCGAGGAGCTGGCCGTCGCTGCTGAACAGGGCCAGCCCGCTGGTACCGGTGAGCCCCCGGAGGAACGGCGCGGCCGTCTCCGCGGAGTCGGTGTCGAGGCCCTGACGCAACGCACGAGCGGCCAGTGACGCGGTGTGCAGCGCGGCGTGGACGGCGCGTTCGGTGGGGGTGGCCACGACCCGCCTGGTGCGCACGGCGAGTACCGCCGCGGCCACCGCTGCCAGGATCAGCGCGGCCGTCAGTGCTATCGCGAGCTCGCCCGACATGTCACCTTCTGTGCAGTTGTGGCCACCTTAAACCGGTGGTGTGGCGAAACTGCGGTAGTTCAACACCCGGTGGCCGGCTCGCCCGTCACTACTGAACGGGGCACGCGTACTTCGTGGCCACTTCCATCACCCGCTGCTGCGCTCCGGGGCCGATGACCCCTTGAGCGGCCAGTTCCAGACCGATGTATCCCGGGATGCCGCCGATACAGGCCTGATGGGCAACCCGCCACGCGGTGTCCGGGTTCAGGTTGTAGCCGTTGCGTTGCAGGCCTTGCATGTATTCGTCGAACGCCGGTGTGCCCTGGTCCGGCACCGCGTGGGCGGTGCCGGCCAACACCATTGCGGTAGCGAGCGCCGCGGCGAGGGGTGCGATCACCCGTCTCATGTCCGTCTCCTCAGGGGTGTATCACCGGTTGTCGTCTTTACGATTGCACACCGCAGCGACACAGACCTGCGAACCGAACCGACCCGATCACTCCGCCCCGGGTCGTCCTAGACTGGCGGGGTGCCCACGTTGCAGCTGGTCCAGGATCCGGAAGCCGACGCACTGCTGGAAGCGAACCCATTCGCCCTGCTGGTCGGAATGCTGCTCGACCAGCAGATTCCGATGGAGGTGGCGTTCGGTGGGCCGAAAAAGATCGCAGATCGGATCGGTGGCTTCGACGCCCGGGTGATCGCCGACTACGACGCCGAGGAGTTCGCCGCGTTGTGCTCGCAAACGCCTGCGATACACCGGTTTCCGGGCTCGATGGCCAAGCGGGTGCAGGCGCTGGCCCAGGTGATCGTCGACGAGCACGACGGCGACGCCGCTGCCGTCTGGTCCGACGCTGCCGACGGAAAGGAAGTGCTGCGCCGGCTCAAGGCGCTGCCGGGATTCGGTGAGCAGAAGGCGAAGATCTTCCTCGCGCTGCTGGGCAAGCAGTACGGGGTGACGCCGAAAGGCTGGCGCACCGCTGCCGGTGACTACGGCAAGGCGGGCACCCACATGTCGGTGGCCGACGTGTTGGACGCGGGCTCGCTACAGAAGGTGCGTAGCTACAAGAAGGAAGCCAAGGCCAAGAACAAAGAGGCCAAAGCTGCGAAGGCCTGAGCGTCCGCGGTCACGCTCCGTGCGCAGTCTCGCCGTGATGGACCGCGTCGAGGGCGGCCAGGTCGCTGAGCACCTCGGCCACCACCCGTCCGGTGGCGGTGGCCGTGTCGAGCCCGTTCTGCAGACAGCGCAGCATGATCCCGCGGGTGGCGAGGTCAGCGACCGTCTGGGTGACCTCCGCGGCGGAGCGGCCCAGCTTGGTGAGTGCGACGACGACCACGGAGTCACCCGGGCGGGCGTAGCTGCGCAGGGCCAGCAGTCCCGGGCGCATCTTGTCGGCGGATCCTGATGCCCTGTCGGTGAAGATCCGGCGCGGGTCCACTCCCGCGGCCGTGAGCTCGGCGACCTGATCCTCGAGGTCCCGGTCGGTCCCTGTGGCCGTTGCGTAACCCAACGTCACCGTCACCGTTCCAAGGTCTCACGACCTGCGGCCCAGGTATCACAGGCACGCCGTCGCGCCGGCCGGAGGAACCGATCCCGGCCCATACGGACGTCGCGGCTGTGTCATTGTGAACGTATGAAGACTCACCTGAACTGCCCCTGCGGCGAAGCGATCACCGGCAAGGACGAGGACGAGCTGGTGGAGAAGGCACAGGCTCATCTGTCCGAGGTGCATCCCGGCCGCGACTACGACCGCGACGCCATCCTCTTCATGGCCTACTGATCAACGCGAAATAGCATTCCGGGTCGTGATTTCGGGACGAACAACGACCCGGAATGCTATTTCGCGGCGGGGCGCGGCCCATTTCGGCGCGTGGTGGAGGTCAGGGGACGACGGTCGAACCGATCGTCGGCATGAACTGACACTGCTTCTCGGTGGTGGTCACCTGGCCGAAGATCGTCGACATGATGCTGCCCGATCCGGTGTCGGCGATGGCGGTGAGCGTGGTCGGCCCCGCCGGGTTGATGTCCGACCTCGGGGTGAGCGTCGCGCTGCCGGACTTGCCGGTGCTCAGGTTCACCCAGGTGACGTTGAGGGGCAGCTTCTGCTCGGCGGCGGGGCCGGGGGTACCGATCGCGGTGAACACGTAGGCGGTCTGGCCGGGTCCGGGACCCGGGGTGGGGATCTTCGCGGGTCCGGCGACCGAGATCGCGGTGGCCAGGACGTTTCCGCCGTCGGCCAGGCAGCCGTTGCTGATCGACGGATACAGGAAGTCCTGGGTGACGGGCGCATCCGGCCCGAAAGCGGGTGTACCGGCGGGCGCCGCGCCGTCGGGTCCGGGTGCAGGAGCGGGAGCGGGAACCGCCTCGGGCGCGGGCGCGGGG
>NZ_JBAUJB010000123.1:0-1824 GCF_049683355.1 Mycobacterium sp.
TGCCAACACCCGTCATCGTCGGTGCTGCCAGGACGGCCATCGGCCGGTCTTTCAAGGGCACGCTGGTCAACACGCCGCCCGAGACCCTGATCACCACGGTGCTGCCCGAGGTGGTCCGGCGCTCCGGCGTCGACCCGGCCGACATCGACGACATCATCTTCGCCGAAAGCCACTACGGCGGAGGTGATCTGGCTCGCTATGCGGCAACCGCGACCGGGCTGGAGCATGTTCCCGGCCAGTCGGTCAATCGGCACTGCGCGGGCAGCCTCACCGCGATCGGCAATGCCTCGGCGCAGATCGGCTCCGGCATGGAGCGGGTGCTGATCGCCGGCGGTGTCCAGTCGCTGTCGATGACTCCGCTGACGAACTGGCGCATCCCCGGCCCTGAGCTGAAGTTCGAGGAGCGCTGGATGCCGCCCACCCACGTCGAGACGCCCGACGCGCCGGCCAAGGACATGTCGATCACCGTCGGGTGGAACACCGCGCAGTCGATGGGGATCACCCGTGAGGAGATGGACGCCTGGGCGGCGCGCTCGCATCAACGCGCCATCGCGGCCATCGACGCCGGAAAGTTCCTCGACGAGATCATCCCGCTGAAGGTCGAACTCCCCGATGGTTCGGTCATCGACTTCTCCGTCGACGAATTCCCCCGCCGTGACACCACCGTCGAGAAGCTGGCCGGCCTGAAGGTGCTGCACCCGGAGATCGAGGGGTTCTCGATCACCGCGGGCAACAGCAGTGGCACCAACGACGCCGCGGCCGGCGTCGCGCTGGTCGAGCGCGACTATGCCGATGCCCACGGGTTGAACGTGATGGCCACCGTGAAGGCCTGGGCGTCCGCGGGCGTGGCTCCGCGCGACTGTGGCCTCGGCGCGCTGAAGGCGATCGACAAGGTGCTCGATCGCGGCGGTCTGAAGGCTTCTGACGTCGCGCTGTGGGAGATCAACGAGGCGTTCGCGTCGGTGCCGATCGCGGCCTGCCGCGAGTTCGGTCTCGACGAGGAGCTGGTCAACTTCTACGGCAGCGGCTGCAGCCTCGGCCATCCGATCGCCGCATCCGGTGCCCGGATGGTGACGACGCTGGTCTATGAGCTGGCGCGCCGCGGCGGCGGGATCGGCGTGGCCGCGATGTGCGCAGGCGGCGGCCAGGGCGGCGCCGTCATCGTCGAGGTCTAGCCATCCGCCGGAACGGTATTCCGGGCGGGAAAAACCGCAAACAGGCCGCCTGGAAATACAGTTCCGGCGCTGGTCGGCGGCGCGGGTCAGCGTTTGCGCGCGGTGGTCTTGGCGGCCTTGCGTGCCGGCTTGTTGTTCTGCTCGATCAGCCGTCCTGCATGGTCGAGGATGCACTCGAGGCCGAACTCGAAGTTGCGGTCGTCGGCCGCGCTCAGGTGATGGCCCTTCTGGGTGACCGCCGCCAGCAACGGCGCGGTCTCCGGGTCGATCGACATCGTGTCGTCGATGTCGCCGTGCGCCTCTTCGCCGGACAGATTCTTGTCGCCAAGCCTCTGCAGCACCACCGACCCGCGGACGTGCACCGAAATCGCCGAATAGGTGTCGAACGCATCCTCGGGCGACAGACCCGCCTCGACCAGACTGCTGATCGCCTTCTCCACCTCCTGGACGCCCATCTTCGCCGCGCGTGGGCTCAGCGCCGACCGGATCAGGATCAGGTCGGCGAGGATCGGGTTGCCCAGGAAGGTCTTGCGCATCGACCGCGCGTGATTGCGCAGCGTCTCGCGCCAGTCCTTGGCCTCGACGTACGGGGTGGCGAAGACGTACTGGCGCAGCGCGCGGTCGGCCATCGCGTTGAGCAGGTCGTCCT
>NZ_JBAUJB010000124.1:0-17423 GCF_049683355.1 Mycobacterium sp.
GAGCAGTTCCTGCAGCGCACCCCGGTGCTGGGGGTGCCGCAGAGCTGAACATACTGGCTGACGTGACTTCGGAGATCTGCGAACAGTTCGGCATCGACTTCCCGCTCTTCGCGTTCAGCCACTGCCGCGACGTGGTCGCCGCCGTGACGAACGCCGGCGGCTTCGGCGTGCTCGGGGCCACCGCCTACAGCCCGGAGCAGCTGGACCAGGAGTTGGCCTGGATCGACGACGCCGTCGGCGGCAAACCGTACGGCGTGGACCTGATCGTGCCGGCGAAGTTCGAGGGCAAGGGCGAGAAGCTCTCCGGTGCCGAGCTGGGCGAGCGCATCCCGCAGAGCTACCGCGACCTCGTCGACGAGCTGCTGGTCGCCCACGACATCGAACCGGAACCCGACCGGCGGCTCGGTGGTGCGATCCTGTCCGGCAACACCGGCCGCGAGCTGCTCGATGTCGCGCTGACGCACCCGGTCAAGTTGATCGCCAACGCGCTGGGGGTGCCGCCGGACTACATGATGGAGGCCGGGCGTGAACACGGGGTGCGCGTCGCTGCGCTGGTCGGCGCCAAGGAGCACGCCGTCAAGCAGGTCGCCGCGGGTGTTGACCTGATCGTCGCGCAGGGCACCGAGGCCGGTGGGCACTGCGGCGAGGTCAGCACGCTGGTGGTGGTCCCCGAGGTGATCGAAGCTGTGGCGGCCGTCGGTAGTGCCGCCCCGGTGCTGGCCGCGGGCGGGATCGTCACCGGACGCCAGATGGCGGGCATGGTCGCCATGGGCGCGGCCGGCGCGTGGACCGGCTCGGTGTGGCTGACCACCGAGGAGGCCGAGACGGCGCCGCACACGGTGGCCAAGATGCTGGCCGCCACATCCCGCGACACCGTGCGCTCGGCGGGCCGCACCGGCAAGCCGTCGCGTCAGCTGGTGTCGGAGTGGACGGATGCGTGGACGCCGCACGCCGGCGGACATCAGCCGTTGCCGTTGCCGCTGCAGTCGATGCTGTGCGAGCCGGTGATCCGCCGCATCGACGTGCTGGCCTCTCAGGGCCACGAAGGTGCCCAGGCCCTGGCGACCTACTTCGTCGGACAGGGCGTCGGTCTGATGAACAAGGTGAAGCCGGCGCGCGAGGTGGTGCGGGAGTTCATCGAGGACTACCTGGCCGCCGCCGAGCGACTGAACAACTCACTGTCCGGCTGAGGCCGCTCGACCGCGGAATAGCATTCCTGGCTGCGATGACCAGGGCAATCACGACCAGGAATGCTATTCCGCGGCAATGAGCAAGGTTAGTCGCTGGCCAGCGGCAGGCGGACCTCGAAGCGGGCGCCGGTCGGCAGATTGTGCGCCGACAGCGTGCCCCGGTGCGCCTGCACCAGCCCCGCGGCGATCGCCAACCCGAGACCCGACCCGCTCGGCAGCGACGAATCGGTGCGCGGCACCCGGCTGTTGGATCCGCGATACGCGACGTCGAACACCCTCGGCAGGTCCGCCTCGTCGATGCCGACGCCGGTGTCGTCGACGCGGGCCCACGCGCTGTTCTCGTCTGAGCCCAGCGCCAACTCGACGCTGCCCCCTTCGGGGGTGTGCGCGATGGCGTTGGCCACCAGGTTCGACAGCACCCGCACCAGTGCGCGGTCACTGCCCACCACGCGCACCGGCTGAGCGGGCAGGTCGGCCTTGAGCTGCACCCCCGCGCGTTCGGCGGCGATCCGGTGCGCGGCGAGCACGTCGTCGACCACCTCGTCGAGCGCGACTTTCTCGAACGACGGGGTCAGGGCGCCGGCGTTGATCTTCGACATCTCGAACAGGTCGTCGACCATCTCCGACAGCCGCACCGACTCGTGTTCGATGTGCTTGGCGTGCACCTTGACCTCGTCATCGGGAACCACACCGTCGGCGATCGCCTCCGAGACCGCACGGATGCCCGCCAGCGGGGTGCGCAGGTCGTGGCTGACGAACGCCACCAGCCGCCGCCGCGACTGCTCGGCGGCCCGCTCGGAGTCCCGGATCTCGGCTTCCCAGACGGTGCGCCGGGCTTGGTAGCGGCCCAGCATCACCGCCGCCGGGATCGTCACGATCGAGACGATGACCAGCACCACGGCGGTCTGCTCGAACGTCGCCGTGACCATGAACCCGCTGGCACCCAGCACGCCGGTGAACGTCGCCAGCAACGGGATCAGCACCAGGGCCACCATGCTGACCGCCAACGACCAGGTGCGCGCCAAGCGGATGATCACCGCGCCCAGCAGCACGACGGGCACCGAGCAGGCAAGCGCCCATCCGATGATCTCCAGGAAATCAGTCGTCGGCATCCGACCGCCCCGAGGTCACGCGGTCGGAGGTCCACATGTAGCCGCGACCCCACACGGTCTGTACTCGATGCATGTCGCCGAGCTTGGAACGCAGTCGCTTGACGTGCACGGTCACCGTCGACAGGTCTCCGAAGTCCCAGTGCCACACCTGTCGGAGCAGATCCTCCCTGGTGAACACGGTGTCGGAATGGGTGAGGAAGAACAGCAGCAGGTCGAATTCCCGGTTGGTGAGGTTGACCGGCTTGTCGTTGATCGTGACGCTGCGGGACGCGGTCGACACCGTCAGGTCGCCTGCGGTGATGTCGAGCGGCACCACGCCGCCGGGTGAGGGCGCGCGGCGCAACACCGAGCGGACCCGCAGTGCCAGCTCACGCGGACTGAACGGCTTGGTCAGGTAGTCGTCGGCGCCCGCTTCCAGACCCGCGATGCGGTCCTCTTCCTCGCCCAGGGCGGTCAGGAGGATCACCGGCACCGTGTAGTCGCCGCCGCGGCGCAGGCTGCGGCACAGCGACAGTCCGTCCGGACCGGGCATCATCACGTCGAGGACGGCCACGTCGATGCGCTGAGAACCGAGCAGTCGCAGGGCCTCGGTGCCGTCGTTGGCGATCGACACGTCGAGTCCGTCGCGCTCCAGGTAACGGCGCACCACATCGCGGACGACGTCGTCGTCGTCGGCAATCAGAACCCGGGTCATCACACCGAGGTTAGCCCCACACCTTCACTACCAGCGCCTACGTCACTGATTTGTCAGCCTTGCACCTCGCGTCACCAGGGGAGATCACATAGCGTAGGCGGATATGCCCGACAGTCCCGTCACGGTGGTGCTCCCGTGTCTCGATGAGGCGGTGTCACTTCCGGGGGTGCTGTCGGCGCTGCCGACTGGGTATAAGGCTCTGGTGGTGGACAACAACAGCACAGACGGCACCGCGGAGGTGGCACGCCGGCACGGGGCCGACGTCGTTGCCGAACGCAGGCCGGGATACGGGTCCGCGGTGCACGCCGGTGTGGCCGCGGCGACGACGCCGATCGTGGCGGTTCTCGACGCCGACGGTTCGCTGGATCCGCGAGAGCTTCCCGCGTTGGTCGACGACGTCGAACGCGGCGCCGACATGGCGATCGGGCGTCGCCGCCCGGTGCCGGGCCTGAAGTGGCCGTGGCACGCCCGCCTGGGCACCGCGGCGGTGTGCTGGCGGCTGCGGACGCGACACGGCCTGCAGGTGCACGACATCGCGCCGATGAGGGTGGCGCGGCGGGAGGCGCTGCTGTCCCTCGGGGTGGCCGACCGGCGCTCCGGCTACCCGCTCGAGCTGCTGGTGCGCGCCGCGCAGGCGGGCTGGACGGTCACCGAACGCGACATTGCGTACGGGCCGCGCACCGGGGGCATCTCCAAGGTCAGTGGCTCGGTCAAGGGCAGTGCCATTGCGGCGTTGGACTTCTGGCGCGTGATCTCGTGATACCGGTGAGCGTGTTGGTGGTCGCCAAGGCGCCGGTGCCCGGGCTGGCCAAGACCCGCCTGGCCGCCGACCTCGGTGACGACGCGGCCGCCGACATCGCCGCTGCGGCGCTGCTGGACACCCTGGACGCGGTCGCCGACGCCCCCGTGGCCGCCAGGGTGGTCGCCCTGACCGGGAACCTCGACGACGCCAAGCGGTCGGGCGAGATCCGGTCACGACTCGCTGATTTCATCGTCGTCACCCAACGCGGTGAGGGCTTCGCCGACCGGCTCGCCAACGCGCATCTGGACGCGGCCGCGGCAACCGGCGGGCTGCCCGTGCTGCAGATCGGCATGGACACCCCCCAGGTGAGCCCGGAGCTGATGGGTCGGTGCGCGCAGTCACTCGCCGACCACCACACCGTTCTCGGCATGGCCAGCGACGGCGGCTGGTGGGTGCTGGGCGTCACCGACGCCGCGACCGCCGACTGCCTGCGCGATGTGCCGATGTCGGCGCCAGACACGGGGGCTGTAACGCTGGCGGCCCTGCAGCACACGGTCGGGCATGTGGAACTTCTCTGTGAGCTCGCCGACGTCGACACCCTCGACGATGTCGTCGAGGTACGCCGCGCCTGTTCGCCCGGATCCCGGTTCAGCCGGGTCACCGCCACCCAGGGGGTCTGATGTTCGGACAGCTCTACGACCGGGCGCTCGACGGCGAGCGATGTTGGATCCGACACGACGACGGCCGGGTCAAGAAGCTCCCGGTGCGCAGTTGGCTGGGTGGGCGCCACGCCGACGCCCGGTTCGACCATGCGGTGGTCGGCATGTGTGAGGGGCCGACGATCGATTTGGGTTGCGGCCCTGGACGACTGGTCGCGCACCTGGTGCAGCGCGGTGTCCCGGCATTGGGGGTGGATCTGTCGGCGACCGCTGTGATGCTGGCCCGTAGCAGTGGCGCTCCGGCGTTGCGTCGGGACATGTTCGAACCGCTTCCTGCCACGGGTCGCTGGCAGACGGTGCTGCTGGCCGATGGCAATGTGGGGGTCGGCGGTGACCCACGCCGGGTGTTGCGCCGGGCCGCCGAACTGTTGCGCTCCGGGGGCCACTGCGTCGCCGAATTCGACTCGACGACAACGGGGATCGACGTCGGGTGGGTGCGATTGGAATCGTCGCGCACGATCGGCCCGTGGTTCCGCTGGGCCTCGGTGGGCATCGACTGCGTCCCGTCGTTGGCCGTGGAGGTCGGGTTGGCGGTGGCCGAAATCCACCGCATCGGCAGCAGGGTCGTCGCCACCCTGGCCGCGACGTGACCACGTCACTACGTGGGACGGCGATCACCGCACGCGTCGGGATGGCGCTGGGCATCACGGTTGCGGTGTGCTTCCTCACGGGCCTGATGAGCCACTTCATCCAGCACCCGCAGCCCTGGTTCTGGTGGCCTACCCGGCCGGTCGGGCTTTACCGGTTCACCCAGGGGCTGCACGTCGCCACGGGCATCGCCGCGATCCCACTGCTCATCGTCAAGCTGTGGTCGGTGTGGCCGAAGCTGTTCGAGCGTCCGCTCGTGGGTGGTGTCGTACGCCAGATCGAGCGGCTGTCGATCCTGGTGCTGGTCGGGTCGACGCTTTTCCAGCTCAGCACCGGCCTGCTCAACATCGCACATTGGTACGCCTTCGAGTTCTTCTTCACCACAGCCCATTACGCGATGTCCTATGTGGCGGTGGGTGCGATCATCGTGCACATCGGCATCAAGCTACCGGTGATCCGACAGGCGCTCAGCGAGCCGATATCCGATGTCGCACAGGGTGGTGCGGTGGGTCCGTCACGGCGTACCGTGCTGCGCGGCACCTGGGTGGCCGTGGGGTTGGCGACGTTGGTCACTGTCGGCCAGACGGTGCCGCTGCTGCGCCGGGTGTCGGTGCTCGCGCCGCGAACCGGCGAAGGACCCCAGGGCGTTCCGATCAACCGGTCGGCGATCGCCGCCGGGGTGACGCGCGCGGCGAGCTCGCCGGACTACCGGTTGACGGTCACCCACGGCGACCGCAGCCAGAGCTTCACCGTCGCCGACCTGCAGGCGATGCCGCAGACCACACATCGGCTGCCGATCGCCTGCGTGGAGGGGTGGAGCGCCTCCGCGGAGTGGACCGGTGTGGTGTTGGCGGACCTGGTCGCCACAGTGGGGGCATCGGCCGACTCGGACGTGCGGATGATCTCGCTGGAACCACCGGGTCCGTACTCCCGCACGGTGCTACCGGCCCGCCATGCCCGTGACGACATGACGCTGATCGCGTTGAAGATCAACGGCGAGACCCTCAACCTCGATCACGGGTACCCGTGCCGATTGATCGCGCCGACGAGACCCGGTGTCTTGCAGACGAAGTGGCTGACCCGGATCGAGGTCGTCTGATGTCGGCGCTGCGGGTACTCCTGGTCGTTGCGGGCATCGCGGTCGGTGCCTACGGCGCGGTGCTGGTGTGGGACTTCTCGCCCACCGTGCTGGTGCGGATCGCGGTGTGGGTGGCGGTCGCCGTCGTCGTCCACGACTTCGTGTTCGCACCACTGTGCGCCGCGGTCGGGCTTACGGGTCGATCCCTGATCCCGGTGCGCTGGCAGGCGCCCGCCGCGGTGGCCGCGCTGTGCAGTGTGGTTCTGGTGGTGCTGGCGATCCCGGTGTACAGCAAGCCGGGCGCACGCCCCGATAATCCGACGGTGCTCGACCGCGACTACGCGCTGGGGCTGTGGATCATGATCGCGGCGGTGTGGGTCTGCGTCCCGCTGTACTACGCTGTCGCCCGGCGGCTACCAGTTCGTCAGGACCAGGTGGTTGATCGCCAGCGCACCGATGACGTTGAGCGCCAGCCACCATCGGTGTGACGGCCGGGGGAGCAGCGCGGCGGCGGCGACCAGCCACATCGTGAACGGCAACCAGATGCGCTCCGTCTCGGCCTTGCTCAGCCGGGACAGATCGGCGAACACGATGGCCAGCAGCGCGCCCAGCACCAGCAGGTACAGCCCGGACCGCCGCTTGATCGCGGCGATGTCGAACACCCGGCCGATGCCCGCGACGCTGCCCAGCCCGATGGCGCACACCACCGACGCGAAATTGGCCCAGCCCCAGTACTGGAACGGCCGGTCGGCGGCGATGCCCTGCCAATAGCGTTCCTGCACCAGCAGATATCCGTCGAACCACCAGAATCCGGCGGCGACGAACACCACCACCACGGCCAGCGCAGCGATCAGCGCGGGCACGAGCGTGCCGAGGGCGGCGCGCCAAGTGGTCGCGGTGAGCAGCACGGCGACCGCCGGCAGCGCCATCAGCACCAGCCCGTAGTTGAGGAAGATGCCCCAGCCCAGCAGCAGCCCGGCGCCGGCGGCAGCCGGCACCGGCAGGCGCACCGTCCTGCTGACCGCCAGCGCCAGCAGGGTGATGCCCCACGCGGCGACGCCCGCGAAGTAGCCGTCGGCGGAGACCGCGACCCAGATGGCGGTGGGCGCCACCGCCACGAACGGCGCCGCCATCCGGGCGGTGTCCTCGTCGGCCAGCGCGCGCACCGTCACGACGATCGCAGCCGCCACACTCGAGCCGGCGAACAGGCACAGCAGACCCGCCCATGCACCGCCGCTCAACCCGATCCGGTCGAGCCACACGAACGTCAGCAGGGCCCCGGGCGGGTGCCCGGACACATGGGTGATCCACGAATCCGGCTGGTAGTCAAGGATTCTGTCGGCGAACGCGCGCACCGCTTCGGGTAGGTCGGTGACGCTCGGCACCTGGCGCAGGTACTCGTGGCGGGCAGTGAGCCGGCCGGCGAAGCCGCGCTGCCAGCCGTCGATCATGGCCAGGCTGAACGCCCACGCGCAGGAGACCGCCCACACCGTCCAGGGCAGCCGGCGCCAGGGCAGCCGCTGCGCCAGCGACGGCCCCCACAACACCGCCGCGGCGGCGACCGCAAACGCAGGGATGGTGCCGGGGCCGACGTGGGCGTTGTACCAGCCGAAGATCGGTGCGGTACCGGCGAAGGTCCGGAATCGTTGCTCGGACGCGTTGATCAGCGGGGTGACGATGCCGAGGTCGAGGTGCGGGATCACGAACGCCGCGACGACAAGCGCCACGGCGGCGCTGACCGCGATCACCTCTTTGCGACCGATGGGCACGACCGCCAGCCTATTGCGGTTCGCTCTCCCCGGCCGCGTGCGGCCCGAACGATTCGGTGACAGCCCCGCTCAGTAGAGCATCGAGCGCATGTTCTCCTCGCCGAAGTACCTCTCCAGCTCCTCGAGGCTCATGTCCGCATAGATCGACTTGGCCAGCTGCGCGACGCTGGGCACCGCGTCCGGCTTCCAGTTCTCCGGCTTCCACGCGTCGGATCGCAGGAATGCCTTGGCGCAGTGGAAGAACACCTCTTCGATGTCGATCTGCAACGCCAGGATGGGCCGCTGGCCCCGTACCGCCATCGCGTCGAAGTAGTCGGCGTCGGCGAAGATCCGGGCGGTCCCGTTGATCCTCAGCGTGTCGCCGCGTCCGGGGATCACGAACAGCGTGCCGACGTGCGGGCGTTCCAGCACGTTGAGGTAGCCGTCCACGCGCTTGTTGCCGGGGCGCTCCGGGATCGCGATCGTCGTCGGGCCGATGACGTGCACGAACCCGGCAGGATCACCTTTCGGGGAGACGTCGACACGGCCGCGGGCGTCCGTCGTCGCCACGAAGCCCAGCGGCGAGTGGGCCAGCCAGTGCTGGTGCACCGCGGACAGCCGGTCACCGACCTTGTTGGCCACGGCCTCGTTCGGATACCCGACGATCGCGCGGAGTTCGTCGACAGAGGTCACTTCGGTGCTCATCCGCCCATCATGCGCGTGCCCACCGGCGACCGGTGGGCTACGGTTCGTGCGCGCCGAACAGCCGGGCGAGCTCGCGGCGGTCGACCTTGCCGATTCCCCGGCGCGGCAGCGCGTCGACGACGTGCACCTGACGCGGCGCCGCGGTCGGGGGCAGCGACCCGATGATGTGAGACCGTAGCTGCGACAACGTGATCGTGGTGCCGGGTTCGAGCACCACCGCAGCCGCCACCCGCTGCCCCAGCCGTTCGTCTGGCACTCCGAACACCGCGCACTCGGCCACCGCGGGATGCGTGGCCAGCGCGGCCTCGACCAGCCCGGGCAGCACCGTCAGCCCGCCGGTGCTGATCGCGTCGTCGACCCGGCCCAGCACGGTGAGCACGCCTGCACCGTCGAGGGTGCCGAGGTCGTCGGTGCGGAACCAGCCTTGTTCGGCGAACGGGTCCGGTTCCACGGGGTTGCGGTACCCGGAGGCGACGGTCGGGCCGCCGAGAGAGATCCTGCCGTGGTCGGCCACCTTCACCTCCACCCCGTCCAGCGGCACCCCGTCGTACACGCAACCGCCGGCGGTCTCGCTCATCCCGTAGGTTCTGACCACGGAAACACCTGCAGCCGAGGCCCTTTCGGCTATCGCGGTCGGCATCGGACCGCCGCCGACGAGCACCGCGTCCAGCTCGGCCAGCGCCCGGGTGGCCTGCGGGTCCCGCAGCGCCTTGTCCAGCTGTGCCGCCACCAGAGATGCATAGCGCCGGCCCGAGCCCAGCGCAGCGACTGCAGCGGACAGCTCGTCGGGCTCGAAGGCGGCTGCGATGGCGACCGGATCGGTGCCCGCCACCACGCTACGGACCAGCACCTGGAATCCGGCCACGTGGTACCCGGGTAAGGCCAGCAGCCAGCGGCCGGTGCCACCGAGCCGATTGTGGGTCGCTTCGGCGCTGGCCACCAGAGCGGCGGCGGAGAGCAGGGCGCCCTTCGGGGTGCCGGTGGTGCCCGAGGTGGACAGCACGACGGCCACGTCGTCGTCGATGCTCTGCCCGGCGCGCAATGCCGTCGTCAGCTGCGATGTCTCCTCGGCGCTGTCGGCAGGCACCGGCAGCACGCTGACCCCGCCGCGGAGCATGTCGCCGATCACGGTCAACGCAGTTGATGCCGCGGCGCCGGACCCGATGGCGACCGGACGAAGGATGGCTATGGGCTGACCTCCACATCAGGACGGGACTCGGCGACCCGATAGTAGCTCCCGGCCGCGGTTGAACAGCAGATGAAGACCTCGCCGTGCAGGGTGAAATACCGGTCCGCCGGCTGGCCGGATCCGCCTCGGCGCCCGCAGAATTGACGCATGACCGCGCGTCGCGTCGACAACGTCGTCTCCTGGTTGCAGCAGGGCTATCCGCACGGGATTCCCCGTCAGGACTACTTTCCGCTGCTCGCGCTGCTGGCCCGGTCGCTGTCCGACGACGACGTCGTGGCCGTCGCGCGGGCAGTGCTGCGCGGCGACGATTCGGGCTCCGTGACGTCGCGCGAGGTGCGGGCGGCGCTGCACGTCGTCACCGCCGCCGAGCCCGACGCCGAGGAGATCGAGCAGGTGGCCGCGCGGCTGGCGTCCGTCGGCTGGTCGGTTGTGGCATCCGCGCGCTGAGCTCAGTCGCGGGTGTCTGACTCAGTCGCGGGTGTCACGGCGCAGCGGGTGGTCGTCGGGCACCTGCACGAAGATCAACGTCACCCCGTCGGGGTCGACGACGTGCATCTCGTGCAGGCCCCACGGTTCGCGGCGGGCCTCGCGGGCGATCTCGATGCCTCGTTCCCGCAGCTCGGTCTGCGCCGCCTGCACGTCTCGGACCTGCAGCCACAGCGCTCCGGGGAACGGTGGCGCATCGCGGTCGGGGGCGCCGTGGCCGGCGAGTTCGATCAACGACTGGCCGGCGTAGAACACGGTGCCCGCGCCGTACTCCCGGGCGACTGCCAGGCCGATGCCATCGCGGTAGAACGCCACTGACCGCTGATAGTCGGCCGGCCGAAACAGCATCCGACTGGCCAGGATCTCCATGCCACCGTGTTTATCACGCGGACGACGGGCTCAGCCGATGTGCCTGCCGGTGTGCGCCCAGTACGGGTCGCGCAGGTCGCGTTTGAGCACCTTGCCGCTCGGGGTGCGCGGCAGCGCCGCGACGAAGTCGACGGTCTTGGGCAGCTTGAAGCCGCCGAGGCGCGCCCTGGCGTATCCGATCAGCTCGGCGTCGTCCAGCGAGGCGCCAGGCGCGGGCACCACCACGGCCTTGACCGCTTCGCCCCATCTGTCGTCGGGCACGCCGATGACGGCGACGTCGGCCACCCCGGGATGAGTCAAAAGGACGTTCTCCACCTCGATCGGGTACACGTTCTCGCCGCCGGAGACGATCATGTCCTTGATCCGGTCCTGCAGGTACACGTAGCCGTCGGCGTCGACGTACCCGGCGTCCCCGGTCTTGAGCCACCCGTCGCCGGTCAGGGTGGCCGCGGTCGCCTCCGGGTTGTTCCAGTAGCCGAGCATGTTCTGCTCGGAACGGGTCCACAGCTCGCCGACCGTTCCGGGCGGGGCGTCGGCGCCGTCGCGGTCGACGACCCGCACCGCCACCCATGGATACGGCTTGCCGCACGAGCGCAGACGGTCCGTCACGTGGTCGGCGCCGTCGAGCTGGGTGATCGATCCGGTGGTCTCGGTCATGCCGTACACCTGTGCGAACACCCCGCCGAAGCGTTCGATCCCGCGGATCAACACGTCGTCGCTGATGGGGGAGGCGCCGTAGACGAGCACCCGCAGGTGGGAGAAGTCGCAGGTGGTGACGCCGGGGGTGTCGAGGAGCACCTGGATCACGGCGGGCACCAGCAGCAGGTTCGTGACGCGGTGGATGGCGATCGCCTCCAGGATTGCGGCCGGGTCGACGTCGCGCAGCACGACGGTGGGGGCGCCGTGCCACAGCCCGGCGAACGCCCATCCGGACCCGGCCATGTGGAACAGCGGCATGACGGCCAGGCTCACGGCGTCGGCGCTGAACCGCCACGGCCCGGCGACCCCCGCGGTCTTGGCGCGGTAGTTGGTGTTGCTGAGCATGACGCCCTTGGGCAGCCCGGTGGTCCCCGACGTGTACATCAGCGCCAGCAGGTCGTCGGGCCCGGTGGCGACGCCGGGGTCGACGGCGGGGTGGGCGGCCACCCAGTCGGCGAAGTCCGGCCAGCGGTCGTGGCTCCCGATCGCGACGACCTCGGCGCTGATCTGGGCCTCGATGGCCTCGACGTGGCCGAAGAACTCCTCGCCGACGACGATCGCCGCGGCCCGGCAATCGGCGACGATGTGCCGGATCTCCGGCGCGGCCAGCCGCCAGTTGACCGGGACGGCGACGGCACCCAACTTGGCCAGCCCGAACACCACGTCGAAGAACTCCGCACCGTTGCGCTCGACGAACGCGACCCGGTCGCCGAACCCGATGCCCGCCGACGAGAACGCCTGGGCCGCACGGCTGGACCGCGCGTCGAGTTCGCCGAACGTGATGGTCCGGTCACCGACCACCAGCGCGGGCGCATCGGGGCGGTCCCGGCCGTGCACCCGGACGACATCGGCCAGGCCGGCGATCCCGGGTGCCGTCATCGGTCTTCGGGCTGCATCCGTTGGCGTTTCATCATCATGTCGACAGCGGCGGGGGCGATGCTGTTGATCGCGGCCGCGGTGACCGCGATCCGCGGCGCGATGCTGACCGGGCGATCGCGCGCGGCGGTGACGATCCAGTCGGCGGCCTCGTCGGCGGACAAACCGGGCAGGCCGTCATAGGCGCGGGTGGGTGCGATCATCGGGGTCTTCACCAGCGGGTAGTACAGGGTCGTGGAGTGGACGCCCCGGTTGCTCCACTCGGTTTCGATGATCCGGCTGACCGACGACAGCGCCGCCTTGGAGGCGTTGTACACGCCGAACAGTGGCGGCGACTCGGTCTTGACCCCCCAGGTGGACACGTTGATCACATGGCCGTCCCCGCGCGCGATCATCCCCGGGGCCAGGCCGCGGATCAGCCGCAGCGGCGCGTAGTAGTTCAGCGCGATCGTGCGTTCGACGTCGTGCCAGCGCTCCAGCGATTCGGTCAGCGGTCGCCGGATGGACCGGCCTGCGTTGTTGACCAGGATGTCGACCCCGCCGAGGTCGGCCTCCACCGTGGCGACCAGAGCGTCGACCGCGTCGAGATCGGACAGGTCGCAGGCGTGGGCGCGGGCGTCCCCGCCGGTGGCGGTGATCCGTGCGACGACTGCGTCGAGCAGCTCCGCACGGCGGGCCACCACCACGACCGTGGCGCCGCGGCGTGCCAGCTTCCCGGCGGCGGCTTCACCGATGCCCGAGGACGCGCCGGTCAGCAGGACCCGCTTGCCCGTCAGGTCGACCACCTCGCGGTTGGGTCGGTACTGCAGCAGCGTCGGGAGGATCGGGGGCCGCATGCTGGTCAGCACGACCTGTTCGGCCAGCCGACGCAGCGGGTTCCTGCTAGTCACGTAGCGAGTCTAGGTATCCCGCCGGAACGGTATTCCAGCAGGCGCCCACGCGAGTTTTGTCTGCTGGAATACCGTTCCGGCGACAACTCAGGCGAGCAACTTCTCGCTCAGCTCCCACAGCCGCTCGGCCGACTCCGGATCCACGGCGTAGCCGGTGACCCCCGGCGTGGTCTGGAGCGGGCCGCTGCCCAGGTCGACCGTGACAGGGCGGGCGTCCGCCTCCAGCGGCGAGATGTCGTTGTCGGCGAGGTACACCCCGCCGATCTCGGCCAGCCTCGGGCTGGTCGCGGCGAAAACCTGCGTCGAGGCGCCCTGCTGCGGCGTCTTCATGTCGTTGGCCGGGTCGATGATCGGCTGGTCGTTCTCGTCGACGAGCCCCATCGCGCGCCAGTCCTCGAGGCTGAACGACGGCCCCAGGTTGGTCGAGACGATCCCGCCGGGGTGAAGCGAGTAGCCGCGGATGCCGTCGCCGGACCACTGCCGGTCGAGTTCGACGGCGAACAGTACATTGGCGGTCTTCGACTGGCCGTAGGCGACCATGCCGTCGTACTCGGTGTCGAGATGTGGGTCATCCCAACGGATGTCCGAAAGGTGGTGGCCCCAGGACCGAGCTCGTGATCGACGAATCGGACACCTTCGTACGGGTCGACGGCGCCAACTGCAGTGACTCCGACGTGATCATCGGCGGTCACATCGACGTCAACCCGATCGGGCAGGCGCTGCTGATGCAGGCCCTACCACCCGTAGGGCATGTACGTGCCTCCGCGGCCGAGGCGACCAACCTGCACGCAATCCTCAACCGCCTGCTCGACGAAGTGACCGGAGGCCGGGTCGGTGCGGCCTTCGCAATCAAGCAGCAGGGCCAGCTGCTGCTGCTCGAGGTGCTTCGCGCCTACATCGCCCAAAACGACCGACTTCCACCCGGGTGGCTGCGCCTGCTCACCGACGACAGGCTGCGCCCGGCGGTGTCGCTGATGCATGACCAGCCCGGAAAGCCTTGGCGTCTCGATCAACTCGCTCGCACGTCGGCGATGTCGCGGACGTCGTTCGCGGAACGCTTCCGGGTGGTCGCGGGCGTACCTCCGCTGACGTATCTCAACAACTGGCGCATGCAGCTGGCGCGGCACGCGCTGCGCGACGGCGACGCCCGCGTGGGCCCGCTGGCGTTCCGGCTCGGCTACACGTCGGAAAGTGCCTTCAGCAACGCTTTCAAACGGGAGGTCGGGATGTCGCCGCTGCGGTACCGCGCCAGCGTCCAGATCGGGTGATTTCGGCGTGCTTATCGCCGCTCAGCGACGAAAACCACGCCGAAATCGGGCTCAGAAATACCGTGGGAAGGGGGTCCAGTCCGGGGCACGCTTCTCCAGGAACGCGTCCCGGCCCTCGACGGCCTCGTCGGTCATGTAGGCCAGCCGCGTCGCCTCACCGGCGAACAGCTGCTGGCCCACCAGGCCGTCCTCCGGCAGGTTGAAGGCGTACTTCAGCATCCGGATGGCCTGCGGTGACTTCCCATTGATCTCCGATGCCCATTGCAGCGCAACGGTTTCCAGATCGGCGTGGTCAACGACCTCGTTGACCGCGCCCATCGCGTGCATCTGCTCGGCGGTGTAGGGACGGCCCAGGAAGAAGATCTCGCGGGCGAACTTCTGCCCGGTCTGGCTCGCCAGATACGCCGACCCGTAGCCGGCGTCGAAGCTGCCGACGTCGGCGTCGGTCTGCTTGAAACGGGCGTGCTCGCGCGAAGCGAGCGTCAGGTCGCACACCACGTGCAGCGAGTGCCCGCCACCGGCGGCCCACCCGTTGACCAGGCAGATCACCGGTTTGGGCATGAACCGGATCAGGCGCTGCACCTCGAGGATGTGCAGCCGGCCCGCCCGGGCCGGGTCCACCGTCTCGGCGGTGTCCCCGGAGGCGTACTGGTAACCGCTGCGGCCACGGATGCGCTGGTCACCGCCGGAGCAGAAGGCCCACCCGCCGTCCTTGGGCGACGGTCCGTTGCCCGTCAGCAACACGACGCCGACGTCGGAGGACATCCGGGCGTGGTCGAGGACGCGGAAGAGCTCGTCGACGGTGTGCGGCCGGAAGGCGTTGCGGACCTCGGGCCGGTCGAACGCCACCCGGACCGTCGGTGTGCGGGCGCCGTCGGCGACGTGGCGGTGGTAGGTGACGTCGGTCAGGCCGTCGAAGCCGGCCACCGGCTCCCAGAGGCTGGGGTCGAAGGGGTTGGTCACGCGTCGAAGGCTATCGAACGTCGAAGGTCATCGAACACTATCGAAGCGGAACACCGAGCAGCGGCCGGCCAACGCCTCGAACTCGTCGGGGTTGGGTCCGGTGACCAGCCCGGCGTTCTTCATGAAGCTGACGCCGGTGGGCACCAGCGTCGGGAACTGCCGCAGCAGCGGGCGGGATTGCTCGGCCGTCAGCTCCACCATCCGCACCGGCTCGCGCACCCTGCCGCGCACCAGCACCGCATCGGGATTCGCCTGCGCGTTGCGCACCCAGTCCGCGCCGGGGAACCCGCCGACGACGTAGCGCTTCCCGTCGACCTCGAACGGGGTGATCGGCGTCGACCGTGGCCGGCCGGACTTGCGGCCGGTCACCGTCAGCACCAGCGGGCCGTCCTTCATCAGGCCGGTCCTCATGGCGGCCATCAGAACCTTGTTCATCGGTTTGAGCCACCATGGCGGCTTCGGATCGGCCATCCGTCCAGTGTGCCGTCACAGGCCATAGGGCCGCAGAGCGGTGATCAGCCCGTCGCTGCGCTGCGAGGTCGGCAGCGGATCGACGAGCGCGAATCCGCAGCCCAGCGCGCGGGCTCCGCCGTCGGCCTCGTCGCTGTCGCCGACCATCAGCGCCCGCTCGGCGGGCACCCCGAGCCGGCCCAGGGCGGTCTGGAAGATCGCCTTGTCCGGCTTGACGGCGCCGACCTCGAACGACAGCACGAACTCGTCGACGACCCCGACCCCACCGACAGCCTCGAACGCCGGCCGGATGTCGAAGGCGATGTTGGACACCACTGCGGTCCTGACGCCGCGCCGATGCAGTCCGGCGAGCACCACAGCGGTGTCCGGATACGCTGTCCAGCTCGCCGGGTCGATCACCCGGCCTGGCCGCGATTCGGCATGGTGGCGGGCGAGACCGGATTCGCGCAGCACGTGCAGGTAGGCCTCACGATGCAGATGTGGCGCCAGGTCCCTGTTCATCCACGCCTGCAGCGCCTCGGGCGTCATGTGCACCGACCGACCGGTCGGCGCGGTGAGCCGCCGCATCAGCTCGGCCTGCACGTGACCATCGATCTCGCCGCGGTCGTCATTGTCGATCTCCATGCCGGCGAACCAGCTGTCGTCCTCCTCGAGCCGGAACAGGGTGCCGGAGAAATCGAACAGCACTGCCGCGACGTCGTCCACGCCACCATCGTGCCAGGTGTGAAATGCCCGCTAAACGGCTAAATAGGCGCATGACCGCGTCCGAATCGTTCCCGCTGCAGACTGTCGTGGTGGTTCCCGCGCACAACGAGCGGGCGCATCTGCCGGAATGCCTGCGGGCGCTGACCACCGCCGCGCTGTGCCTGCCGACCCTGGTGTCGGTGGTCGTGGTGCTCGACTCGTGTGACGACGACAGCGAAGGACTGGCCGGCCGGTTCGGTCCCGACGTGCATTTCGTGTCGGTGGACGCGGCCAATGTCGGCGCCACCCGAGCCGCCGGGTTCGAGTACGCGCGGTCGCTGTTCGCCGGCGTCGACGCCGCGGACACCTGGTATGCGACCACCGACGCGGACAGCGTGGTCGACGCCGACTGGCTGGTGCGGATGGTCGACCCCGACCTGCACGCCGACGCGGACATGGTTCTCGGTGTGGTCCGAGTGCCGAACTGGCGGAACTTCTCGCCCGCGGTGGTGCGCCGCTACCTGCGTTCGTACCGGTCCACCGGGCCCGGCCATGACCACGTGCACGGGGCCAACATGGGTTTCCGGGCCGACGCCTACTGGCATGTCGGGGGCTTCCGTGCGCTGGCCACCGGCGAGGACGTCGAACTGGTGCACCGCTTCGAGGAGGCGGGGCTGACCGTGCACCGCGACCGGGAGTTGTCGGTGGCGACGTCGGACCGGCGCGAGGGCCGGGCCCCGGGCGGGTTCGCCCAACACCTGAAGAGCCTGGCGCGGCCGCGGCCCCAACCCAAGGCCGGTGCCGGGGCATGACCAACGCGATGGTCAACACGTGGCTCGCCTCGGGCGCACTGGATCTTCCGCTGCCGGGAGCGGGGGCGACGGCGCAGCGCTTCCACCGGCTGGCCGCGCTCGCCGAGGCCGACGTGGTGGCCGGCCGGCTCGCCGAAGCC
>NZ_JBAUJB010000125.1:0-3250 GCF_049683355.1 Mycobacterium sp.
GCGACGGCGCACACCAAGATCGCTGTGGTGAAGTCGATCCTGGAACGGCACCCGGCCGAGCCGACGTTGGTGATCGGCGCCTACCTCGACCAACTCGACGAACTGGGCGCCGAACTCGACGCCCCGGTGATCCAGGGGTCGACGAAGACCGCTGAGCGGGAGGCGCTCTTCGACGGGTTCCGCCGTGGCGAGATCCGAACCCTGGTGGTGTCGAAGGTCGCCAACTTCTCCATCGACCTGCCCGAAGCCAGTGTCGCCGTTCAGGTCTCGGGAACCTTCGGGTCCCGCCAAGAAGAGGCCCAACGTCTGGGGCGGCTGTTGCGGCCCAAGGCCGACGGCGGGGGTGCGGTGTTCTACTCGGTGGTCTCTCGCGACAGCCTCGATGCGGAGTACGCCGCGCATCGGCAGCGGTTCCTCGCAGAGCAGGGCTACGGGTATGTCATCAAGGACGCCGACGACCTTCTGGGGCCCGCGATCTGAATCACAGAACCAGTGTCATCATCCCCGACGTCGTGTTGCTGTTGAGTCCCTGCGCATCCCGGACGACCATCGTGATGTTCCGGAACCCGAGCAGATTGAAGATCGACTTCGAGAACTTGATCGACTGGATGACGGTTTGATATTCCAGCACGGTCCCCTGTCCCGTCAGTGTGAGCACACCGTCGTCGTAGCCACCGGTGATCGATCCTGTGGGCGTGAACTCGAGCAAGTCACCGCTCTGGACATTGGTGATCGTGATGACAGCCTGGTCCAGATATGAGGAATCGTCGAAAATCACGGCGGTGGAGCTCAGCACTTGCGCTCCCAGGAGGACGATGCCGCCGCCCAGCGGCGTCGTGAGTATCGGAGCCGAGTTGGCGGTAACCGAGACGAGCGCTGCCGCAGACGGACCCGTCGCACCCTGCTGGTCGGTGACTGTGAACGTGACCGTCTTGACGGCGGTCGGTGCCAACCCATCCGTCGAGAACGTCACCGACCGCAACAGCTGTTGGTACTGCGCCGGAGTCCCGCTACCTATGAATGTCAAGATCCCGTTAAGCGCGTCATAGTCACCGCTGATGCCTGCCATCGCGGTGTACTCGAGCACGTCGCCCGAAGCGAAGTTTCCGGAGATCTCCACTACCGCGCCCGTCAGTGTCGATGAGTCCAGGTCGATCACGGTCAGCAACGGATTCACGTTCACTGCAGTGTTTCCGGCGGTGTAGAGCGGACCCAAGGTGGTGGTCACCACCAATGGCGCCACATTGACCTGTGCGGCCAACACAGTCACCGCGACGGTGCCTGGCAGACTCGACATCCCCTCGGCGTCGATTACCGCGAACGAGACCGTCTTTATCGTTGCCAGCGCCGATGCGCTCGTCGACAACTGGACCGACCGCAAAGCCTCCTCGTACTTGGCGATCGATTCCGTGCCCGTGAAGGTCAGCGTGCCGGTGACTTCGTCGTAAACACCGGTAATTCCCTCCGGCTCAGTGAAAGTCAACGTATCTCCCGAGGCGAACCCGCCGGTGATCTTGACCGTCGCGCCATCGAGGTCAGTCGAATCGAGATCGAGGACGCCGACCGCCGGATCCACGGTGATGGCGCCGTCGCCTGCGGTGTACGAGACATTGACCACCGAGGTCGTCACCAGTGGCGGGATCTGCAGTGGCGACGTCACGACCGTCACAGCGACAAAACCTGTGCCACTGACATTGTCCTGGGCGTCGGTGACCACGAATGAGATGGACTTGATCGTCGCCAGTGCATCAGAGTTGGTCGAGAATGTCACTGATCGCAACACCTGCTGGTACGCCGCCACCGAAGCGTCGCCGTCGAACGTCAGGACGCCTGAGTTGTAACTGCCGTTGATGTCCGCCTGCGGTGTGAAATCGAGGGTTTCGCCGACCGCTGCGCCGCCCACGATCGACACTACGGCACCGGACATGTTCGTCGAGTCTGCGTCCAGCAACACCAGCCCAGGATCAACAGGGATGGCCGAATCGCCGGCCGTATAGCCCACATTGGCTACCGCGGTGACCACGACCGGTGTTGCGAGGATAGGCAGCGACAGAACGGTGACTGCGACCACGCCAGGTGCACTGACGCCGTCCTGGTCGTCGGTGATCGTGAACGAGAGGGTCTTGATCGTCGCCAGTGCTGATGCGTCCGTCGAGAACGTCACAGACCGCAGAAGCTGCTGGTACTCACTGACGGAGGCGTTGCCCTCGAAAATCAAGACGCCTGAACCGAAGTCAGCGGTGACATCATCGGGCAGCGTCCCATAGGCCAGCACGTCGCCTGCCTCCGGATCGGTGATTGTCACCGTCGCGCCGGTCATCGTCGTGGAATCCGCGTCGAGGACGATGAGACCTGAATCAACCGGGACGCCTGAGGACCCGGCGGTATAGGAAAAATTGATCACCGATGTCAGCACGGTGGGGCTGGTAGCGCCCGGCAATCCGACGACGGTGACCGTGCTGATCGCCGGCACCAGACTGGGGTTGCCGTCGGCGTCGACGACGGCGAAGGTGACCGTCTTGATTCCCGCCTCCGCCGAGGTCAACGTCACCGACTGCAGAAGCTGCTGATACTCCGCCGCGGTCGCCGACCCGGTGAACATCAACACCCCACCCGCGACACTCGCCGTCACATCGGTGGGTAGGGTTCCCCAGCCGAAGGAATCCCCCACAGCCGGACTGCGCAGAATGACCGTCGCCGAATCAATGGCATCGGAGTCGAGGTCGGTGATCACCACCACCGGACTGATCGTGACCTCCGAACCGGTCGTGCCCGCCGCCACCGGGGTGGCCACCACCACCGGAGCCACCGACGCTCCCGGCACCCCCACCACCGTCACCACACTGATCGCCGGCACCACACTGGGATTACCGTCCCCATCGACCACCGCGAAGGTGACCGTCTTGAGCCCCGCCTCGGCCGACGTCAACGTCACCGACTCCAACAACACCCGATATTCGGCTGCGGTGGCCGCACCGGTGAACGTCAACACCCCACCAACGACCTCGGCGGTCACATCGGTCGGCAGAGTTCCCCAGCCGAACGAATCCCCCGCACCCGCATCGTTGAGAGTGACCGTGGCAGAACCGAGGTCCTCGGAATCCAGATCAGTGATCACCACCACCGGAGACACCGTGATTTCCGAGCCGGTCGTGCCCGCCGCCACCGGCGTGGCCACCACCACCGGAGCCACCGACGCTCCCGGCACCCCCACCACCGTCACCACACTGATCGCCGGCACCACACTGGG
>NZ_JBAUJB010000126.1:0-14377 GCF_049683355.1 Mycobacterium sp.
CAGCGCCGGGATGACCTCGCGTTCGAACAACTCGATGCCCGAACGGTCGTAGGCCGCCTCGGGGCAGTAGCAGATCACGTATTCACAGCCCAGGTCGCGGAGCTTCTGTAGTGCCTCGACGAGTTGCTCCGGGGTCCCGCTGCCGGACTGGGGTGTGCTCATCGATTTAAGCATCGCATCCGCGGCGGCGTCCCCGGTGAGTGCGCCGATCCGGGACCGCACCCGGGCGAGCCGATCCTTGACATCCGACTCGGTGGCGCCGGTGACGACGTTAACGTTTGCCGAACGGACGATCGCGCCGAAATCGGTTCCCACCGCCCGACAATGGTCGGCAAGCACCTCGGACTTGTGGGCGAACCCTTCCGGCTCCGACGTGAAGTTCGTGTACTGGGCGTACTTCGCGGCGATGCGCAGCGTGACCTTCTCCCCGCCGCCGGCGATCCACAGCGGGATACCGCCATCCTGGAGGGGCTTGGGCGCCACGATGGCACCGTCGACCTGATAGTGCTTGCCGTCGAACGTGACCATCCCGTCACGCCAGGCGTCGCGCATGATCTGCACGCCCTCGTCGAGTCGCGCCAGCCGGACCCCGGCCGAGGGAAACCCGTATCCATATGCGCGCCACTCGTGTTCGTACCAGCCACCGCCGATCCCCATCTGGACCCGGCCTCCGGAAATGATGTCGGCGGTCGCTGCGACTTTGGCGAGGTAGACAGGGTTGCGGTAGCTCATCGCCGTGCACATCTGACCCAACTTGACCCTCGACGTGGTGGCGGCGAACGCAGCCATCAGCGACCATGCCTCGTGGGTGGCCTCGTCCGTCGGCATCGGCACCGTGTGGAAGTGGTCGTACACCCACAGTGAGTCCCAGACGCCGCCCTCGTCGACGTGGGTGGCGAGATCCGACATCACCCGCCATTGGTCGCCGGGTTCGATTCCGACCAGGTCCAGCCGCCAACCCTGGGGGATGAAGAGTCCGAAGCGCATGCCGTCTGACTCTAGAGGTGGTTGCACAGTTCCGGGCTGTGGATTCCAGGGAGAACACCCGGAATCTGTCACACCCCGTCGGTAGCGTGCCCTCATGGCTCTTTCGAAGGATGAACGAGAACAGTTCCTCGCCGAACCGCATGTTGCGGCACTGTCTGTCCACGCCGGCACCGATCGCGGCCCGCTCACCGTGCCCATCTGGTACCAGTACGCACCCGGCGGTGCCCCGTGGTTCATCACCGGGAAAGGTTCACGCAAACACCGGTTGATCGAATCCAGCGGCTTCCTATCGCTGATGGTCGATCGCGTGGAGCCCACCGTGCGCTACGTCGCAGTGGACGGCCCCGTCCTGCGTATCGAACCCGGTACCGACGACCAACTCGTCGAGATGACCCGGCGCTACCTCGCACCCGAGCAGGTTGAACCCTACCTGGAGTTCGCGCGGCGAGAGCACGGCGAAAGCGTGGCAGTGTTTGTCAAAGCGGAACACTGGCTGTCGGCCGATCTCGGTGCGGTGTAGGAACTTCCGCAACCACCGTCACGCTTTTCCCGGGTAGAGCGCAGCGACATTCGGGAGGCTCACCTTCAGAGCGGGGTTTCGCGGCAACGCATCGACGACCGCAAAGGCGACCGGAACGTTGTACACCGGCAGCGATTGGCGCACCAACTCTTCGAGTTCGTCGGCCGAAGGTGGGTCGGTGCCTGGGGCCACCTCGACTGCGGCGAACGGCACCTGTCCAAGGCGAACATCGGGCACGCCGACCACGCAGGCGTCCCGGATATTGGGTTGCGTAATCAGGACCTTCCGCACCGTTTCGGGCAGCACCTTGAACCCACCGCGGTTGATCGCGCCGTCGGCCCGCCCGAACAAGGTCACGAAGCCGTCGGTGTCGAAGCTGGCGATATCGGTAGTGCGAATCCAGTCCTGGCCCAGCGGAGCCACTGTGGCCTCCAGCAAACCCTGCCGACCGGGAGCAAGCACGGAGCCGGTCTCCGGGTCGACGACCCGCAGTTCGGTGTCGGGCAGCGCACGCCCCACACTGTTGCGCTTGGTCTCACCGAATTCGCGAAGCATCTCCGGCGTCCATGCACACAGCGACCCGGCGAATTCAGTTGCCCCGTAGGCCAGCCAAATGGGAATGCCGTAGCGATGCTCGAACTCGCCACGTGTCTCCGGGTCCAGCGGTCCCGAGGCGCTGATCAGGAACTCCAGCGACGCGAGATCCTCTGTGGGCACGTCGGCGTCGAGCAGCATTCGAATCACCGCAGGCTGCACACCGCCACGTGTGATGCGGTGCTTCTTGATCGCCTCGACCCAGCCGTCCACGGTGAAGCGTTCGAGCATCGCGATCCGGCGTCCGTTGTAGATCCCGGCGATCAACTGGCATACGCCGATGCCGCCGAACTGCCAGTACGCGAACTCGGGAGGCGCAGCCGGTGACGCCGCTTCACCGCTGGTGACGCTGAACACCGTCCGTTCCAGCACAGAAGCCCCGAGCGCCTGCCTTTTCGGTGGCCCGGTCGTGCCGCTGGAGAGGATCTCGAGTGCCACACCGGGTTCGGACCGGGCATGATGGCGGGTACTGTCTCGATGCTCCGCCCCTTCGACCGGGGCGACGGCCGGCGCTTTCAGTGAGATCGCGATGCCTGCACTGCCCGTGCGCCTGGCGGCCGCGATGACCTCGCTGCTCCAGTCTTCGGGGTCGGCCACGACGGCCGACAGGGCGAGCTTCTCCACGTCGCGCCCGATCACCTCCGGCGACTGGAAGGAGTAGATCATCGAGACGGGACGGCCCGCGGCTAGGAATCCGATGATCGCCGCGGCGTGGTGCAGCCGGTTGCGGACCACCAGGCCGACCGGAGCGTCATCGGCGACACCGGCGCTGTCCAGCGCCGACGCGATCGCTTCGGCATAGGCGTCGATGTCAGCCCCGCTGTACCAACGTCCTTCGAACTCGATGCAAGGCCGGTCGCCGTAACTGGCAAGACCTGCCGCGAACTTTTCGGTAAAGCTTTCGGGCACCGACCCATTGTGGCGTGCCGACGGCGGGGTGAACAGCCTCAACCGGATTCGCCGGTGAAGCAACTCCGGTAATCGCTGGGCGTGGTGCGCATCTGGCGCACGAAGTGATACCGGTAGGTCACCGGCGACTCGAAACCGACGCGAGCCGCGATCTGCTCGACGGAGTACGAGGACGACTCGAGCAGCGTGAGGCTGGCCTGGATCCGTTGCTCGATCAGCCACTTGATCGGCGTCGTTCCGGTCGCTTTGGCGAATTGGCGCAGATAGCTGCGTCGCGACATCGCCGACTGGGCGGCAAGGTCGTCGAGCGTGATGGATGCGTCGAGGTGCTCGAGCGCCCAGGCCATCCCCGCAGCGATCCGCCCATCAGCGGCAGGCTCGGGAACCGGGTTCTCGATGTACTGGGCCTGTCCACCGGCACGGTGCGGTGAGATCACCAAGCGGCGGGCCACATCATTTGCGACCTGCGCCCCGTGGTCCGACCGCACGATGTGCAGACAGAGATCGAGGCCTGCAGCACAACCCGCACTGGTGAGGACCCGCCCGTTGTCGACATACAGCGGTGCCGGATCGATGTCGGCACCCGGGTAACGCTGCCGAAGCAGGTCGACGTAGATCCAGTGGGTGGTTGCGGTCCGGCCGTCGAGCACCCCAGCGGCGGCCAACGCGAAGGCACCCGAACAGATCGACACCAGTCGGGCCTGCCGGTCGTCGGCCGCCTTGATCGCGTCCACCAGTTCCGGCGACGTCGTTTGCGCGACATCTCGAACGCTGGGGATGACGACGGTGTCCGCGACGGCGAGGTCATCGAGCCCGTACGAGGTGCGCACCGTCGCGCCGCCGAGCAACCGGATCTCGGGGGTCTCGGAGCAGAGCTTCACCGAATACCCGGGCGCGGGGATACCCGCCGAGAACATCTCTGACAACTCGGCCATTCCGAAGATCTCCGCCGCCAGGCCGGACTCGAAACCCGACATCTCGTCGTAAGCGAGGATCGCAACGGTGTGCATGGCACTATCTTATCGAAGAGTGGCACCAGGGCCACTGTGCCCGCAACGGCTGCCCCGGCAGCATAGGGGCCATGTTGCACAAAGCACCCACTCGCTGGAAGCGACCCCGTCGTAAGCTGCTTACTCGCACCGTCATTCGCCTTGTGCGGGAATTCGCCGCCGGCGTGGACGCGGGGCACGCACTCGCACACGGCATCGCGCCGTCGCCGGATTCGGCAGCGCGAGTCAAGCGGTAGGCCGCCCGACGGCTCACGGCTCCGTGCTGAGCGCCCCGCCGCTGCGGCGCCGCGCCTTGTGCTGATACATGTTGGAATCCGCGATACGCAGGAGCCTCTCGACCTCAGCGGCCGGTCCGTGGCTGCTCCCGACGGAAGCGGCGAGCCAAACCGGCACGGCGGCAGCCTCATAGCGCCCGGCCATCGCCGCACCGAGGAGGGCGGCGAGCCGAGAGACGGCGGTTTCCGATTCCACTGAAGGCACCACGACGACGAATTCGTCGCCACCCAGTCGGTACACCGAGGCGGGTGCGGGCACGACCGCCGCCAACCGGGTCGCTGCTTCGACCAGGACCGCATCGCCTGCCATGTGCCCGTGCGCGTCGTTGACTTCTTTGAAGCCGTCGAGGTCGACGAAGATGATGCCGATCGAAGCCCCCAGCCCCGTGTCGCGGTGGTGCCGCACACACTCCTCCAAGGCGTGGCGGTTGTTGAGACCGGTGAGCGGATCTGTCACCGCCATCCTGGCGAGCTCCGCTTCGGCCCGCTTGCGGGCGGTGATGTCCTGGAACTGCGCGACGAGCACATCATCCGCGCCCTGGCCGTGCGGCACCAGCACGGCATTGCGTTGCATCCAGATCGTCGTCCCGTCCAGGCGCACGTACCGTCCTTCCGAGGAGACCTGTTCTCGATCGCGAACCAGCGCCACTCGGTCGGCCTCGGCCGCCGGCAGATATTCCGGATGAATGAACCGCCGAAAGTCGGACCCGACAAGGTCCTCCGCGGAACAGGCCAGAAGGTCACACAAGGCCGAGTTCACCTGCAGCGCAGTCCCGCTCGTATCGAATACACCGTTGCCGAACGGCGCGTTCGCGATGCTGATCTCGTACATCCGGACTGCTTCGTCGCGAGCACGTTCGGCCTCGACCCGTGCTGTGACGTCGGTGACCTGGACATAGAAGCCGCGTACGACACCGTCGACGACGTCGGGCAGATACGAAGCCTGCGTGTAGCGCGTCGCGCCCCGTTGGTCGATGAGCGTTCGCTCGAACAACTGCTCGCGGCCGGCGAGTGCATTCTGGATATAGGGCAGATTCAGGGCGTAGATGTCCTCGCCCAGCACGTCCCGGATGTGACGCCCCCGGATCTCCTCCGGAGTCATTCCGAAGTAGTCGACGTAACTCTGGTTGGCCACCACGTTGCGCTGGTCGCGATCCCAGTAGCCGATCAGCGCGGGCAACCGGTCGATCAGCAATCGAATCCGGCGCAACTCCTCGGACTGAGTCGACGTGGGACTATCCATGGCGCACAGCCGACGTCACGTGCGCGACACGGTGCGGCAGATGAAGCCTGCACACCGAGCGCGCTCCGAGTTGCATGGCCGTCTCCCCACCCTGACGATGATCCGCCCTTTCATGATCCTGCCGAATCAAGGTCGTGGGCGAGAGAGCACTTCGACCCTAGTTTGCGCGGCAACGCACCCAACGCACGGACCCCCGCGACAAAACGTCACGGGGGCTCATGCGGTGAGAATTACTTGGTCAGCGACTCCGGCGGGGTGAAACGGTCGCCGTACTTGGCGGCCAGCTCCTTGGCGCGCGCCACGAAGGCGTCCTTGCCCGTGCCCAGCGCACCCTGATATCCGACGATGAACTGCGCCGAACCACCGGTGTACGGGGGGAAGCCGATCCCCATGATGGACCCGATGTTGGCATCAGCGGTCGACGTGAGCACGCCCTCGTCGAGGCACTTCCGGGTCTCCAGCGCCTCCGCGAACAGCATGCGGTCGATCATGTCCTGCAGCGGGGGTGTCGACGATCCCGAGTGGAACGTCTCGCCCAGCCCCTCCCACAGTCCGGCACGCTTGCCGTCGACATATTCGTAGAACCCGGCACCCTTGAGCCGTGACGGCCGCCCGATTTCGATCATCTTGTTGACGACCGCCTCGGCCGGATGCGGCTCGTAGGTGCCGCCGGCATCCTCGACGCCCTTGCGGGTCGCGGTGGCGATCTTCTGCATCAGTTCGAGGTTGAGCTCGTCGGAGAGCTGCAGCGGCGGTGCCGGGTAGCCGGCCTGCGAACCCGCCTGCTCGATGCTGGCCGGAGCGACACCCTCGCCGAGCATCGCCAGCGCCTCGTTGACGAAGGTGCCGATCACCCGGCTGGTGAAGAATCCGCGGCTGTCGTTCACCACGATCGGTGTCTTGCCGATGGCCAGCGTGTAGTCGAACACCCTGGCCAGCGCCTCGTCGGAAGTCTTCTCGCCCTTGATTATCTCCACCAGCGGCATCTTGTCGACCGGCGAGAAGAAGTGGATGCCGATGAAGTCCTCCTGGCGCTTCACGCCGGTCGCCAGACCGGTGATCGGCAGCGTGGAGGTGTTCGAGCCGAGAACGGCGTTGGGCTCGACGATGTCCTCGATCTCCTGGAACACCTTGTGCTTGAGCTCAACCGACTCGAAGACAGCCTCGATGACGAAGTCGACGCCCTTGAGATCGGCGGCATCGGCCGTCGGCGTGATCCGGGCGAGCAGTTCCTTGGATTTCTCCTCGGTGGTCTTGCCCCGCTCGAGCGCCTTCGCCTCGATCTTCTCCGAGTAGTTCTTGCCCTTTTCGGCGGCTTCGATGCTGACGTCCTTGAGCACGACGTCGAAACCCGCCTTGGCCGAGACGTAGGCGATGCCTGCGCCCATCATGCCCGCACCCAGCACACCGACCTTCGTGATCGGCGTCTTGCCGATGCCGTCCGGACGCGAACCGCCGCCGTTGATGGTCTGCAGGTCCAGGAAGAACGCCTGGATCATGTTCTTGGCGGTCTGTCCGGTGACCAGCGTGGTGAAGTAGCGGCTCTCGATGCGGCTGGCAGTGTCGAAATCGACATGCGCGCCTTCGACGGCCGCGTCGAGAATGGCGCGCGGGGCCGGCATCGGCGCACCCTTGAGCTGCTTCTTGAGCAGCGCCGGGAACGAGGGAAGGATCGCGGCGAGTGCCGGGTGCGAGGGCGTGCCCCCGGGCATCCTGTAGCCCTTCTGGTCCCACGGCTGCGTGTGCGCCTCAGGATTGGCCTTGATCCATGCCTTGGCGGCGGGGATGAGCTCGTCGACGCTGCCGACCAGTTCGTCGACCAGACCGATCTCCTTGGCCTTGCCCGGCTTGAACCGGGTGCCCTGGCTAAGCACCTCCATGAACGCCTTCTGGATGCCGAACATCCGCACGGTGCGGGCGACGCCGCCACCACCGGGAAGCAGGCCCAGCGTCACTTCCGGCAGGCCGATGACCACGCCCTTGACGTCGGCGGCGATGCGGTGGTGACACGCCAGCGCGATCTCCAGACCGCCGCCGAGCGCGGCGCCGTTGATGGCGGCGACAACCGGCACACCGAGGGTCTCGAGCTTGCGCAAGTCGGCCTTGATGAACTCGACCTCAGCGAACGACTCGGCGGCGTTGTCGGGACCGACGTTCATCATGCCCTTGAGGTCACCGCCGGCGAAGAAGGTCTTCTTCGCGCTGGCGATCACCACGCCGGTGATCGAATCCTTCTCCTCGACGAGACGCTCGACGACCTTGTGCATCGACTCCTTGTAATGCTTGTTCATCACGTTGGCCGAACCCGTCGGGTCGTCCAACGTCAGCGTGACGATGCCATCGGCATCCTTGTCCCACTGGATGGTGTTCTCTGCCATGGTCATATCTCCTAGACGCGCTCGATGATGGTGGCCACGCCCATGCCGCCGCCGATGCACAGCGTGATCAGGGCACGTCGGGCGCCGCGGCGCTCGAGCTCGTCGACCATGGTTCCGGTGATCATGGCGCCGGTGGCGCCCAGCGGGTGCCCCATCGCGATGGCGCCACCGTTGACGTTGAGTTTCTCGTCGGGGATGTTGAGGTCTTTCTGGAACTTCAGCACCACCGAGGCGAACGCCTCGTTGAGTTCGAACAGATCGATGTCGTCGACCGTGAGCCCGGCTCGGTCGAGCACCTTGCGGGTCGCCGGAGTCGGACCGGTGAGCATGATGACCGGGTCGGCGCCGCTGGTGGCGGTGGCCACGATCCGGGCGCGCGGGGTCAGGTTTTGAGCACTTCCCGCACTCTCTGAACCGATCAGCACCAGTGCGGCGCCGTCGACAATGCCCGAGCTGTTGCCGCCGGTGTGGACGTGGTTGATCTTCTCTATCGAGTGGTACTTCTGGAGCGCCACGTCGTCGAAGCCACCCATCGCCCCGACACCGTCGAAGGCGGTCTTCAGCTTGCCGAGGCTTTCGATGGTGGTCCCGGGACGCATGTGCTCGTCGTGGTCGAGGACCACCAGACCGTTCTGGTCTTTCACCGGAATGACGGATTTGGCGAAGTACCCGCCCGACCAGGCCGCTGCGGCCCTGTCCTGCGAGCGCGCGGCGTAGGCGTCGACGTCGTCCCGGGAGAAGCCCTCGATGGTGGCGATCAGGTCGGCGCCGATGCCCTGGGGCACGAAACCGATGCGGTAGTTGGTTTCAGGGTCACTGGCCCATGCGCCGCCGTCGGAACCCATCGGAACGCGGCTCATCGACTCGACGCCACCGGCGATCACCAGGTCGTCCCAGCCGGAACGGATCTTCTGAGCACCCAGGTTGACGGCCTCCAGGCCGGAAGCGCAGAAGCGGTTGAGCTGGAATCCGCCGGTGGTCTCCGGCAGTCCGGCCACCAGACCGGCGGTGCGGGCGATGTCGCCGCCCTGGTCACCGACGGGCGAGACGCAGCCGAGGATGAGGTCGCTGATCATGTTCTCGTCGAGGTCGGGGTAGCGCGACCGCATTTCTTCGATCAGGCCGACCACCAGGTTGACGGGCTTGATCTCGTTCAACGAGCCGTTCCGCTGCTTGCCGCGGGGGGTGCGGATGGCCTCATAGATAAAGGCTTCTTCGGACATCGGTGTCCCACTCCTATTGACGTTGGTGTGCGGGCCCCATGTAGTGGGTCCGCGGGAGGACAGTCCTCTGGACCGCAGCCTAGCAGCTTCACCCAACCCGTTGGTTGGGAGGGTTTGCTGCGCAGGCTCCCGCCGAGTCAGGCGGAGAGTTGCTCCGCCTGGGCGAGTGTGGGGTAGTCGATGTAGCCGGCAGGCCCGGGCGCGTAGAACGTCGCGACGTCGGGCTCGTTCAGCTCAGCGCCCAGGACCAGCCGCTCGATCAGGTCCGGGTTGGCCAGGAACCCGCGGCCGACGGCGGCGGCGGCGCTGATCACGCCCCACTCGGCCAGCTGTTCCAACGCGGCGAAGTCGGAGTGGACCTCACGCGGGGTGTTGAGCACCACCGCGCCCTCCCACTGGGTGCGCAACGCGGCGAACGCGGGTTGCGAGGGCTCGATCAGCATGTGCAGGTATGCGATGCCGAGAGGGGCGATCCGGCACAGCAGTGCCTCGTACGCGCTGACCTGGTCGACTTCGCGCATGTCGCCGGCACCGTTTCCGGGCGAGATGCGCAGTGCGACACGTTCCGGACCGATCTCGGCCGCGACGGCCTCGACCACTTCGGCGGTGAACCGGGCACGGTTGCGGGCCGAGCCGCCGTAGCCGTCGGTGCGCTGGTTGACAACGTCGGACATGAACTCGTGCAGCAGATATCCGTTGGCGGAATGGATCTCGACGCCGTCCATGCCGGCATCGATGGCCCGGCGCGCAGCCGAGCGGAACTGCCCGACGATCGAACCGATCTCGCTTTCTGTCAACGCTCGGGGTACCGGCAGGGGTTGCTTGCCCACCGGGGTGTGGGCCGACAGGTCGGCAGCGATGGGCGACGGGCCCACCGTGTCGAAACCGCTGATGTCGGGATGCGCCATGCGGCCGACGTGCCACAGCTGGACGAACATCTTGCCGCCGGCGGCATGCACCGCGGAAGCGATCTCGGCCCATTTGTCCTGATGCCGATCGGTGTAGATACCCGGTGTGTTCATGTAGGCGCCATTGGCCTGTTCACAGACAGCCGTTGCCTCGC
Source organism: Mycobacterium sp. (assembly GCF_049683355.1). Lineage (GTDB taxonomy): Bacteria > Actinomycetota > Actinomycetes > Mycobacteriales > Mycobacteriaceae > Mycobacterium. The sequence continues at coordinate 10,203 of NZ_JBAUJB010000126.1, forward strand.
TGATGATCAGGCCCGCCGAAGCCCGCTGCGCATAGTAGACGGCGGCCAACTCGGAGGGGGTCGCGTCGGCATCGGCGCGGGTTCTGGTCAACGGTGCCATGAAGATTCGATTCGACATGTGTGCGCCTCCCAACGTGACGGGCTGCAGCAGGGCGGAGTGTTCACCGAGAGCGAAGGTCATGCCTGCAGTCAGCGCGCGTGACCGCGGATTCATTCCCTCAGGCGAGTTCGTGGCCCACTCTCACGCGCCCTGCCCGACGATCGCGCTGACCTTGATCTCGACCCGCATCTTCGGCGCGCCCAGCGCTGCGACTCCGATCTGCGTCCAAATCGGGGCCCGGTCCCCCATCCGCTTGCGGAACTGCTCGACCATCACCCGGGTGTGCGCATCGCCGATCTCGTCGTCTTCGACCGGTACGTGGTACGAGTCCACCGTCACCACATCCCGCCAGGTGGCCCCCGCGGCGGCCAACACGCGCTCGACGTTGTCGAAGGCCCGCACGATCTCGTCGTCGAGCACGTCGGGAAACCGGACGTCGTCGTCCCAGCCCCCCTGCCCGGGAATCTCCACCCGGTCTCCGATCCGCAGCGCCTGGTTGTAATGCAGCTTCTCTCGGGCCATCTCGCCAAAGCCTTGGGTGATGAAGAACTCGATCTCAGGCATTTCCGATTCCCTTGGTATTTACTTCATGCGTGAAGTCAAACTAACACGCAATGACTTCACGCGTAAAGTGACGGTTTCGGGATAGGCTGCCGGGATGGCTCGAGCCAAGAAGCGGGACCCGGCCCCACCAGAAGATTCGCTGTGGCTGACCGCGACGGAGAAAGAGGCTTGGACGGGACTGATCTCCCTCATCCTGCTGCTGCCCGGCCGGCTCGAGGCGCCGCTGCGCAAGGTCGACCTGACGTTGTTCGAATACCTGACGTTGAGCCACATTTCAGAGGCCGAGGACCGCCGGATCCGGATGAGCGAGCTGGCGTACCTGACCAACGGGTCACTGTCGCGGTTGTCGAACGTGGTCAAACGTTTTGAACAGCGCGGCTGGGTGGTGCGCTTCCCCGACCCCACCGACGGGCGTTACACCATCGCCGCGCTCACCGATGTGGGGTATCGCCTCGTCGTTGATGCTGCACCGATCCACGTGCATGCCGTCCGAGATTTTGTGCTCGACCCACTCAGCGCCACCGATCAGCAAGCGCTCGCCCGCATCGCGGCCAAGCTGAGAATCAGGCCCTCGGACCTGACGTAGCCGGTCGTCGAACTCCCCAGCGGGGGCACCGCTAGGCTGCGAACCTGATGACGGTTCACAGGCTGGCGCCCTACGCGGTGACGATCTTCGCCGAGATGTCGGCGCTGGCGGCACGCATCGGAGCCGTCAACCTGGGGCAGGGTTTCCCTGACGAGGACGGTCCGCCGGCGATGCTCGCGGCCTCGCAGCACGCGATCGCCGAGGGCGTGAACCAATACCCGCCCGGCCTGGGCATCCCCGCGCTCCGACAGGCCATCGCCGATCAGCGCCGTCGCCGCTACGGCACCGAGTACGACCCGGACACCGAGGTCCTGGTGACCGTCGGCGCCACCGAGGCGATCGCCGCGTCGGTGCTGGGGCTCGTCGAGCCAGGTTCCGAGGTGCTACTGATCGAACCGTTCTACGACTCCTACTCCCCGGTGATCGCGATGGCCGGCTGCCACCGCCGCGCGGTGCCGATGCGGCCCGCCGGCCGGGGCTTCGCCCTCGACATCGACGCCCTGCGCGCCGCCGTGACCGCGAAGACCAAGGCGATCATCGTCAACTCACCCCACAACCCGACCGGCATGGTCGCCTCCGACGACGAATTGCGGGCGCTGGCCGAACTGGCCGTGTCCGCCGATCTGCTGGTGATCGCCGACGAGGTCTACGAGCACCTCGTCTTCGACGGCAGACGTCATCTCCCACTGGCCGAATACCCGGGCATGGCCGAGCGCACCATCACCATCTCCAGCGCGGCCAAGATGTTCAACGTCACCGGTTGGAAGATCGGATGGGCCTGCGGGCCTGCCGAACTCATCGCCGGGGTGCGGGCAGCCAAGCAGTACCTCAGCTATGTCGGTGGTGCCCCATTCCAGCCCGCGGTGGCTCAGGCGCTGGCCACCGAGGACGCATGGGTGGACGCGCTGCGCGATTCGTTGCAGTCGCGCCGCGACAGGCTCGGGGATGCGCTGGCGGACATCGGTTTCGATGTCCACGACAGCGTCGGGACGTACTTCCTGTGTGCCGATCCACGGCCGCTCGGATACGACAACAGCACCGCGTTCTGCGCGGAACTACCGGAGCGGGTCGGGGTGGCCGCCATCCCGATGTCGGCGTTCTGTGACCCCGCCGCCGAACACGCAGATCAGTGGAATCACCTGGTGCGCTTCGCCTTCTGCAAACGCGACGACACTCTCGACGAGGCGATCCGGCGGTTGCAGTCGCTGCGGCGCGGATGAGTGTTACGGGGCCGTCGACCGCATCACGCGCTCGCGGAGGTTCTCCAGCGCCACGTCGAGAACCATCTGCCTGGCCCGCCTGACCAGGAAATTCGGGTATGGCGCAGCCAGATCGAGAATCAGGTCGAACCGCACCCGGGTCTTGTCCTCGCCGACCGGCACCAGGTTGTACTCGCCGTGCTGTCCCCGTTGCTTGAACGTCTGCGCCGCATCCCAGACGACCCAGTCATCGCCCCAGTGGTACTCGAGGATCTCCCGGTCGGAGATGCCCATGATCTTGACCGTGGCCCGGACATGATGGGGACGCCCGTAGGGGTAGCGGTCGAGGACCTCGGCGTCCTTGTGCAGCGACGACCACGAGGCCACCGCGTCGATGTCGGCCAAGGCATCCAGAATCGCCGCAGTCGGCGCCTCGATCACGACTTCGCTGGAAGCGCGTACCGCCATACTGGCAAAGCGTAGTCAGGCGATCGGCCTTGCGCAGAGGTTTCCGCAGCTAACCCCGGTCACCACCCGATCCGGTCGATGGGGGTCGCCCCACGCGGTGGCGCGGCCGCCGGGTCCGGCGGGGTACGTGAGAACCGTGGTGCCGGCGCGGCCTGGTCGACGCCGTTGCGGGTGACGATGCTCTCGCGGGCCCGAAGGTGTTCGCTGTGTGCCGCTTCGGTCCAGGTGAGGACCGGGGTGACACACGCATCGGTCCCGGCGAAGATCTCGGTCCACGCGTCGCGGGTCTTGGTGGCGAACCGTTCGGCGAACAGCTTCTGCATGTCGGGGAAGGCCGAGCGATGCATCTGGGCGGGCAGGGATTCGGCCGACAGACCGAGGCCGGTGAGAAGCCGCGCATAGAACTGCGGTTCGATCGCGCCGACGGCCATGTACCTGCCGTCGGCGGTTTCGTAGGTGCGGTAGAACGGTGCACTGCCGTCGAGCAGGAACGACTCCCGCTCGTCCTTGAGCGTCCCGGTCGCCTTCATCGTCCACGCCATCTGGGCCAGCACGCTGACCCCGTCGACCATGGCCGCGTCGATCACTTGTCCCTTGCCGGATTGCTCGCGTTCGTACAGCGCGGCGACGATGCCCACCAATGCCAACATCGACCCGCCTCCGAAGTCGGCGACCAGGTTCAGCGGCGCCACCGGCGGCCTGTCGCGGTAGCCGATAGCCGCCAACACCCCCGTCTGTGACAGGTAGTTGATGTCGTGACCCGCGGACATCGCCAGCGGGCCGTGTTGCCCCCACCCGGTGATCCGGGCGAAGACCAACCTCGGGTTGACGGCCTCGCAGTCCCGCGGCCCGATGCCGAGCCGCTCACAGGTACCCGGCCGGAAGCCGTCGATCAACACGTCGGCTCTGGCCACCAGCGCGAGCAACGCCTGACGGTCCGCCTTCAGGTCCAGGTCGATCACCCGCTTACCGCGATGCATCAGGTCGACGTCCTCGGCCGGCATCTGAAGGCCGCCGGGACGGCGCACCCGGACCACGTCGGCGCCCAGATCGGCCAGGATCATCGCGGCGTGCGGGCCCGGGCCGATCCCGCCCAGTTCGACGACCCTGACCCCGGCGAGGGGCCCTCCGCTCACCCCTTGATGACCTTGAGCACCTGCTTGCGCAGACCCTCGGTGGCGGTCTCGACGCCGCCCTTCATCGTGCGCTTGAGGATGAAGCCGGGCATCGGCACCGACAGATCGATCGCGATGTCGAA
>NZ_JBAUJB010000127.1:0-2136 GCF_049683355.1 Mycobacterium sp.
CGTAGAACCCGACGATGAACAGCGCCGTCGCGACGAACGGGTTGGTGAGCACCCGGGAGACCCCGGAGTGCAGGCCGGCGAGCAGCCATTCCCGCGGTCCGGGCGGCTCGTCGCGGCCTGCGGCGGGCAGCGCCCGCAACGCCAGCGTCACCGGTGCGCCGAGAACCAGCAGGATCGGCACCAACATCGACAGCAGCATGTGGGCGATCATGTGCATGCTGAACATCGCCGGCATGTACCGACCGATCCCCGACGACGTCGTCACCAGCAGAAGCAGGCAGCCGAGCAGCCACGCGAGCGTCCGACCGGCCGGCCAGCCGTCGCCCCGGCGCCGCAGCCTGGCCACGCCGGCCAGATACACCAGCGCGAACACGATGGCCGCCGTGCCGAACAACAGATCAAAGCGCCAGTCGAACAGCACCCTGCCCACGGTGGGAGGACCGGCCAGGTCATAGCCGATCTCGACCGTGGTGACCGACGGATTGAGGTCCCGCGGCGGCGGTGGCGGCGTCCTGCCCAGAGCGACCGCCACGCCGAACGTCAATCCGAAGACCATCGCCTCGACCAGCGCCAGCCGGATCAGCGGACCGCGGGCGCCCGGGTCGTCCCGTAGCGCGGCGACGCCGTTACGGCGCTGCCGCCACCCGAGGAAGCCGAGTACGCACAGCGCCGTGACCTTCGCCAGCACCAACAAGCCGTAGTCGCTGTTCATTAGATCGCCGAGCCGCATCCGCACCAGCGCGTTGATCACACCGCTGAGCGCCATCGCGACAAAACACCACAAGGCCACCGCGGAGAATCGCCGCGCCGCCAGGTCGGCGTGCTCACCTCCCCGTAACGCGTGGACCAGCAACGCCAGCAGGCCGCCGGCCCACAGCGCACCGGCGACGAGATGGATGAACAGGCTGTTGGTAGCCAGGTCGTGGGAACCACCCGACGACGAGTGCCCGGTCAGCGCCAGCGGCAGCAGGGTCACCAACGAACCGGCGAACAGCACCGGCGTCCACGACCATCGCAGCACCGGCGCGCTGAGCACCGTCACCGCCAGCGCGAGCAGCGCGGTCCAGCGCCAGGCGCTGGCGATGTCGATGAGGTCGGCCACCGCCCAGATGTCGGCCGGGCTCAGCCGCGTCGACAGCGGCTGGCCGCTGACATCGGAGACGGTCAGCGGCACCAACAGCACCGCGCAGACCGCCCAGATCCCCGAGGCGACGGTCCCCGTCCGCAGCGCGCGGTAACCCGCGGCGTCGAGCACGCCGTTGCGTTGCGGCGGCACCAGAAACGCGGCGAGCAGAAACGATCCGGTGGCGGCCACGGCGGCGATCTCCCCCGCCGCCCTGACGAAAGGCAGCCCGTAGCTGGTCACCGGGCCGGGGTCAGGCAGTCCCGTCGCGGTCAGCGCCTCGGCCACCGAGAGGGCGGACAGCCCCGCCGCGGTCAGCCCTGCCAGCAGCGCCACCGCGTACAACACCGTCCACGCCGGCGCGCTGCGCACTCCGGTGGTCGCGGGGGCGCCGGACGAAGTCATCCGCCAAGAATATGGCCTTGCCGCGCGGGGGCCGCTAGACAGGCTCCTCGCTACGCATCCCGCGGCGATTGCGTTCGCGGACGAAGAACTGGTCGCGCGAGATGCTGTCGACGGTCTCCATGTCCTCCAGGATCCCGCGGAGCTCGTCGCGGAAGGCCTTCCGCCGGCCGGCCAGGTCCGCCGCGGGTTCGAGCAGATGTTGGTCCACGGCCACCTGGCGCGCGGTGGTGAACAGCAGCGCCGACACCGACTCGGCGCTGCGGACCACACCCTGGGCCACATACTGCTGACCCAGCCCCAGCGCCTTGGTGGTCAGATCCTTCTCGGGGACCGCGGCAGGTGCGTCGATCAGGACGTCGGCGACGATGCGGTAGGCCTCGAAGAACGGGCGCAGCAGCGGCCCGGCGATCGCCGGGCGTTTGGCCCGCAGCAGCGCGCCGATCCGCTCGCCCCCGGCGTCGACATCGTCCTCCCAGCCCGCATGCCACGACATCTCCTGGATGACGTGTTCCCGGAAACCCGCGGAGTCGGCGAAGTAGAAGTCGAACTTCAGCAGATCGCGCAGCCTCATCACCTGCGACCAGAACGCTTCCAGGCGGTCGGAATGC
>NZ_JBAUJB010000128.1:0-3276 GCF_049683355.1 Mycobacterium sp.
GGTGGCCGCGGCCACCGGCGGCTCCGACACCGGGACACAGATCAGTGACTCGCTGCTCGTCCGGCGCACCGCGGACCCCGGTCCGCTGGTCGTGCATGTGACGCCATTCCCCGGCCACGGCGGCCCGTGCGCGCTGATCGTCATCGTCGACCCTGGCAAAGTGCCCGAGCCGTCGCCTGAGATGTTGCGACGGCTGTTCGGGCTGACCGCCGCCGAAGCCGCTGTAGCGCTGAGCATCGGCCGCGGCGCCGGTCTGGCGGCGGTTGCCGACGAACTGTGCTTGACATTGGCCACCGTCAAGACGCACCTTCAGCACATCTACGCCAAGACCAGCACCCACCGGCAGGCCGAGTTGGTGCGCCTGCTGCTGGCGGTCACGCCGTAGCGGTCAAATCCACGCGACTGGCCGCCTGCCGACGCGGCACGGGGCGCAGAACCCGGCGCAGCACCGCCGGACGCAGCAGCCGACCGGGCGGCTGCAGCATGCCGGTGACCTGGAGAAATTCCTGGGTGATCCACGGGTCTGTCTCCGAGGCGCGCAGCACCCGATCCACGTAGGCGTTGGTCGCCCGCATCGACACAGTGCGTCGCCCAGCCACCTCTGGTAGCGCGAGATCCGATCCGACAGCGGTCTGCCACGCGATCCGCACCGGCTTGGCCGCGGCCCGGTGAAACCGTCGCACCAGGTTGTCACCACCGTGGGCGAGACACGCCCGCAGGGTCATCGCCTCGATCGCGGCGACCGTCATGCCCTGGCCGTAGATCGGGTTGAAGCTGCACACCGCGTCACCCACCACCAGCAGCCGGCCGGGACTCCGCCGCAGCTTGTCGTAACGGCGCCAACGACTGGCCGGAAAGCGGTGCAACGCAACGTCGGCCAGTGGTTCGGCGGAAGCGAGTGCCGCGCTCGCGTGCGCAGGCATCATCTCCCGGGCGCACTGCAGCAGCTGCGCGGCACTGACCGGCGGCTTGATGTCGCGGCCGAGAGTACCGATTCCGAGAATCCAGCTGTCGTGCTCGCATCGGAACATCGCGTAGCCCCGGGGCTTCCCCGGCGCGAACAAGTCGAAAAGGGCATACTCACGCAGCAGCCCGTCCGCAATCCGCACCGGCATGCTGGCGTAGCAGACGTCGACCGGGAGCCGATCCTCGGACGGCACCGGGAAGCCCGCCTCCGCCAGGAACGTTGGGGTACGCGAACCCCGGCCGGTGGCGTCGACCACCAGATCCGCGCGCACGTCCGAAGTCTGCTGAGCCGCCCGGTGGGTCACCCGCACGCCGTTCACCGCGCCCGACCCGCCGGAACCGAATGTGAGGGCATCCAGATCGCGGCCGTCGAGCAACGTGACCGTCGGCAAGGAGCGGACACGACGACGCACGTGGCATTCCAGCAGCGCCCGACTGGTGTAGAGGTTCACCACCGATCCCGGATCGGGAAGGTGGCCCTCCCTGATGATCTGGTGTCCGGCGAAGATCCCGTAGAACCGCGACAGGTCGCCGTCGCTCCACCGATGGACACCCTCGGCAATCATCTCGTCGGTGATACCCGGGAACAGCTCGTCCAGAATCTGGCCGCATCGGGCCAACAGCGCATGCGGCTGTCGGCTCTGCGGCACACCACGGCGCGGCTCGGCGCTGTCATCGAGACCGTCGCGTTCCACCACGCTGACCCGGTCGTAGAACTCAGTGAGCACTCGGGCCGCCATCAGACCCGCCATGCTCGCCCCGAGCACCACCGCATGTTCCCCACGTCTGCTCATCACTCCATCAAGCACCCGAAGCGCCGCAAAAACCTCAGCCGAACGGTTGAGGTCTGGGCGTCACGACGGTTACAAACCGAGCAGCTCCGGCAGATCGGCCACCGAGTCGATGACATGATTCGGCTGCATGGCGAATTCGTCTGCAGCCCAACGGTCCAACGTGTCCTGACGGAACTTGCCGGTGCGCACCAGCACGCCGGTCATGCCGACCACCTGCGCGGCGAGCACATCGTTGTTGAGGTCGTCGCCGACCATGTACATCTCGTCGGGGTCCACCCCGAGCCGGCCCGCCGCCGACAGGAAACCCTCCGGCGCCGGCTTGCCGACCGCGGTGACCTTTCGCCCGGTGGTCTCCTCCATACCGATCAGGTACATGCCGGTGTCAACCCGCAAGCCGTCGGCGGTGGTCCACGCGGTGCTGCGGTGCATGGCCACCACCGGAACCCCCTGCGCCATCCAGTCGTACACCCAGGACAACGTCAGATGGGTGTATTCGGGCCCGGCCCCGCCGAGCAGCACCACATCGGGTGCCTCCGGCGCCTTCTGCCCGGTGAACTCGCTGGAGTACACGATGTCGATGCCGGGCATGTCCTCGGCGATCTGGCCGCTGTTGACCAGGAAGCACCGGGCATCCGGATAGCGACTGCGAACGTAATCGGCGGTCAGCACGGCCGCGGTGATCACCTCGTCGGCACGCACGCTCATGCCCGCCTCTGTCAGCAATTCGGCGATCTGCGTGCGGGTTCGGGTGGTCGTATTGGTCAGATACGCGCACGCGACCTGGCTGTCGGCCAGCCTGCGCAACGTCTCGGCCGCGCCCGGGATCGGCTTCCATGAGGTCACCAGCACGCCATCGATGTCGAAGAGCACTCCACCGATCGCCATGGTGCGACAGTAAACGCCGTCAGGGGTAGCGCAACTCGGACCCGTCGCCCCGAGCCCAGCGGGTCGCACGCAGCCAGGGTGAGGTGGTCGCCGCCATGGCCCATGCCAGGTCGGCGGGCACGTCGATGACCTCGTAGCGTTTCACCCCGGCCGCGGTCGCGGCGATCAGCGTGGCCACCCCGGCCCTGCGCTGCATCAGGCTCTGGCGCACGGTCCATCCGATGATGCCGTCGGCGGCCACGCAGTCACGACGCCGCTGCACACTTCCGGCTCGGGCCACCAGCCAGCCGCCACCCACCCGGTGCCCCAGCGAGCGGGACCTGTCGACCGCCAGGAACACGCTGAACAGCATCAGCGCGAGCAGCGCGGGCCACACCCACACCGCAACACCGGTGGTGACCGCCAGGACGACCAGCACGAGAGCCGCCGCGACGGGCAGCATCATCGCCCGGAACCAACGCCTGCGGGTGGCCGCAGGTCCGTGCGGGGTCAGCGGGCCGGTGACCGCGTCGGGCTGCGCGATCAGGTCGGCCAGAACCGACTCCGCGGTGAGCCTCGGACACGGCGGCAGAAGCTGCGACGCCTCCCCGGCCCCCGCGACGCCGGTCATCACCGCGTCCAGTCGCGCACC
>NZ_JBAUJB010000129.1:0-5517 GCF_049683355.1 Mycobacterium sp.
CCGCCGAACGCGCCCGCAACGAACGCCGCGACGTCGCATCCCGGCTGCGGCGGTGCGGCGTCGACGTCGTCGACGCACCGCCGGAGGAGATCGCACCGGCCCTGGCCGACCACTACCTGGCGATGAAGGCCACCGGCCGGCTGTAGGCCTTCTCCCCGCGAGCAGACACAAACTCACGCACTTTTCGCCGAAACCTCGCGAGTTCGTGTCTGCTCGGCGGGGCAAGCCGGGCAACGCGCCATCCCCACACCGGATTCCATCCAGCGACGGCCGTCTCACCGACCAGCGCCGGTCCTGGGCGGGCTGACGATCCGAGGATGCGCACAGAGCTGGACGACCTGTTTCGACACGGCGGCGGATACGCCACCACCGCTGAGCTACTACAGGTAATGTCCCGTCAACAGCTCGATCGACAGGTGAAGAAGGGTCGGCTGGTACGCGTGTGGCACGGCGTTTACGGCCGGACAACGCCCGATCTCATCGGCCGGTTGACAGCACTGGACGCGCACCTCGGCCAACGCGCGGTCGCGTGTCTGGGGACTGCCGCCGCGTTGTATGGCTTCGACACCGAGGGAACAGATCGTGTTCATGTGCTGGACCCAGGTGTCAGGCTGCGTCCGGCCTCGGGGCTGATGGTGCATCAGCGTGGTGGCGCACCGCTGCAGCAGGTACGGGGCCGCCTCGCCACTGCTCCCGCGTGGACAGCTGTCGAGGTGGCCCGCGAACTGCGGCGTCCCCGGGCGTTGGCTACGCTGGACGCAGCCCTGCACTCGGGTTGGTGCACTCCGGCCGAGCTGGTCTCCGCGGTATCAGAACAGCGCGGACGCCGCGGTATCGTCACTGTCCGCGCCCTCGTGCAACTGGCGGACGGACGCGCGGAATCTGCGATGGAAAGCGAAGCCCGACTGGTCATGATCGACCAGGGATTGCCACTTCCGGAGCTTCAGTACGTGATTCACGGCCGCGCCGCAGAGAGTTGGCGGGTCGACTTCGCCTGGCCGGACCACCGGGTAGCCGCGGAGTACGAGAGCATCGAGTGGCATGCCGGTAGGGCCGAGATGCTGCGCGACAAGCGCCGGTTCGCCGCGATCCAGCAGCTCGATTGGACGGTGATCCCGATCGTCGTCACCGACGTCCGTCAGTATCCCAGTCAACTAGCCGGCCGGATTGCCGATCATCTTGAGCGTGCGTCGATCGCAAGTTGACCCGCGAGCAGACGCGAACTCGCGTGCTTTGGCCCGGAACCGCGCGAGTTTGTGTCTGCTCGGCGGAGAAACCTAGCCCGTGGGCACCAGGTCGGGCGCGTTGTCGATGTCGCCCGTCTCTCCGGCCCGCGATGCCCTGCGGCCGAAATGGAACACGTAACCCAAGAACGCCACCTCTGCCGCGACGCCGATCGCGATGCGCGCGGACGTCGGCAACGGCGACGGCGTCACGAACGCCTCGATCACGCCGGCCGCCAGCAGCACCACCACCAGACCGATGGCGACCGAGATCACCGCCCGGCCCTGCTCGGCCAGCACCTGACCACGCGGTCGGTTCCCGGGTGAGACCACCGACCAGCCGAGCCGCATCCCGGCCCCGGCCGCCAGGAACACCGCGGTCAGTTCGATCAGACCGTGCGGGGTGATCAGCCCGAGGAACATATCGCCCTTGCCGGCGTCGAACATCAAGCCCGCATTCACCCCGAAGTTCGCCGCGTTCTGGAACAGCACGTAGGGAATCGGGATTCCGAGCAGGATCGAGAAGCCGATGCACTGCGCGGCGACCCATGCGTTGTTGACCCATACCTGCAGCGCGAACGAGCCCGCCGGATGCTCGCTGTAGTACGAGGCGAAGTCGTTGTTGACCAGTTGGTCGATCTCGCTCGGGGTGCCGAAGGCGGCCTGGACCTCGGGGTTACCGGCGATCCATCCGGCGATCAGGACGGCGACGACGAAGAAGCCGATCGCTGATCCCAGCCACCATCGCCACGCGCGGTAGGCGACAACCGGGAAGGACACCGTCCAGAACCGGACGAACTCGCTCCGCAGCGGGGCGTGCGCGCCGGTGACCACCGACCGGGCGCGGGCCACCAGCCCCGACAGCTTGCCGACCAGTACCCCGTCCGAGGACACCGACCGCACCATCGACAGGTGAGTGGACACCCGCTGGTAGAGGTCGACGAGCTCGTCGACCTCGGCGCCGGTGAGCTGCCTGCGCTTCTTCACCAGCCTGTCCAACCGGTCCCAGGTCGGGCGATTCGCCACCACGAACGCGTCGACATCCACCTCGCCGATCCTAGTAGCGTGGCTGGCATGGTCGGTCAGCAAGAACCCGTGGTGACCGGAGACGCGGTGGTCCTCGATGTCCAGATCGCCCAGGTCCCGGTGCGCGCGCTGTCAGCGCTGATCGACATCACCGTGGTGTTCGTCTGCTACATCATCGGCGTCGTGCTGTGGGCGGTGACCTTGTCGGAGGCCGACGCGGCGTTCTCCGGCGCGGTGCTGATCATCTTCACCGTCCTGGCGCTGGTGGGCTATCCGGTCATCTTCGAGACCGCCACCCGCGGCCGGTCCCTGGGCAAGATGGCGATGGGCTTGCGCGTGGTGTCCGAAGACGGCGGCCCGGAACGCTTCCGCCAGGCGCTCTTTCGGGCGCTGTCCGGCGTCATCGAGATCTGGATGCTCACCGGCGGCCCCGCGGTGATATGCAGCCTGATCTCCCCGAAGGGCAAGCGTATCGGCGATGTCTTCGCGGGCACCCTCGTGATCAGCGAACGTGCAGCGAAACTTTCGCCACCACCTCCGATGCCCCCGCAGCTCGCGTGGTGGGCGGCGTCGCTCGAGCTGTCCGGGCTCGGCGCCGAACAAGCCGAGCTCGCCCGCCAGTTCCTCTCCCGTGCTGCGCAACTCAACCCCCAGATGCGAGAGCAGATGGCGCATCGGATCACCGTCGAGGTGGTCGCCCGCATCTCACCACCGCCGCCACCCGGCACGCCGGCTCCGTTGATACTGGCCGCAGTCCTCGCCGAGCGGCACCGCCGGGAGCTGGGCCGGCTGCACTCCTCGCGCCGGCCATCGGCCTGGCCGACTCAGGGACGCGCCGACCCCCGGTACCTCTCGCCGACACCGTCTCCGCGTCAGGACGCAGGTCCGTTCACCCCACCGTCCTGACGCTCGCGCCGAATCAGTCGGCGATCCAGTTGCCGTGGAAGCCATACGGAACTCGTTGTGGCAGCTTGATTCTGGCGACGGGCGGACCGGTGAAGTCGGACGCGTCGATGATCACCAGGTCGCTGCCGTCGCGCGTGGGGTCGTAGACGTAACCCAGGTACCAGCCGCTGCTCTCATCGGCGGCGCCGGCCCCGGGGACGAACACCGCTTCGCCCGGTGCACCGGGCGCTTCCGGGGTGCCGAACCGGTGCTCGGCGGCGTCGCCGGTGACGAGGTCGTGGCGCACCAGGCTGGCGTCGCCGACGGACACCGCGTAGCGCGCCTGCAGCGTCGCGAGCCGGTCGTCGATCCGCGGGAACTCCACGGCACGCTCGTCGAGCTGGCTTTCGGTGACCGTGCCACGCCGCAGGTCCACCGTCCACGTCCACATCATCCCGTCGGTGTCGAATCCACCGTTCTGGCGCCACAATTCGGGGTAGCGAACGCCCTGCACAACCACGGTGTCGCCGCGTTCGTAGGCGTTGGCGACGTGGAAGACGTAGCAGGGGTCGATCTCGAACCAGCGCACCTCGCCGTACGGGTCGTCGCGGCGCAGCAGTCCCAGCCGGGCGCCGTACTCGTCGTCCCAGCGGTAGGGCATGTCACCCGAACCGCTCGCCGCGATGTCGAAATCGAAGACGATGGGCAGGTCCATGAACACGACGTGGTGGGCCGTCAACGCGAAGTCGTGCATCATCGTCAGCGCCTTGACCTCCAGCGGCCGATTGATCACCAACTGTCCGTCGGCGTCCGCGCGGTGGTAGACGACGTGCGGTGCGATGACGCTGCCGTACCCGAAGAAGTGCATCTCTCCGGTCGTCGGGCAGATCTTCGGGTGCGCGGTCATCGAGTTCGTCAGCTTGCCGCCGAAGTCGTAGGCACCCACCGTGTCGAGGTCGTTGGTGATCTCATACGGCAGCGAGGACTCGACCAGAGCGAGCGTCTTGCCTGCATGGTTGACGACGTGGGTGTTGGCCACACTGGCCCGCAGGTTGCGATTGCCGTCGTCGTCGTAGAGCGGGAAGTCCTGCTCGAAGCTGTCCGTGCGGACCCACCGGTTGCGATACCAGGCCGCGCGTCCGCCCTCGATCCGGACACCGTGGATCATTCCGTCGCCGGTGAACCAGTGACCCGTCGCCTCGCGGGGGTTCGGACCGTTGCGCAGGTACCAGCCCGCCATCGCGGCGGGGATCGCACCTTCGACCTCAAGGTCGAAGGTGGTCAACTCCTCAGGGACGGGAGCGTAGTTCCCGCGTTGGAAGAACTCCCCGGCACCGAACAGCGTGTTGGTGTCCGTGTCGTCTGCGGCGATGTCGGTCATGGGCTGGACCTCCTGTCGGGTACCGGTCCACGATGACACCTCATTAGTGACATGTCAATGGTGGAGCGTCGCGTTGCGGTCTTCAATACTCCAGCTCAGGAATGTCGGGCCGTACGATGCCGCCATGAGTCTTCGATTCGCAGCGCTCGGCCTGCTCGCCCAGCATCCGGGCAGCGGATATGACCTGCTCAAGCGATTCGAGAAGTCCATGGCCAACGTGTGGCCCGCCACCCAGAGCCAGCTCTACGGCGAACTGAACAAGCTCGCGGACTCCGGGCTGATCGAGGTGGCGGACATCGGCCCACGCGGCCGTAAGGAGTACCGCGTCACCGATGCCGGCCGCACCGAACTCGTCCGGTGGATCGGCGATTTCCACGACGACCCGCCGATGCGCCGGCCGGACGTACTACGGGTCTTCCTGCTCGGCGAGCTACCCCCCGAAGATGCCCGCAGGTACGCCGTCGAGTTCGCCGAACGCGCCGCATCTGAACTCAAACGACTTGAGCAACTGCGTGATTCGATCAACTGGGTGGATTCCGACGCCGGTTTCTACGGCCGCGCGGCACTGGAGTTCGGGCTGCGGGACGTGGCCATGGAGGAGCAGTGGGCCCGTTGGCTGGTCGCATCCATCGACGACCGCACCCGAACGTGACCGCGCTGTAGCTGTTGCATCGCGATAGCTTCCGATATATCGTCAACGTATCGGAAGCGCACACCGTGCTTCCTGTGGAACGAAGGACAACAGACATGAACACCCCTTTCACTCCCCCGGAGAACCCCTTCGCCGGGCGCGGTCACGGCATCGGTTCCGGACCAGGCTTCAGCCCCCAGGACCGTCGTGTGCTCCATGAACGGCGCAGGCAGGCCCGCCGCGAGTTCCGCGATCACGTCCGTGAGCACCGCGGTGACGCCGGTTTCGGACCGGGCTTCGGCGGCCCCGGCGGCGGATTCGGCCCGGGTTTCGGGTTCGGCTTCGGTCCAGGCGGCCGCGGCGGCAGGCGC
>NZ_JBAUJB010000130.1:0-5412 GCF_049683355.1 Mycobacterium sp.
TCACAGAAAGGGGCAGGCCGATGGCCGCTCTCACCCACAATTCCAAGAAGCTGGGCGTTCTCGGCTTTGGTGCGCTCGCCTTCAGCGTGGCGGCCCTGACGTTCGGTGCCGGGACCGCGGGTGCGGACCCCAACGATCCGTCCCACCCGACGATCGGCGGCGACGGCGTCGTGAACTCGCGCCAGGCGGCCTCCACTGCCGGCGCCGACTACTGCGCAGTGAACCCCGGCACGCTCGGCACCGCCTCGGTCATCGCCAGCGACATGGGGGTTCCGACGCAGAAGGCCCAAGAGTCCGGGCCAGAATGGGTCGGATCGGACGGCTGGCAGGCCCAGGGGCTCAGCCGGTCGAACCAGTGGGGCGGCGCGTTCGATGCGGGATCTGTCGACACCGGACCGCAGTGCGGCCCGGGCAGCGCAAACCCCTTCTGAACTGTTTGTCGGGCAGCTAGTGCAGCGTCAGCGTCACGGTCTCCACCAGTGCCGCGCCGGCGACGGCCTTGGCGGCCGCCGCGGGGAGCGCAACGAGCACCACCCGTCCGCCCCCACCGGCGGTGGGTCCGTTCTGCTCGGCGGACACCAGCACCACCACCGCGTCGGTGGCGATCACCCGGGCCTCGGTGGCGGGTGCGGCTGACGTCGGTGCCGCCACGATGTCGACGACATCGCCGGTCCGGACGAGGTCGACGAGTGCCGCATCGGCCAGCGGCAGCGGCACGATGCGGGCGTTCGGTCCGGCAGCCGACTCGGCCAGCCGCGGACCCAGCACCCGCACGTCTGTGACCACTTCACCACGGCGCGCCGGTCCTGCCAGCGTGGTACCCACCACCCCGTCGAGTTCGGTGCGCGAACCATCGGGAATGCTTGCCGCTGCGCGGCTTTCGACTCGGACGTCGTCGGCGGTGAGCTCGGAGCCCGGCGACAGGTCTCGGGTGGTGACCACGACCTCGGCGACGTCTGCGCGGGGATCGTCGCGGTAGGCGGCGACGGCGGCCAGCACCACGAGGGCACCGGCGAGGGCTCGCCGGGCGGCGATGGTGCGCGACCAGTCCGGTCGGAGAATCTGGGTGAGCCGACTCAGCGGCGAAGGGTCGAGCGAATCCCCCATGCGGCCACGCTAGCCAGCGCGGCGAGTTTCGGTAAGCCGCCGATCACGCGGCTGTGGATAACTCTCTAGCTGGAGGCCGCGGCAGCCGGTGCCGACGACTTGCTCGACGAATCACTCGACGAGCTCGACTTGTCCGAGGACCCCGAGGCCTTGTCCGACTTCTTCTCCGACGTCGGGGACGAAGACGACGAGGACTCCGAACCGCTGTCGGAGCCGCTGGAGCTCTTGGCCGAACTCTTGGCTGCTTCGCGGCTGTCGGTGCGATAGAAACCGCTGCCCTTGAAGACCACCCCGACCTTGCCGAACAGCTTGCGCAACCGGCCGTCGCACTTCGGGCACTCCGTCATGGAGTCATCGGTGAACGACTGCACGACGTCGAACTTGTTGTCGCATTCGGTGCAGGCATAGGAATAGGTAGGCACGAGAACCCTCCGAGGTGGTCGAACTTCTTTAGCACTCTAGCGGCTCAAGTGCTAGAACCGCTAGCCGGGCAGGGGCATTCCCGGCGCCAAGCGCCAGCGCTCATCGGCCGAGTGGAACCAGACCCCGCCGCGGCGTCAGCGCATGGGTCACCCGCACGTCGTGTGACTCCGACGGCAGCCGGTCGACGAGTTCGTCGTCGCGCACCACGGCCACCACCACTGCACCCTGTCCGGCCAGCATCAGCGTCCGGTCGTAGAAGCCGGCGCCGCGCCCCAGGCGGGTGCCCCGCAGGTCGACGGCCAAGGCGGGCACCAACACCACCGCCGCGTCGGCCACCGCCTCGGCGGGCAACCACGGCTGCGGGGGCTCACGCAACCCGAACGGGGCGTCGACCAGCTCGCCGGGGCGGTGGCGTCCCCACCGCAGCGGCAGCGCCGCACCACCGGAATCGTGGCGCGCTACGGGAAGAAGCACCGCTGCCTCGTGCCGCACCAATCCGTCGATCAGGTCCACCGACCCGGGTTCGGAACCCACCGGCACGTACCCGCACACCATCTGACCAGGGTCGACGAAAGCCAGCACGTGGGCGGCGAGGGCCGCGGCCTCGGCCGCGCGGGTCTGTGGGGTCACGGCCCGGCGGGCGGCCAGGATCTCGGCTCTAACCTGTGCCTTTGTCGACCGCACCGCTGAGTCCTCCGGAGCCGGGTAGGGAGGGAACATCCAACTCAGAGAGGTTAATGTGTGAACGATGAATCGGCCTGAAGTTCCGATCCCGTACACCGCGGTGGTACCCGCGGCGGGATTGGGGACACGTTTTCTCCCCGCCACCAAGACGGTGCCCAAGGAGCTGCTGCCAGTCGTCGACACGCCGGGCATCGAGTTGGTGGCCGCGGAGGCCGCCGAAGCCGGCGCGGAGCGGCTGATCATCATCACCTCCGAGGGCAAGGACAGTGTGGTCGCGCACTTCGTCGAGGATCTGGTCCTCGAGGGGACGCTGGAGGCACGCGGCAAGAAGTCGATGCTCGAGAAGGTCCGGCGCGCGCCCGCGCTGATCAAGGTCGAGTCCGTGGTTCAGGCCGAACCCCTCGGCCTGGGACATGCCGTGGGGTGTGTCGAAGCCAGCCTGGGCCCCGACGAAGACGCGATCGCGGTTCTGCTGCCCGATGATCTGGTGCTGCCGACCGGGGTGCTGGAGACGATGTCGAAGGTGCGGGCCAAGCGCGGCGGCACGGTGCTGTGCGCCATCGAGGTGGACAAAGAGCACATCAGTGCCTACGGCGTGTTCGACGTCGAGACCGTTCCCGATGCCACCAACCCCAACGTGCTCAAGGTCAAGGGCATGGTCGAGAAACCCAAGGCCGAGGACGCGCCCTCGCCGTACGCCGCGGCCGGCCGCTACGTGCTCGACCGGGCCATCTTCGACGCGCTCCGGCGGATTCCGAAGGGTGCCGGCGGCGAGCTGCAGCTCACCGATGCGATCGCACTGCTCATCGAGGAAGGGCATCCGGTCCACGTGGTCGTGCACCGCGGGTCTCGACACGACCTGGGAAATCCCGGCGGCTACCTCAAGGCTGCGGTTGACTTTGCGTTGGAGCGAGACGACTACGGCCCCGAACTGCGGCAGTGGTTGGTCGAGCGGTTGGGACTCGCTCACGCGACGACCGAGCACTGACGGCTGCACCGCCGAGCGCATCACGCGCAGATCGACGTCGGCCGGATGTCTTCAACGGGAGAAAGGCGTGACTTGCGTTCGGTGGAGGAGCAGCAGGCTCGAGTAGCTTCCGCCGCGGTGGCCCCACGGCCGGTGCGGGTGGCGATTGCGGAAGCCCAGGGTTTGATGTGCGCCGAAGAGGTGGTGACCGAGCGTCCGCTGCCCGGGTTCGACCAGGCGGCGATCGACGGATATGCGGTGCGCAGCGTCGACGTGCTCGGGATCAACGAAGCCGACGGCGACGATGGCGAGTTCGACAGCGACACCACCGCCGACCGCGAGATCAGTCTGCCGGTGATGGGATCCATCGAGGCCGGGGCGCGCACCCCGAGCAGGTTGCAGCCGCGTCAGGCGGCACGCGTGCAGACCGGTGCCCCGATGCCCACCCTCGCCGATGCGGTGTTGCCGTTGCGCTGGACCGACGGCGGCGAATCGCGGGTCAGGGTGTTGCGCGGGGTCAGGTCCGGTGCGTATGTCCGCCGCACCGGTGACGACGTACAACCGGGTGACGTCGCCGTTCGTGCCGGCACCATCATCGGGGCCGCACAGGTCGGGCTGCTCGCCGCGGTCGGGCGGGAGCGGGTACTGGTGCACCCGCGGCCACGGTTGTCGGTGATGTGTGTGGGCGGTGAGCTCGTCGACATCTCCCGCACCCCCGGCAACGGTCAGGTGTACGACGTGAACTCCTATGCGCTGGCGGCCGCCGGCCGGGATGCGGGCGCAGAGGTGAACAGGGTCGGCATCGTGCCGACCGACGCCAAGCAGTTGCGCGAAGTCGTCGAAGGTCAGCTCAACCGCGCCGAAGCAGTGGTGATCGCGGGAGCGGTGGGTGGCGCGGCCGCCGAGGGCGTGCGGTCGGTTCTGTCGCAACTCGGCGAAATGGAGGTCACCCGCATCGCGATGCATCCCGGGTCGGTGCAGGGGTTCGGCCAGCTGGGGCCCGAGCGGGTGCCGGTGTTCCTGCTGCCCGCCAATCCGGTCAGCGCGTTGGTGGTCTTCGAGGTGATGGTGCGGCCGCTGATCCGCCTCTCGCTCGGCAAACGGGCGCCCATGCGGCGTGTCGTGCAGGCCCGGGCGCTGTCGCCGATCAGCTCGGTGGCCGGTCGCACGGGATTCCTGCGCGGGCAGTTGATGAGAGACCAGGACACCGGTGAGTATCTGGTGCAGGCCCTCGGCGGGGCGCCCGGTGCGTCGTCGCACCTGTTGGCAACCCTGGCTGAGGCAAACTGTCTGGTCGTGGTGCCCACTGAGGCCGAGCAGATTCGTACCGGCGAGGTCGTCGACGTCGCCTTCCTGGCTCAGCGCGGCTGAACGCTTGATGGCGGCGGTGATGAATTTCCTGAGTTCCCGCTCGCAGCATCCTGGCTGGCCACTGCCGGTGGGCCCGCTGCGGGTGTCCGCCGGAGTGGTGCAACTGCGTCCTGTCCGGCTCCGGGACGCCGCGCAATGGAGCCGTGCCCGGCTGGCGGATCGCAGCCACCTCGAACCCTGGGAGCCGTCGACCGATCTCAGTTGGGAAGTGCGACATGCCGTTTCGACGTGGCCTTCGGTGTGCTCGGGTCTTCGGGCCGAAGCGCGCCGGGGCCGGATGTTGCCTTATGTGATCGAGGTCGACGGGCAGTTCGCCGGCCAACTCACGATCGGCAACGTGACGCACGGGGCGTTGCGCTCCGCCTGGATCGGGTACTGGGTGGCCAGCGGGTTCACCGGTGGCGGGGTGGCCACCGCGGCCTTGGCGGTGGGCCTGGACCACTGTTTCGGTCCGGTCATGCTGCATCGTGTCGAAGCGACGGTACGGCCGGAGAATGCCGCGAGTCGGGCGGTGCTGGCAAAGGCCGGCTTCCGGGAAGAGGGCCTGCTGAAGCGCTATCTGGACGTGGACGGCGGCTGGCGCGATCACCTGTTGGTCGCCGTCACGATCGAGGAATTGAACGGTTCGGCGAGCTCCACCCTGGTCCGCGCAGGGCGCGCCTCCTGGGCCTGACCGGCCGGTCGCAATCACGCTTGGTGTTACTGATGTGACATAAGTGACGTTTGGTGCTTGCTACCAGCGAATTACAGGTGTGTAATTGTCCTCGGCGCGCCGCCCTTGGATGCGCTGGTCACAGACCTAGCCTGATGGGGAAAGGAGCAGGCGCCATGCCAAGCATCCCCCAATCTCTCCTCTGGAT
>NZ_JBAUJB010000131.1:0-1576 GCF_049683355.1 Mycobacterium sp.
GCTCTGCGGTGGTCACCGAGCGGATGCTGCAGAACATGTTCGTCGGCGACCCACCGGGGAACACCGACCGCGTCCTGGATTTCTCCACCGCCGTCACCGGCTCGATGTTCTTCACACCGATCGTGGACTTCCTCACCGACCCACCCCCGTTACCCGATTCGACCGTCGACGACGAGGTGGTTCCGACGGTGACTTCCGCCGACCATGACGGGTCCCTGAGGATCGGCAGCCTGAAAGGACAACCCTGATGAACAACCTGTATCGCGAGCTGGCACCGGTCACCGAGGCCGCCTGGGCGGAGATCGAGCTGGAGGCCACTCGGACGTTCAAGCGCCACATCGCGGGCCGTCGGGTGGTCGACGTGAGCGAACCGGGCGGACCGGTGACGGCCGCGGTGAGCACGGGTCACCTGACCGACGTCACCGCCCCCGGCGACGGGGTGCTCGCCCACCTGCGTGATGCCCGTCAGCTGGTCCGGTTACGGGTGCCGTTCACCGTCAACCGAATCGACATCGACGACGTCGAGCGGGGTTCTCAGGATTCGGACTGGGATCCGGTCAAGGAGGCCGCCAGGAAGCTGGCCTTCGTCGAGGACCGGGCGATCTTCGAGGGCTATGAGGCCGCCCAGATCAGCGGGATCCGCAAGTCGAGCTCCTGCCCGAACCTGGCACTGCCCGAAGACCCCCGTGAGATCCCCGATGTGATCAGCCAGGCACTCTCGGAACTGCGGCTGGCCGGCGTCGACGGCCCCTACAGCGTGCTGTTGTCGGCAGAGGTGTACACCAAGGTCAGCGAGACCACCGCCCACGGCTATCCGATCCGTGAGCACCTCAACCGGCTGGTCGACGGCGACATCATCTGGGCCCCGGCCATCGACGGCGCCTTTGTATTGTCCACCCGCGGCGGCGATTTCGACCTGCAGCTGGGCACCGACGTGTCGATCGGTTATCTGTCCCACGACGCGGACACCGTCTCGCTGTACCTGGAGGAGACGCTGACGTTCCTGTGCTACACCGCGGAGGCCTCGGTCGCCCTCAGCGCCTGACCGTTGCCCCGCCGGACTGCGTACGTTTTGCTCAGGAGACCAGAACCGAGTCCAGCGCGGACAGGAACAGCCCGAGTCCGTCGTCGGACGGGCCGGTCAGCGCTTCGGTGGCGTGCTCGGGGTGCGGCATCAGGCCCACGACGCGGCCGTTGGCCGAGCTGATGCCTGCGATGTCGCGCATCGAGCCGTTGGCGTTCTCCCGGTAGCGGAAGACCACCCGACCCTCCCCCTCGAGCTCGTCGAGCACCGCCTCGCTCGCGACGTAGCGGCCCTCGCCGGACTTCAGCGGCACCAGCAGGTCGGCGCCCTGCTCGTAGCGCGACGTCCAGGCCGACGTGTTGGACGCGACCTCGAGCCAGACGTCGCGGCAGATGAAGTGCAGACCGGCGTTGCGTGTCAGTGCTCCGGGCAGCAGACCGGCCTCGCAGAGCACCTGGAAACCGTTGCAGATCCCCAGCACGGGCATGCCGTGCTCAGCGGCGGCGGCGACCTCTCCCATCACCGGCGCGAACCGCGCGATCGCCCCACAGC
>NZ_JBAUJB010000132.1:0-14259 GCF_049683355.1 Mycobacterium sp.
CCACCACTGCCGCAGCGTCGAGGCGGGCGGCGATCTTCTTCGCCTCGGCCTCGACCCGGGCGTTACCCCAGCCGACCAGACGCGAGACGTCGGCGCACAGTTCGGCATCCAACGCGCGGCGATGCTCCACGCTCAGGCAGGCGGAGTGTTTGACGATCCAGGGTGGCCCGCCATTCGGAGAGGATCCCGGTTTCCAGCGCGGCCAGGGTGTGGGGCATCTCGGACACCAACGCCTGGGCGAATCCCAGATGGCGGTTCCCGCACGTCGGAGCCTCCCGGCGGGCCAGCGCCACCTCCGAGGCCAACCCCTTCCCACGTTTACGGGCCGGCACTCCAGCGGCCTGCTCAGCAGCACGGCGTTTGGCCGCCCACAACGCCGTCACCCGCGCCTGCGCCGCCGCGGCCACACTTTTCAGCTTCTCGAGCTGCTCGACCTGCGCCGCAGCTCAGCCTCACCGGCTGCCGCATCCAAGTCGAACACACTTTCGAACATGAACCCAGACTAAACCACCCCACCGACAGATCATTGCGCCGGCGTGCCAGCTCTCCGGCCTCGACTCCGGATACTGAAACCGACCCACGAAGTCGCCACCACGGTGAACACCAGCATCTGGACCCCGAGGGCGTGGTCAGCCGGGTACCAGACCCCGGTGAGGTAATGCTCGATGAATCCCTCCGGGGGCAACTCCCCCATCCCGGCGCCCGCACGGCCGACGCGCTCGAGGTCCGTCAACGGGCACGGCAGTCCGAACGCCAGACTCGCCGCGCCCCAGGCCACGGCCGCGATGTGCAGGCCGATGGTGGCGGGCCACCGCCACGCCAGGAAGCCCCCGACGACGAGGTAGCCGAGAAACACAAAATGCAGCGTGACCGCGACGGCCACGACGAACGTGTACGGAACTGCCCCAATCAGATTCATCCCTGATGTCATGGTAGCGACAAATGGCTCCCGCAGCAGGCACGGTCTGCCAGGATCCGTGGATGCCCCCCGTGCGTCGCCTGATTGCCGCAGCCTGCACTCTGCTACTGCTGGCCGGCTGCGCACCCGCCTCGGTCAGCACCGACCTCCCGGCGTCGGCAAAGGCGGACGAGGTGATGCGCATCGTGCGCGAAGCGCTGACGCAGTCCAACCTCAACGCGGTGATCGTCCGCGTGACGGTGGCCGGAGACGAGGTGGTCACCGCCGCGGTCGGCGAATCGATGACAGGCGTACCCGCCACCCCGGCGATGCACTTCCGCAATGGCGCGGTCGCGATCTCCTACATGTCCACGCTGCTGCTCAAACTCGCTGAGGAGGGCACCGTGGGTCTCGACGACAAGCTCGCGGTGTGGCTGCCGGAGGTGCCCCACGCCGAGCGGGTGACGCTGCGACAACTCGCCCAGATGACGTCCGGTTACGTCGACTACGTGATCGGCAACACCGCGATGAACGACGCACTGCTCGCCGATCCGTTCCGCGCGTGGAGCACCGACGATCTGCTCGGGTACGCGATCACCGAACCGTTGCTGTACGAACCGGGGATGAACTGGAACTACTCGCATACCAACTACCTGCTCCTGGGTATGGCGATCGAAAAGGCCACCGGGGAACAGATCTCGGACCTGTTGTCCGAGAAGGTTCTTCGCCCCTTGGGCCTGACGGCTACCGTCGCGTCACTGACCGCGCAGATACCGTCACCAGTGCTGCACGCGTTCACCTCGGAACGTCGCCAACATCTCGGAATCCCCTCTGATACAGTCTTTTACGAGGATTCGACGTTCTGGAATCCGTCGTGGACGATCACCCACGGGGCCGTTCAGACCACCGATATCCACGACCTCGAGGCCACCGCGGCGGGCATCGGTTCCGGTGAGCTGCTGCGCCCCGAGTTCTACGAGCAGATGGTCTCGACCGAGCTTCGTGGCCGGACACGCGCCCAGCCCGGCTGCGCCACGTGCATGGAGATGACTGACGGTTACACCTACGGGCTCGGGGTGGTGATCTCGGGCAACTGGCTGCTGCAGAACCCGATGTTCGCCGGGTATGCCGCGGTCGCGGCCTACCTCCCGAGCCAGAGGATCGCCATCGCCGTCGCCACCACGTTTGCGCCCGGGGCGTTCGACGAGGCGGGCGACTATTCCAACGAGGCCGAGGCGTTGTTCCGGGCGATCGGCGCCGAGATGGCCCCCGGGGATGCACCGCCGATGCCGCCATCGAAATAATGGTGCGGTGGCACCCAAGGTTCTGTTTCTGCGCAACGAGCACATGGCTACCGAAGCGCTGCTCGGAGAGGCGTTCAGCGATCACGGTTTTGACGTCGAGGCCTTCGAGGTCGTCCCCGCCGAGCGGGCTCACGACCCGGTGGCCGCCGTGGCGTTCCCCGACCCGGCCGGGTACGACGTCATCGTTCCGCTGGGGGCGACGTGGGCGGTGTACGACGACGCACTGCGCGATTCCTGGGTCGGCGCCGAGATGGCGCTGATGCGCGATGCGGCCGAGGCGGGCACGGCACTGCTGGGCGTCTGCTTCGGTGGCCAGCTGATCGCTCAGGCTTTCGGCGGCACGGTGGCGCGGTCACCGCGCCCGGAGATCGGCTGGTACGACGTCGCCAGCGACCGACCCGACCTCGTTCCGGGGGGACCGTGGTTCCAGTGGCACTTCGACCGGTGGAACCTGCCGCCCGGAGCCACCGAACTCGCCAGGACCGCCGACTCCTCCCAGGCGTTTGTGCTCGGCCGGGCGATGGCGCTGCAGTTTCACCCCGAGGTCGACGTCGACCTGCTGAAGGTCTGGCTGGCGGAGGACCGCGACGGCGACGTGGTCGCCAACGGCTCGACGCACGACGAATTGCTCAGCCGGACAGCTGAACTCGCCGACGACGCGGCAGCGCGGATTCGGCTGCTGGTGCAGGGCTTCCTGACCTACGCGGCGGCTCAGCCACGCCCCAGCTGATGCGCGAGCGCGTCGCCGAGGTCCGGATGCCGGAACCGGTGACCGACTGCCAGCAGTTTCGAGGGCACCACCCGTTGGCTCGCCTCGACGAGCTCACGGGCACCCTGTGCACCCAACAGCACCCGGGGTCCCAGCGACGGGACCGGAAGCACCGCGGGCCGGTGCAGCACCCGGGCCAGCTCGCGGGTGTACTCCGAGTTGCGCACCGGGTCGGCACCGACTGCGTTGACCGGCCCGTCGAGCCGGTCGTCGTAGAGCGCCCGGTGGTAGACGTCAACCAGGTCGTCCAGACCGACCCAGGACAGCCACTGCCTGCCGCCGGCGACCGGACCGCCGAGCCCCGCCGTGAACAGCGGACGCAGCAGGCGCAACGTCCCACCGGCGGCCGCCTGCACGATGCCGGTACGCACCCTGACCACGCGTAACCCGGCATCGGCGGCAGGGGCCGTCGCGGCCTCCCAATCGGAGACCACGTCGGCGAGGAACCCGTCTCCGCGGGTGCTGTCCTCGGTCAGCTGGGTGTCCCCGCGGTCGTAGCCGTAGAAACCGATCGCCGAGGCGCTGATGAACGTTCGTGGCCCGTCGGCTGCGGCCGCGGCCGCAGCGGCCAGCAGGCGGGTGGGCTCGATGCGGCTGTCCCGGATCGCGGCCCGGTGCCCGTCGGTGAAACGCCCCGCGATGGACGCCCCTGCCAGGTGCACCACCGCGTCCACGCCGTCGAGCAGACCGGGAGCGGGGTCGTGCGGGTTCCACAGCCTCTGGTCGTTGCCGCGCGGCGACGAACGCACCAGCCGGATCACCCGGTGACCGCCGGTCGTCAGGAACGCGCTCAGCGCCGACCCCACCAGCCCGGAAGCGCCGGTGAGCGCGATGACCAACGGTGTGCTGCCCGCATCGGCCGCCCGCCGGTGAGCCGCGAGGTCGTCGACGAGCTGCCGGTGCCGGTAGACGAACGTCGACCGCAGGGCCGCGGCCGGCACCGCTGTCTCGACCTCGTCGTGCATCTGGGTCTGCGGGCCGTCGCCGCTGAAGGTGTGGGTGTGCCGCCACCCGCCGACGACCCGGGCGGGCCAGGACGCCGGACCGCGCGATGACAGCTCGTCGGCGAAGCGGCTACCCGGGACGTAGGCTTCCGGATCGTGGCGGGCCACCCACCGCAACCCGGCCGGCAACCCCAGCACGGCCACCCCGTCGGCCAGCGACGTCGCCTCCTGCACCACCGTCATCGGCTGCCAGGGCGGCACCAGCCGCCGCATCGCACCCGGCCGCTCGTGCCACTGCCACACCTCGTCTCGTGGGTGGTCGATCACGCTCTGGTACTCGATGCCCATGCAGACGCCCCTGTACTCAAGCTGTTGCCAGTCATTCGTCACCGGTCAGGTCTGGGATTGCCCCGGATGGGCTTCGGGTATCACCTCTGCGGGCATCAACCGTGATCGACGAGCAATGACCGAGCAATGACCAGCACCCCAGGAACGTTTCGGGACCGCCGCGAAGCCGGCAGGGTCCTGGCACAGGATCTGGCCCGCTACCGCGGACGAGGTGACCTCCTGGTACTCGGCCTGGCCCGCGGCGGGGTGCCGATCGGCTGGGAGGTCGCATCCTTTCTGCAGGCTCCGCTGGATGTGTGCCTGGTGCGCAAGCTGGGTGTGCCGCAGTGGCCCGAGTTGGCGATGGGGGCGGTGGCGACCGGGGGCGGCGTGGTGCTCAACGACGACGTGCTGGCAAGCCTGGACATCGGTGACGAGCAGATCCGGGAAGCCG
This sequence comes from Mycobacterium sp., assembly GCF_049683355.1. Lineage (GTDB taxonomy): Bacteria > Actinomycetota > Actinomycetes > Mycobacteriales > Mycobacteriaceae > Mycobacterium. The sequence goes on from NZ_JBAUJB010000132.1 coordinate 4,697, forward strand.
TCACTCGCGAGACCACGGAACTACACCGTCGCGAGCACGCCTACCGCGGCGGACGCGAGGCTCCGGAGCTGGCCGGGCGGACCGTGATCCTGGTCGACGACGGGATCGCGACCGGATCGAGCATGATCGCCGCGGTGCGCTCGGTGCGGCAGTCCGGCGCGGTGCAGATCGTGGTCGGGGTGCCCGTCGGGCCTGCGTCGGTCTGCCGGCACCTCGCCGGCGAAGCCGACGAGGTGGTGTGTTCGACGACGCCGAAGGACTTCCGCGCGGTGGGGCAGGTCTTCGAAGACTTCCATCAGGTCAGCGACGACGAGGTACGCGACCTGCTCACCACACCGACCGAGGGGCGCGGACCGGCCATCAACAACGGTTGACCCGCTGCGGCTCAGGCCTTGGTGCTGTCGTCGCCGGCGACCGGGTTGTCGTAAGGCTCGTGCTCGGGGGTGAGCACCGTGGTGTCTTCTTCGCGGTCGTGCGGTACGGGCTCGACGTCGGCGTGGACATCGGACGACACATCGGCGGCCTGACTGTCCTGATAGTCCGAAGCCACGGGAGCCTCTTCGGGATAGTCCTCGTCATAGACGACGGAGTCGGCCTCCGAGGCCTCGGCCTCGTCTGCGGACTCCTCATCCCCGTCGCGCTTGCGGTCCCGCAGCGCGTCGACGATCAGCAGCAGCACACCGATCACACTCGCGGCGATGCAGACCCAGGCGATCAACTCGTTGCTGGTGACCACGGCGGTCACCAGGGCTGCGAGGCCGACGACGGCAAGCACGAGCGCGACGATCAGCATGGGCATGCCCCGCAAGGTGTGAGTTGGAGGTGCACGTGACTAGTTGTTGCCCCGGTTGAACTGATTGAAGCCGCCCTCGTTGTTGGCACCGGAATCCACCGGCGCGGCAGAGCCGCGCTGCCCCAGTTCCTCGAGCTGCGACTCCAGATAGGTCTTCAACCGGGTCCGGTATTCGCGTTCGAAGGTGCGGAGTTGTTCCAGACGACCCTCGAGCACGGTGCGCTGCTGGTTGATGGTGCCCATGATCTCGGAGTGCTTGCGCTCGGCGTCGGCCTGCAGCGCGTCCGCCTTCTCCTGCGCCTGCCGCAGCTGGGTTTCGGAGCGGGTCTGCGCGTCGGCCAGCATGGCGTCGGCGCGCTGACGGGCTTCCGCCACGGTGGTCTCGGCGGTCTGGCGTGCCTCGGCGACCATCGAGTCGGCCTGGGCGCGGGCATCCGAGAGCATCTTGTCGGACTCCGCCTTCGCGGTTCCGGTGAGCCGGTCGGCGGTTTCCTGGGCGAGGCTGAGCACCTTGGCCGCACGCAGGTGCTGGTCCTCGGTGGCAGCTGCGGGTTGCGCCGCCGGCGCCTCGTACACCGGCTGCGGCGGTGGCGGTGCGGGTTCGGGCTCCGGCTCGTAGACTGGGATCGCCTGCGTCGGTTGCGCACCGCCGCTCCCGGAACGCGCCGAGGCGAGCTCCTGGTCCAGTTCGGCGACGCGCTGTCGGAGGTCGCTGTTCTCCTCGATGAGGCGGGACAGCTCGTTCTCGACGAGATCGAGGAACGCGTCGACCTCGTCCTCGTTGTAGCCGCGCTTGCCGATGGGTGGCTTACTGAACGCGACGTTATGCACGTCGGCAGGTGTAAGCGGCATCGTCTGCCCCCTTGAAGTCTGGATCGTCAAACGATCTCAAAGTGTAGAGCCTTGCTGGAGAGTAACTGGCGTCCATCCTGTCACACCAGACCCGGCGGTTGCAGGCGAGGCGACAATTAGGGGCGAATTACAACAATACCGAGATGTTCTCGACCGGCATTGATGCGCGCCCGGACCCCTCGGAGTCGGGCTCAGGCAGCTGCCCCGAAGGCCAGCTGCATGCCGATGAACGCGACCAGCAGCAGCACCATGATCGACAGGTCTAATCGGATGGCACCTATCGTGAGCTGCGGAATGATCCGGCGGAGCAGCTTCACCGGCGGGTCGGTGAGCGACATGATGATCTCCAGCACCACCACCGTGGCACCCCTGGGTTGCCAGTCACGGCTGAACGATCGGATGAACTCGACCACCACCCGGGCGATCAGCAACAGCCAGAACACGAACAGCGCAAAACCAAGGATCTCGAAGAAGAGCGCCAACTGGGCCGACCTCACTACTGGCGGATTTGTGACATTTGATACAGGTCAGTGCCGCTCAGGGCCGATGGCGCCGGCGCGACGCCGCCAGCCTACCCGTCGGATCCGGGGACACAGATCCGAAGCGACCGGCGCGCGGCCTACTGGTAGGCGTAGAAGCCGGCCTCCGCGATCCGACGGCGCTGCTCGGCGGTGACGTCGACGTCGGCCGGCGACAGCAGGAAGACCTTGGTGGCGACCTTGTCGAAGGAACCCCGCAGCGCGAATGCCAGTCCGGCCGCGAAATCCACCAGCCGCTTGGCGTCGGCATTGTCCATCGAGACCAGGTCCATGATCACCGGCGTGCCGTCACGGAAACGCTCACCGATGGTGCGGGCCTCGCTGTAGTCCTTCGGGCGCAGCGTGGTGATCTTGGCCAGCGGGCTGCCTGCCTCGAACAGTTCGGCCATCCCGCGCGGATCCATCGCCAGCGCACCACGGGTCGACCCGCGCATCGCGCCGAATCGCGTTGGGGTGCGGTCGAATTCGCGTGGGGTTCGCAGCCGGGGCTCGAACCTCGCGTCCTCGAAGCCGCCGGCCAGGCCTCCCCGGTAGGCGGGCTCGTCGTAGTCGCGCCGGTCGTCGTACCCGCGCGGGTAGCCCTCGTCCTCGAAGCGGTCATCGCGGGGACGCCGGTAGCCGCGCACCGGGCCGCGGTCGTCGTCCTCGTAGTAGTCGTCCTCGTAGTCATCCATAGGCGCCATACCGAAGTAGGCCTTGACCTTGTGCAGTGTGCTCATCGTGAGGACCCTTCTCGCGGTGCTGAGGTGTCTGAGGAGTCTGGAGTATTCGAAGAATCTGCAGAATCTGTTGTCTGTGATGAAGGTGTGACTGGAGTGACTACTTCGGGTGACGTTAGCGGTCGCGATCCCAGAAGCGCGGTACCGACACGCACACAAGTCGAACCATGTTCGACGGCCGCCTCGAGGTCACCGGACATCCCGGCCGACAGCCCGAGGCGCTGCTGGTATGCGGGTTGTACCCGTTCTCGTTCTTCCTGCAAACGTGCGAATGCCGCGCCGGAATCGGCGTCCAACGGCGGGATCGCCATCAGGCCGGCGAAATGCAGCCCGGGCGCCTCGTGCATGGCGGCGCACAGTTCGTCGATGCGGCCGGTCGCCGCGACGTCCACCCCGCCCCTGGTCTCGTCCCCGTCCAGACTGATCTGCAGATAGACCCGCAGCGGCTCCGGCCGGCGGCGGTCGTCGAGCGCCGCGGACGCGGCGCGGTCGAGGGCGGCGACGACCTTCAAACTGTCGACGGAGTGCGCCGCGTAGGCCCACTGCGCCACCGATCGCGCCTTGTTGCGCTGGATGCGGCCCACCATGTGCCAGCGGATGTCGTCACACCCGTCCATGCCGCTGAGCTCGTCGATCTTCTGCGTGGCCTCCTGGTCCCGCGACTCGCCGACCGCCGCGCAGCCCAGGCGGCGCAGCAGCACCACGTCACCGGCCGGGAAGAACTTCGTGATCGGCAGGAGTTCGATGTCACCGCCATCACGCCCGGCGGCTTCCGCGGCGTGGGCGAGGCGCCGACGCACTGCGGCCAGCGACTGTTCGAGCTGCTGTTCCCGCGCCGAACTCATCGGCCGGGCTCCAGCCACACCAGCGACGCCAACCGGCCGGTCGGGGCGTCCCGCCGATGGCTGAACAGATTCGGGTCTTCGAACGTGCAGCGGGGATCGGCGTCGATCGCGGTGACGCCGAGGGTGCGGAGTTGCGCGGCGATCCCGGCCCGCAGATCCAGGCCCGCAGTCCCCCGATGGGTGGTGGTCCGGCTGCCGGGAAGCGACCGTTCCACCTCGGCGGCCATCTCCGCGGGTACCTCGTAGTTGCGTCCACTGATGGCGGGTCCCAGCAGCACCGACACGTCCTGCGCCGAGGCGCCGAGGTCGGCCATCGTCTCCAGGGCGCGCGTGACGATGCCCTGTTGCGCGCCGACGCGGCCCGCGTGGACCGCGGCGATCACCCCCGCGCGAGCATCGGCCATCAGCACCGGTACGCAGTCGGCCGTCACCACCGCCAGCGCCAGCTTCGGGGTCGCGGTGACCAGACCGTCTGTGCTGTCCACGGTTTCGCCGGCACCGTCGACGACGGCGACGTCGGCGCTGTGCACCTGGTTCATCCACACGATGCCGTCGGGCAACCCGATCGCGGTGGCCAGCCGGCGGCGGTTCGCGGCCACGGCCACCGGGTCGTCACCGACATGATCCCCGAGATTGAACGTCGCGAACGGCGGTGTGGACACACCGCCGGCACGCGTGGTGGTCACCCGGCGCACCCGAAAGGCCACGCCGAAACCGGAGGACGCGCGATCTGGCACGGTGCGACTGTGCCGCTAGTGGCGCATGAACGGTGGCACGTCGACGTCATCGTCGGAGATGCCGCCGTCGTCACCGCCGATCCGCACGGTCGCGCCGTTGGTGTGCACCGGCACGCTCGCGGGGTCGGACGGCTCGAACAGCGACGAGGTCACACGACCCGCCTTGCCGGGCGCGATCGACTGACCACTCGACGACGCCGGTGCCGCGTCACCACCCGTGACCGGCTTCCGGCCGGGACCGGCCGCATCGAAGCCGGCGGCGATCACGGTGACCCGGACCTCGTCTCCGAGCGAGTCGTCGATCACGGTGCCGAAGATGATGTTGGCCTCCGGGTGCGCGGCTTCCTGGACCAGCGAGGCAGCCTCGTTGATCTCGAACAACCCCAGATCGCTGCCGCCGGCCACCGACAGCAGCACGCCCTGGGCGCCCTCCATCGACGCTTCCAGCAGCGGGGAGTTGATCGCGATCTCGGCGGCCTTGAGCGCCCGACCGTCACCGCGTGCGGAGCCGATACCCATCAGCGCGGTGCCCGCGCCGCTCATCACGCCCTTCACGTCGGCGAAGTCGACGTTGATCAGGCCGGGCGTGGTGATCAGGTCGGTGATGCCCTGCACACCGTTGAGCAGCACCTCGTCGGCACTGCGGAACGCGTCCATCAGCGACACCGCGGCGTCGCCCATCTGCAGCAGCCGGTCGTTGGGGATGACGATCAGGGTGTCGCAGCTCTCCCGCAGGGCCGCGATGCCCTCCCCGGCCTGGTTGCTTCGCCGCTTGCCTTCGAACGAGAACGGCCGTGTCACCACGCCGACGGTCAACGCACCGAGCTTGCGGGCGATGGTGGCCACCACGGGGGCGCCACCGGTGCCGGTGCCACCGCCCTCGCCTGCGGTGACGAACACCATGTCGGCGCCGCGCAGCAGCTCCTCGATGTCGTCCTTGGCGTCTTCGGCGGCCCTGCGGCCGACCTCGGGATCCGCGCCGGCGCCGAGCCCGCGCGTCGAGTCCCGCCCGACGTCGAGCTTGACGTCGGCATCGCTCATCAACAACGCCTGGGCGTCGGTGTTGATCGCGATGAACTCGACGCCCTTGAGCCCCTGTTCGATCATCCGGTTGACGGCGTTGACGCCGCCGCCGCCGATGCCGACCACCTTGATCACGGCGAGGTAGTTGTGCGGGGGGGTCATCGCCACACCTTCTTCGCGCAAGCGCTCATCGCGGTCGCCTTTCCTGCCTGGTTGCCTGTCGTCATGTTCGGTTTACCCCTCGAGCAAACTCTCAACCTCAACCATAGGCTTAGAGTTATGTCAAGTTGTTCCGCGCAAACAGAACGGTAGGGCGACCGCACACGGGATCCACGCAGGCGCGCCGACACATTCACCAAAATTTCCGCGGCCGTGGCACCGGCAGTCCGCGCCGGCCACGCGCGCTACCTGACGGTGGGCAGGTCCGGGCTGGAGACGTCGTAGGTCTGGCCGGGCTGGGTGAGCAGCGCAGCCAGTTTCAGCGCCTTCTCCTCGGTGCGGTCGGTGGTTCCCCACACCACGACGCGGCCGTCGACCAGCGTCAACGTGATCGCCGCGACCGAGGGCGCCGACACCCGTCCCACCTGGCTTGCCACCTCGGGTCGCAGCGACGTCATCACCTGCAGCGCAGCCTGGGTGGCCGGATCCTCGGGCCCGGGGTTGTCGGTGTCCAGATAGGGCACTCCCGGTGGCGGCGGCGCGGTGGCGAAGTCCACCCCGTCACGGTCGAAAAGGTGCACGCCGTCCGGATAGTCCTTGACCACGATCGGAATGCGTTCGACGACCGTCACCCGCAACGTCGACGGGTACTGGCGCTGGACCCGAACCGAGGCGACGCGGCGGATCCCGGCCACCCGTTCGGCCACCACGTCGGTGTCTACCTGCAGAAGCGGGGTTCCCGATGCCACCCCGGTCGCCTCGACCACCTCCTCCTGGGTGACCGCGCCCAGGCCGGTGACCACGATGCTGCGCGTGGACATCACCGGCGTGAAGTACAGCACCAGCCCGAGACCCACCACGAGCACCGCGATCACCGTGGTCCACATGATCAGCTTCAGCCCGCGGACCGCGCCCCGGCCGAGCGTCTTCTGCTCCTGCACGGGCCTTCCCAGCGCGCGGCGCTTGGCCTCCCGGCGGGCCTCCTCGATGGCCGTGGCCCTGGCCTGGGCGGCCCGCCGTTCCTCACGTTCGCGGCGGGCCCGGCGGCGCGGCCCCTCGAGATCTTCGGCGGGTTGGTCCCCGCCGGCCTGCTGGTCAGCGGCGGCCGGGTCCGGAGCACCACCCTCGAGGTCGCCCTCCAGGTCGGGCTCGGCCGGTTCTGTGCCGTCCTGAGGAGTCCCGGTCACCGCGGGACCGTCCCCACGTCACCGGCAGTGCCGCGGTCGGCCCCGGCCTGCAGGGCTGCCAGGATCTCCCTGCCCAGCATGGTCACATCGCCGGCACCCATCGTGACGATGACGTCACCGGGTTCGGCGGCGGCAGCGACCCACGCGGGCACCGCCGAGAAATCCGGCAGATAGGTCACCGGGGCGCTGACCGCGTCCGCGACGGTGGCGCCGCTGATACCGGCGAGCGGCTGCTCCCGCGCCGCGTACACGTCCAGGACGAACACCTCGTCCGCGGTGTCCAGCGCCCGTCCGAACTCGGCGGCGAAAGCCTCTGTGCGCGAATACAAATGGGGCTGGAACACCACCAGCGCGCGCCCTTCCCCGCCCTGCTCGACGACTGACCGCAACGCGGTGAGCGTGGCACCGACCTCGGTCGGATGGTGCGCGTAATCGTCGAAAACCCGCACCCCGTTGGCGGTTCCGACCAACTCGAAGCGGCGACGCACCCCCTCGAACCCGGCCAGCCCGTCGAGCACCTCCTCGATCTGGGCGCCGACCCGGGCGGCCGCCAGCAGGGCTCCGAGCGCATTGAGTGCCATGTGCCGACCCGGAACCGACAACCGCATCGTGCGCGGCTCGCTCTCCCCGCGCAGCAGCACACGGGCGACGGCGCCGGTGCCCTGCTGGGTCCAGTCCACCAACGTGGCGTCCAGGTGCCGGGCGCTGCCGTAGCGCAGCACCCGCATCCCCAACTCCTCGGTCCGGTCCCCCAGCGCCGCGGCACCGGGGTCGTCGGCGCAGACCACCAATGTGCCGGCGGGTTTGATCCGCTCGACGAACTGGTCGAAGACCGCCGTGTACGCCTCGACACTGCCGAAGAAATCCAGGTGGTCGGCCTCCACATTGGTGACGACCACGACGTCGGGCCGGTATTCGAGCAGCGAACCGTCACTCTCGTCGGCCTCGGCGACAAAGGACGTCCCGGTGCCGTGATGGGCATTGGTGCCGGCCTCCCCGAGGTCACCGCCGACCGCGAAGGACGGGTCGAATCCACTGTGCTGCAAGACCACGATGAGCATCGACGTGGTGGTGGTCTTGCCGTGGGTGCCCGTCACCATCAGCGTGGTGTGCCCGGCCATCAGCTTCGCCAGCACGGCCGGGCGCAGGATCACCGGGATTCCGCGCTTACGGGCCTCGACGAGTTCGGGATTCGTCTTCGGGATGGCCGCGTGAGTGGTCACCACCGCGGTCGGACCGTCCGGCAGCATGTCCAGCGAGGACGCGTCGTGCCCGATCCGGATCGCGGCACCGCGGGCCCGCAGGGCGATCAGCCCGCGCGAGTCCTTCGCGTCCGAACCGGACACCATGCCCCCGCGGTCCAGCAAGATGCGCGCGATGCCCGACATCCCGGCACCGCCGATGCCCACCATGTGCACCCGGCGCAGGTCCTCGGGCAGTTCCACGGGGCGGTTGGCGGAGGTCACCGTCTGTTCCGCCTCTCTCGTGCCGTCCGCGCGACGTCCAGCGCCACCTCGGCCACCCGCCTGGCGGCATCGGGGTGCCCCGCCAGCGCCGCGGCGGTCGTCATCGCCGACAGCCTGGCCTCGTCGTTGAGCAGCGAGGTGACCGTGTCGGCGACAAAATCCGCGGTGAGCGCCCGGTCGTCGACGATCAACCCGCCGCCGGCCGCCACCACCGGCAAGGCGTTGAGTCGCTGCTCGCCGTTGCCGATCGGCAGCGGCACGTATACCGCGGGCAATCCGACGGCGGTCACTTCGGCGACCGTCATCGCCCCGGATCGGCAGATCGCCAGGTCCGCCGCCGCATAGGCCAGGTCCATTCGGTCCAGGTACGGCACCGCGACGTAGGGCGGATCACCCGCAAGCTGGTGCCGCAACTGCAGGGTGTTCTTCGGGCCGTGCGCGTGGAGCACCGAGATACCTTTTCCGGCAAGGGCTTCCGCGGCTGCCGACACTGCCCGGTTGAGAGACTGGGCGCCCTGCGAACCGCCGAACACCAGCAGCACCCGTGCGTCGTCGGCGAAACCGAAATGGGCGCGGGCCTCGGCCCGCAACGCCCGGCGGTCCAGCGAGGTGATCGTCTCCCGCACCGGCACGCCCACCACCTCGACGTGACCCAGGCCCGGATCGGGCACCGCTGCGAGCACCCGCTGCGCCGACCTGGCGCCGACCTTGTTGGCCCACCCGGCGCTCGCGTTCGCCTCGTGGATCACCACGGGTACCCGCCTGCCGGGCCGGGCGCTGCGCGCAGCCAGATAAGCGGGCAGCGCGACGTATCCGCCGAACCCGACGACCACATCTGCGTCGATGGCATCGAGCACGGCACGGGTCTGCTTGACCGCACGTCGCACCCGCCCCGGCAGCCGGATCAGGTCGGCCGACGGTTTACGCGGCAGCGGTGCCGGGGTGATCAACTCCAGGTGATAGCCGCGGGCCGGGACGAGCCGGGTCTCCAGCCCACGCTCAGTGCCCAGAGCGGTGATCCGCACCCCCGGTTCGAGTGCGGTCAACGCGTCGGCCACCGCCATCGCCGGTTCCACGTGGCCCGCGGTGCCACCGCCGGCGAGAACCACCGAGATTCCCGTCACCCGTAACGCTGACCTTCCAGTGTGCGGGCCCGTCGGCCCTGCTTGCGCTGGCCAGCACCATACCCGCCGACGGCGGCCGGCTGCTGACCGCCGGCGCGCCCGGACCGGCGGACCGGACG
>NZ_JBAUJB010000133.1:0-46169 GCF_049683355.1 Mycobacterium sp.
GGGTACCGGCTCAGGCCCCGGCGGGGCTCCGACCGGAGCCGGCGGCGCGGCCGGCACCGTCGTCGGCGGGCCCCACGGGATGGTGATACCGGGAGCGATCTCCAGCGTCGGCTGGATCACCGTCTCCGAGGCCGGCGGCGGGGGCTCGGTTTCGGTTGGCGAAGGCGGCGGTGGCGGCGCCTGCGGCACCCCGGCGTAGCCGCCGATCTCCTCGGGCTTGGGGAACGACTCGTCGTCGGTGCCCTCGAGCGCACCGTCCATCGTGGCTTTCCAGATCTGCCCGGGCAGCCCCGAGCCGTACACCGACGAACCCGACGCGGTCACGAGGGGCTTGGTGCCCTCGGTGGTGCCGACCCACACCGCGGTCGACAGCGACGGCGTGAAGCCGACCATCCACGCGTCGCGGTTGGCGCCGGTGTCACCGAGCTGGTTGGTGCCGGTCTTGGCGGCCGACGGGCGCCCGCCCGCCAGCGACCTACCGGAGTACCCGGCGATCGGCTGCATGGCCGCCGTGACGTTGTCGGCCACGTTCTTGTCGATGCGCTGCTCGCCGGAGTTGTCCTCCTGGCCGGCGTCGAACAGCACGTCACCCTCGGCGTTGACGACCTTCTGCACGAAGTGCGGCTTGTGGTAGACGCCCGAGGCGGCCAGCGTCGCGTAGGCCGACGCCATGTCGAACACCCGGGACTGGTACTGACCCAGCACGATGCCGTTGTTCGGCGGGCCGCCCTGACCGTCCTCGGACAGCGTGTGCTCCACCCCCGGGAAGCTCTCCGCGATACCGGCCTGGTGCGCGGCGTCGGCGACGTCCTGCGGCCCGTTCTCCAGCTGCAGCATCAGCCGGTAATAGCTGGTGTTCAGCGACCGCTTCAACGCCTCGGCGATGTTGCAGGTACCGCAGCCACCGCCTTCGACGTTGGTGATCTCGATGCCGTTGACGCTGACCGGCGAGCTGTCCACCTGATAGCCCAGCCCCATGCCCTGCTGCAGCGCCGCGACCAGCGCGAACACCTTGAACGACGAGCCCGTGGGCAGGCCGGCCTGCGCGAAGTCGAAGCCGGTGGCGTCCGACCCGCCGTAGTAGGCCTTGACGCCGCCGGTCCTCGGATCGATGGACACCACCGCCGAACGCATGTCGGGGTCCTGCCCGTCCAGGTACTCCTCGACCGCGTCCACCGCGGAGGCCTGCGCCTGCGGATCGATCGTCGTGGTGATCTGCAGCCCCTCGGTGTTCAGCGTCTGCTCGTTGATGTTGAAGATCTCGAGCAGTTCGTCGATCACCTGCCGCTCGATCAGACCGTTGGGTCCGGTGGTCTGGTTCTGCATGCTCGCCAGGTCCGGTCCGACGGTCGGCGGGTACACCTGCGCGTCGCGGTCGGCCTGCGACAGCGCACCGATCTCGACCATGCCGTCGAGCACCCAGTTCCACCGCACCGCCGACGCTTCCGGATCCACGGCGGGATCCAGCACCGACGGCCGTTGGATGAGCGCGGCCAGCAGCGCGCCCTCGGCGACGTCGAGCTCCTCGACCGGCTTGTCGAAGTAGGCCCGCGACGCGGCCGCCACCCCGTAGGCCCCGCGGCCGAAGTAGATGATGTTCAGATACGACTCCAACACCTGGTCTTTGGACCAGGCGCCGGCCATCTTGGTGGAGATCACCAGTTCCTTGGCTTTGCGGACCAGGCCGCCGACGCCGGAACGGGCGTCGCCCACCAACGCGTTCTTGACGTACTGCTGGGTGATCGTCGACCCGCCCTGCAGATCCTCGCCGAAGATGTTGTTCTTGGCGGCGCGCAGGAACCCGGTGAGGGAGAAGCCCGGGTTGGAGTAGAAGTCCCGGTCCTCGGCGGCCATCACCGCGTCACGCACGTGCACCGGGATCTGGTCGATGTTGACGTCGATGCGGTTGCCCTCGGGCGGAACGATCTTCGACAGCTCGCTGCCGTCACTGGCCAGAATCGTCGACACCTGCGCGGTGCGGATGTCGCCCGGCTTGGGGACGTCGACGATCATGTAGGCCATACCGAAGGTCAGCAACGGCAGCACGATCAGCACGACCACCGCGGCGGCCAGACCGCGTCGAACCCACTTCCAGTTCACCTCACGGCGATGACCCGGGGGTTGGTCTGATCCGCCCCCGGTCGGTCCACCGCCGCCGGGCGGGCGGCCCGGTGGCGGCGGCTGCTTGGGCGGAGAGCCGTCGAGCGCACGCTTGACGGCATCGATCGGGTCTCGCAGATGCGCCGGGGTGCCTTCCCGTACCGGGGGCAGGATCGCGGTCTTCCGGTCGTCGGGGGCGCGGTGGTGTGGACGGCGCGGCGGTTCCTGTGCCGACGGGCGCGGTCTGCCACCCTCGGCAGGGCCTCGAGGCGGACCGGCGTCCCGGTGCGGGGGTCTCGCGCTCACGCCTTCAGCCATCTGCGCCTTCCGGGCGTCGTCGGCTGACCGGTCGTGGCGCCCTTCGCTATTCACTGGCCGTGCGCGCACGACCGCGCGCCGCCTGGGTGCCTCGCGGTCCGCGCGAACCCTTCGGGGGTGGCACTTCTCCGAGCTTGTACGACTTGACCAGATGGTTCCAGCTGCAGGTGCGGCACACCTCCACCACGTGGACGGAGAACTCGTCGTAACGGGTTGCCAGCATCACCAGCTCCTCTGCGGTGCGCGCCGAACCGGAGACCGCACCCAGGTGCTCACCGAACACCCAGGACACCAAGGTCAGCTGTTCCTTTCGGCAGATCGGGCAGATCACCGAGCTGGGCTTGCCGTGGAACTTCGCGGCCCGGAGCAGATACGGATTGGCGTCGCAGACCTCCGTGACGCCGGTGCGCCCCGAATAGACCTCGGCCAGCAGGGACCGCCGCCGCAGGGCGTAGTCCACCACCTGTCGCTGCAGTCGCACGAGGACCAGAGTACGTCGACCCCACAACCACCGAGGCGTGACGTGCGTCCCGGGAGCGCGGCGATCCAGTTCGTCGACGGTCCAGATCGCGCCTGGCCTGCGCAGTCGCCGGGCGAACTCCTACGATCATCGGCGTGGCTCCGGGCAGCTCGACACGGCGGACATCGTCGACGCGCGCAAAAGACAGCGACCGCAACGACACGTGCCAGATCCTCGACACCGCGCTGGCGGAAGGCCAGCTGTCCATGGCCGAGCACGGCGAACGGGTGAAGGCCGCGACCACCGCCGCGGCGCTGGGCGAACTGCAGCACCTGGTCGCCGACCTGCAGACCGCCGCCTCGCCCGTGCAGTTGCCCGACCTGAGCAGCCGCCGGCTCCCCACGATGCCGGGCGGCTGGGGATTGCGCGCCGCAGCCGCCGGGGTGCTGGTGGTGCTGGGCATCGCCATCGGCTGGGGGTTGGACGGCAACACCCCGTCACCGCTGAACTTCACCTCCGACCCGGGCGCGAAGTCGGACGGCATCCCGGCCAAGGTGCTCACCCCACCCCGGCAGCTGCATTCGCTGGGCGGTCTCAACGGTCTGTTCGAGCAGATGGCCCAGAAGTGGGGCGACACCATGGGGTACTCGCTGACCGTCTACCCGGACTACGCATCCCTGGAGCGTCCCGATCCGGACGACGAACGGCGGGTGTTGCGTTACGTCTACCGCGGTGGCTGGGGGGACCCGTGCTCGTCGACCTGGCGGCCTTCGACGTGCCGACGATCGTGGGGATCATGCGCGGAGCACCGGAAACGCTCGGCATCAAAGCCGTCGACGTGGACAACGTCTACCTGTCGATCGATCCGAGCAGCGATCAGACGGCCGCTCCCGGGACCGTCGGCCTCGCCGTCCATGTGTCCAGTGAGTTCGGCAGCGGCTATCTCGAGATGAATCCCGACGGGACCCTCAAACACGTCAACTACCCCAGCAACTGAGCGTCGCCGGTGGTGCACTGGTGGCACCGATGTAGCGGCGAATATATCGGCGCGATACACTTGCCCGACGTGTTGAGCTGTCGTAGCGACAGCCCGGTTGTGCGAGGAGGTGGCCCGAATGCTCGAACTTGCCGTTCTGGGTCTGCTGCTCGAATCCCCGATGCACGGCTATGAGCTGCGGAAACGGTTGACGGGCCTGCTCGGTGCGTTCCGCGCCTTTTCCTACGGCTCCCTCTATCCGGCGTTACGGCGGATGCAGGCCGACGGCCTGATCGCGGAAGACTCAGCCCCGGAGGGCACCGTCAAGGTGCGCCGGGCCCGCCGCGTCTATCAACTGACCGACGCCGGCAAGCAACGCTTCACCGAGTTGGTGGCCGATACCGGGCCGCAGAACTTCTCCGACGACGGCTTCGGGGTTCACCTCGCGTTCTTCAACCGCACGCCCGCCGAGGCGCGGATGCGGATTCTCGAGGGGCGCCGTCGTCAGGTGGAGGAACGCCGAGAGGGCCTGCGCGAAGCAGTCGCACGGGCAAGCAATTCGTTCGATCGGTACACCCGTCAGCTCCACCAGCTCGGGCTGGAGTCCAGCGAGCGGGAAGTCAACTGGCTCAACGATTTGATCGCGGCCGAGAAGTCGGCACAGGGACGTGCAGAGCAGACCTGAGCACGTCGGCAAGCACAGCAGTGAGCAGTACCAAACAGCAGTCGGAGTAGGACAAGAGGAGAAAACGTCATGACCGCAAGCAATGACGTCCGGGTCGCGATCGTCGGCGTGGGCAACTGCGCGTCCTCGCTCGTGCAGGGCGTGCAGTACTACAAGGACGCAGACGAGAACGCCAGCGTTCCCGGCCTGATGCACGTCAAGCTCGGCCAGTACCACGTGCGCGACGTGAAGTTCGTCGCCGCGTTCGACGTGGACGCCAAGAAGGTCGGCTTCGACCTCTCCGAGGCCATCTTCGCCTCCGAGAACAACACCATCAAGATCGCCGACGTGCCGCCGACCGACGTCGTGGTGCAGCGCGGCCCGACGCTCGACGGCATCGGCAAGTACTACTCCGAGACCATCGAGATCTCCGATGCCGAGCCGGCCGACGTCGTCAAGGCGCTCAAAGACGCCGAGGTCGACGTGCTGGTCTCCTACCTGCCGGTGGGCTCCGAAGAGGCCGACAAGTTCTATGCCCAGTGCGCCATCGACGCCGGTGTGGCGTTCGTCAACGCGCTGCCGGTGTTCATCGCCTCCGACCCGGTGTGGGCCAAGAAGTTCGAAGACGCCGGCGTACCGATCGTCGGTGACGACATCAAGAGCCAGGTCGGCGCCACCATCACCCACCGCGTGATGGCCAAGCTGTTCGAGGACCGCGGCGTGCAGCTCGACCGCACCATGCAGCTCAACGTCGGCGGCAACATGGACTTCCTCAACATGCTCGAGCGGTCGCGGCTGGAGTCCAAGAAGATCTCCAAGACCCAGGCCGTCACCTCGAATCTGCAGCGCGAGTTCAACACCAAGGACGTCCACATCGGCCCGTCCGATCACGTGGGCTGGCTCGACGACCGCAAGTGGGCCTACGTCCGCCTGGAAGGCCGCGCCTTCGGCGACGTGCCGCTGAACCTGGAGTACAAGCTCGAGGTGTGGGACTCCCCCAACTCCGCCGGGGTGATCATCGACGCCGTCCGCGCCGCGAAGATCGCCAAGGACCGCGGTGTCGGCGGCCCCGTCGTCGCCGCCTCGGCCTACCTGATGAAGAGCCCCCCGCAGCAGCTGGCCGACGATGTCGCGCGCACGCAGCTGGAAAACTTCATCGACGGCAAGTAGTCGTTTCCGCCGGAACTGTATTCCAGCACAGCCTCTCTCGAGGTTCTTCGCCTGGAATACAGGTCCGGCGAAGAGCTAGCTAGCTAGAGCTAGAAGCCGTAGCCGAGCTCTGCCGGGACGTCGGCGGCGAACGCCGCATCCAGAGCGGTCACCACAGCAGAGTCGCTGCAGCGCAACCGTTCCGCGGTCCCGAACGCCGAGGCCCGATGCGCGCCCATGTACAGGCTGCCGAGCACCGACAGATCCAGGTGCGCGTCGGCGGGGGCGTCGGTGGGCACACATCGGGCCCGGCCACCGCTGACCTCCAGCGCGAACCTGCCGCCACCGCCCAGCACCCCGTCGGAGACATCGAGCACCACGGACAGTTCCGCTGAATAGCTGCGCGCCTGCAGCACCGCGGGGATGTCGAGCATCCGCAGCCACAGGGCGTCCTCGACACCGGTGGTGCGCACCAGCCTCTGATCGGTCAGCAGGTAGGGCAGCACGTCGTCTCGAGTGGTCACGACGTTGATCGTCGCCATCAGGTCCATTCCGAGAAGGGCGCGCCACAGCGCGATGTGGGCCTGCGGTGTCACCGCGGTGAGCTTGGTGACCTCCACCGTGCTCTTCTGATCACCGCTGTGTACTCGGTACATCGCGAAACCGTCGGCGTGCAACAGACAGAAGTACGCGCTGCCGCCGCCACGGAAAGCCTCCCGATCGGCCAGCACCTCGTCCCACAGCGCGCGCGGGCTGTGCAGACCGCCGGGGGTCTGCAGCCGCCACCGCTCATAGATCTCCTCGAGTCGGTCACGGTGCTCGGCTGTGTGGACGACGCGCACACCCCCGGGGTCGGGCACGCCGTGGTGGAAGCCGGCGGCACTCCGGTCGACGGACCGCCGGTGCAGCACCGCCGTCGGCCCGTAGCCGAACCGGCCGTAGATTCCGGCCTCGCTGGCCTCCAGGCCGGCCAGCGGGTACCGCTTCGCCGCCATGCGGACATGCAACTCCTCGAACATCTTTCGCAATGCCCCGCGCCTGCGATGGGTGGGCAGGACCGCCACCCAGGAGACCCCGGCCATCGGCAGCACCGCCCCGCCCGGCACCGTCACGCGCAGGTCCAGGAACAGCGCCGTCCCGACGACGTCGGGACCGTCGCACACGACGACGGCACTGTCGGGCGGCATCATGCTGCGCCACGCCTCGACGGCCTCCGGCGGTTGCCGTACGCCGAAACACGTTGCGGCGACCAGCGCCATCGCCGGCCAGTCCGCCTCCTCGGCGCTGCGGACGGTCAAGTCGTTCTGAGTTCGGGAGGTGTGCGAGGTGTCAGCCACACCCCAGACGGTGACACAGAGGTGCGCTCACCGCACCTGAGTTCCCCCGGTAGGGTCGCACCATGGACGATGCCGACGACGAGCTGGCCAGCCTCTCAGAGTTCATCTTTCTCAAGGAGAACGCCCGCCAGGCCGATGTCACCGGGCCGCTGCCGAGTGCGACGCGGGTCGACGCCGGCCCGGTGAGCGCGCTGAAGTTCGGCGACGACGCACCCCGCGCGGTCTTTTTGCACGGCGGCGGTCAGAACGCCCACACCTGGGACACCGTCGTCATCGGCCTCGGGCTGCCCGCGTTGTCGGTGGACCTGCCAGGGCACGGCCGCTCCGCGTGGCGCGAGGACGGCGACTATGGGCCGCACCTCAACGCGGTCGCCGTCGAACCGCTGATCCGGGAGCTGGCACCGGACGCGGAACTCGTCGTGGGCATGTCGCTGGGCGGACTGACCGCGCTGCGTCTGGCCGTCTCCGCGCCCGAGCTGGTGCCAAGGCTCGTCCTCGTCGACGTCACCCCGTCGGCGCCGGAGCGGCACAACGAGATGACCGACGCCCAGAAGGGCACCGTCGCCCTAGTCCAGGGTGACCGCACCTTCCCCACTTTCGACGCGATGCTCGAGGTCACCGTCGCGGCTGCTCCGCATCGCGACCGCGAGTCGTTGCGGCGCGGTGTCTTCCACAACGCCAAGCGGCTGGATGACGGGACCTGGACCTGGCGGTACGACACGATCCGCAAGGGTGAGGGCTTCGAGGGCCTCTGGGACGACGTCCCCAAGCTCACCACGCCGACCACGTTGATCCGGGGCGCGAACTCGTTCTTCGTCAATGACGACGATGCGCGCGAGTTCGCCCGCATCGCGCCGGGCTTTCAGGGTGTGCACATCGTCGAGGAGTCCGGGCATTCGGTGCAGAGTGACCAGCCGCGCGCGCTGGTCGAGCTGCTGCGGGGAGTGCTTGCCGACTGAGTCGCTCAGCGCCTGGCGGACAGTGTCTTTCGTCGCCGCAGTCCGACGAGGAGCAAACCGCCGAAAGCCGCCGCGTACGGCGGTGATTGAGGCATGGCGACGTTGTAGCCGAGATCCTCGAGGATTCCGAGCTCTATCGCATTCAGCACCCGAACACCCGGCCCGGTGCCCGCCGCCGCGTTCATCAGCATCTGGTTGTCGCCGGTGAAGGTGTCGTCATCGAGGTGACTCATCGAGCTGCCCTGCGACCAGGGGTCGGGGGTGAACAGCGGAACGAGCCCGCCGTAGGCGGCGATGGCGTTGGCGCCCCCGAAGAACAGCCCGCCGTCGTCCCCGATCAGCTTGGGGTCATCGGAGCTACGCCACCGGTAGAAGGCGCCGATCGGCCTGATGCCCTCCTCGGTCACGAGGAATCTGTCGAAGAACGCCCAGTTGCGTTCGGTGTTCTCACCGGGCGGTTCCGCGTGCGACAGGAACCCGAACGAATGCAGTAGTTCGTGAATGGCAGTCGATACGAAGTCGTACTCTTCGCTTCCGACCTCGTCACCAAGGCCCCACGAGTAACCCGACCAGTTCCAGTCGATCTCGCCGTCGGCTTTCGCACCGTTGGAATCGATGCCTGTCACCAGCTTGTTCTGCACCACCGTCCGCCAGTAACCCGCCGCTGTGCTGACCAAGTCGCTTCCTGCGCTGGCGAGAACGCCGTCGCGTTCGTCCAGACCGACGGTGTAGGTCAGCGTTACCGGGGACGTCACGACGAAGTACTCGGTCATCTGATCGGCCAACTCGCGAAGAACCAGCTGACGCTCTGGCGTCCAGCCTGCTCCGCCGTCGGCGAACGTGAAGTCGAAACTGATGGCACGCTGGTTGATCAGCGAGTTCGCGCTCGTCCCGAGCGGCCGGAACAGATCGAGCAGGTTGATGTGCAGGCCGGCGTCGATCGCGACGACGCGGAAGGTGTCGACGCCGTCGAAGTGGAATCCGGTGTGTAGGTGTAGGTGCCGTCCTCGTTGAGCATGAGCGAACCCGTCTTGGGTGCACTGGTCAGCCGGTAGACGAGTCGGTCGCCCTCGGCGTCGATCGCACCCACCGTGCCGGTGATGGGGCCGGTGAGCCGGCCGCTGATCTGGATCGGCGCCACGGTCGGCGCCTGGTTGAAGAACGTCCGCCGAAGTGCCAGGAACGAGGCTTCCAGCTCAGCCTTGCGCTCGTCGTCGACGTCCAGTGAGTCGATCCACGCCTGGTTCCTGGCAGCCCACTCATCCATGCCCTGGGCGACAACCTCGTCCCAGCTGCGCCGCGGCGCCAGCGCCGCCGGCACCGGAACCGGTTCGGCAACCGTCTCGACTGTCGACGTGGTCGATTGCGGTGCCTGCAACGGGCGGGGGCTGTCGATGACGGGCTGCTCGGCCGTCGTGGAGTCGGCGACATCGGATTCGCCAGCGCGGGTGTCGGGTTCGGCGTCGTCGGTGTCGATCTCGTCGGCATCGGCGTCCTGGGCGTTTGCGTCGTCGTCAAGGTCGACGTCGGCGGCGGCGGCGTCATCAACGTCGTCGGGCGCGTCGGAGTCGTCATCAGCGTCGTCGTCATCGGCGTCGACACTCGGTGACCTCTCCTCGCCTCCAGGCGAACGCTTCGCGGCTCCCGAGGACACCCCGGCGTCCGAACTCGATTCACTCGACGAAGCAGAGGCTGACTCCGACCTGTCGGCGGTCGCGACTGCGACCTGCGGTCCCGCCAGTGACAGCCCCCAGAGTGCCGCGCCCATTCCCGCCGAAGCCACGCCGAGCTGCATCCATCGCCTGACGGCAAAACCCTCTGCCCGACGTCCGCGCTTCGAAGCCCTCTTCAACGCTGCAGCCACTATTAGCTCCCCCGTAAACGCCGCCGTTTGCAGCAGACTACGCGCGCGCACCGGTTTGCTGAGCAAATCTGCCGAGGAACTTTTTGTGCCAACGTGTGCGGTCAGACCCCGTTCATCTGTTGGTCGCCTAATGCTCGCCCTGCTGCCGTAGCTTTCCGCTGGTCTGGCCGACAGCCCCGGCCGGGATCGACCGTGGAAGGAATCGGACCGTCATGTCGCTTGTGCCGCTCAACCTGTTCGTCAACCACAACGGAAAATCCAAGCGACAGCACATCACCTGCGTGTACAAGTGCGGCGACGCCTGCTCGAGACCGGCGCCCAACCGCAGCGACAACGAGTACTTGGGTGACGTCGCCAAGGCGGTGTCGAGGCGGTCGATGCTGCAGGTCGGTGGTGTGGCTGTGCTGGCAGTCGGCGCGGGATCGGTGCTGGCCGCGTGCTCGTCGGACACGCAACCCGCCGAAACCTCGGCGTCGTCCGCCGCGCCCGCCGAACCCCCCGCCGGCATGAACTTCGCCTCGGTCGCTCCGAACAGTGAAGACCTCGTGGTCGTTCCGGAGGGTTACGAGCAGGCGGTGGTGATCGGCTGGGGCGATCCGGTGCTGCCCGACGCACCGGAGTTCGATGTGGCGGCGCAGTCCGCCGCCGCGCAACGGCGACAGTTCGGCTTCAACAACGACTTCGCGGCCCTGCTGCCGGTTGACGGTGCACCGAACCGCTTCCTGTTGGTCGTCAGCCACGAGTACACCACCGAGCAGTTCATGTTCCCCGGATACGATCCGGACGCGCCCACCCGCGAACAGTTCGACATCGCGATGGCGGCGCACGGACTCAGCGTGGTCGAGGTCGAGCGCACTCCCGCGGGTCTCGAGCCCGTGATGGGTCGCTACAACCGGAGAATCACCGGCGATGCCCCGTTCACCCTGGTAGGCCCTGCGGCCGGCAGTGAATTCGTCAGGACCGAGGCCGACCCCGCGGGCCGCGCCGTGGCAGGCACCCTGAACAACTGCGCTGGTGGCGTTACCCCTTGGGGCACCGTGCTTTCCGGCGAGGAGAACTTCAACCAGTACTTCGGGGTTCCCGAGGGGACGCCGGAACCGTCCCCGACTGTTGCTGACCAGATGGATCGCTACGGCATCGCCTGGGAGGCCAGTGAACGCGACTGGGAGGGCTTTGATCCTCGCTTCGATCTCTCGGCTACACCCAACGAACCCAACCGGTTCGGTTACATCGTCGAGGTCAATCCCTGGGATCCCGCGTCGACGCCGGTGAAGCACTCGGCGATGGGCCGGTTCAAGCACGAGGGTGCCACGCTCCATGTCACCGACGACGGCACCGTGGTCGCCTACATGGGCGACGATGAGCGCTTCGACTACATGTACAAGTTCGTGTCGTCCAAGAAGATGCAGCCGGGAACAGACCCCGCGGCGATGGCGCACAACATGACGATCCTCGACGAAGGCACCCTGTACGTGGCCAAGCTCTCCAGCGACATCCCGGCCGCGGAGATCGACGGCTCGGGAGAGCTTCCGGCAGCTGGTTCGTTCACCGGAAGCGGCACCTGGATTCCGGTGCTGCGCAGCGGTCCTGACGGCCAGGGTGAATCCCTGGTGGCCGGGATCACGGCGCAGGAGGCCGCCGTCTTCACACGCTTCGCCGCCGACAAGGCCGGCGCGACGAAGATGGACCGCCCCGAGGACTTCGAAGCGAACCCGACGACGGGCAAGGTGTACCTCGCCCTCACCAACAACAGCAAGCGCGGTGCGTCCGGTGAGCCCGGACCCGACGCCGCCAACCCGCGCAACGACAACAAGAGCGGACAGGTGCTCGAACTCACCGATGACCATGCGGGCACGGCCTTCACGTGGGATCTGCTGCTGGTGTGCGGGGACCCCGCCGCTGCCGACACCTACTACGGCGGATTCGACAAAACGAAGGTCAGCCCGATCTCCTGCCCGGACAACCTGGCCTTCGACAGCCACGGCAACCTGTGGATCTCCACCGACGGCAACGCCCTGGACTCCAACGACGGCTTGTTCGCGGTAGCGCTGGAAGGGCCGAACCGCGGCGAGACCAAGCAGTTCCTGACCGTGCCGATCGGTGCAGAGACGTGTGGACCCATCATCACCGACGAACTGGTCACCGTCTGCGTGCAGCATCCCGGTGAGAACGACGACAGCAGCATCGACAACCCGCAGTCGCGCTGGCCCGAGGGTGGCAACGGAACGGCGCGGCCGGCAGTGGTGGCGGTGTGGAAGAACAGCGGTCAGATCGGCGTCTGAGCGCTTGCGCGAAGACGAAACAGCCGCAAGCAGGTTTCGGGATACGTTGAGATCATGACTTCCTCCACCCGCTGCATCCGGATCGGCGTGCAACTGCAGCCCCAGCACGCACCTGTGTACACCCACCTGCGCGACGCGGTGCGTCGCTGCGAGGACATGGGCGTGGACATCGCCTTCAACTGGGACCACTTCTTCCGTTCACCGACGCCACGACCTACCCGGCCAAGGCCGAGGTGCTCGATCGCCACTGCGCCGACGTCGGCCGCGATCCGGCGGAGATCGAGCGCTCGTCCGGAGTGCCCGAGCGCAGCGTCGATCGCCACTGCGCCGGCGCGGATTCGCTCGTCGGCCTGGGCGTGACGCTGCTGACGGTCGGCGTCAACGGACCCGACTACGACCTGACCGTCGCGCAGGCGCTGTGCCGAACAGCTCCACCAGGTGCGGCAGCCGTGAGACACTGGCGCCGCCATGCCCAAGAAGTACGGGGTCAAAGAGAAGGATCTCGTGGTCTCTCACGTGGTCAATCTCGTCCTGACGGGGAAGCTGCGGTCCGGAGATCGGTTGGACCGCCACGAGATCGCGCACGAGCTCGGGCTGAGCCGGGTGCCGGTGCAGGAAGCGGTGATCCAGCTCGAGCACGACGGCATCCTGTCGACCCGATATCACCGTGGCGCCTTCGTCGAGCGGTTCGACGAATCCGCGGTCCGCGAGCACCACGAGCTCTACGGGTTGCTGAGCGGGACTGCGTCGGCGCGGGCGGCCGCCGCCACGGACCCGTTGATCGTCTCTGAACTCGACAGTGTGTTGACGCTGATGCGCAACGGCAAGGACTCCCGGGTCTTCGACGCGCAGGCACGGCGGTTCCGCGCGGTCGTCAACGCCGAGTACGCGGGACCCCGGCTGCAAGCGGCGATCGACTCCTCGCAAACCTTGATCCCCCGGCCTTCTGGGCCGGCTACCGCGAACACCACGACGCGTTGCTGCCCTCCTACGAAGACGAACTGGCCGCGATCCGCGCGGCCGAGCCGGAATCGGCGCGGGCGGCGTGCATGCATCGCGCCGAGGTGATGGCCGGAATCCTGACGTCGGAGCCGGTTCGACGCGGCGTGCTGTGCGCCTCACGAGCGGATTGATCAGGGGTCGCAGCCGCGGCGGAGATTCCCGGCAAGTTTCTGACGCCATAACTGTCGTCCACGCAACTTGCAGCTTCAGACAGGTTAGACTGGCTGAATTATGGGGACTGAACCGCAGGTCAGCGAGCTGGCAGGGGAACTGCAGCGCGTGCTGTCGAAGGTGCTGTTGGTTCTCCGTCACACCGGCAGGACCTCGACCTCCGGCGACCTCACCCTGGCGCAGTTGTCCATCCTGTTGACGCTGTTGGACCAGGGCCCGATCCGGATGACCGACCTGGCCGCCCATGAGCGGGTCCGCACCCCCACGACCACGGTGGCGATCCGCAGGCTCGAGAAGCTGGGGCTGGTCAAGCGTTCCCGTGACCCGTCGGATCTGCGGGCGGTCCTGGTGGACATCACTCCCGAGGGTCTGGCACAGCACCGGGATGCGTTGGCCTCCAGGCAGGCTCATCTGGCCGCACTGCTCAGCAAGCTCAGCGAAGAGGAACTCGATGCGCTGGCCGAGGCGCTGGCCCCGCTCGAGCGGATCGCCGAATAGCGCTCAGCCCAACCAGTCCAGCACCGCGGCCGCGGTCCACGACTGTTGCATGCTGCCCAGCGGTTCGCCGGTGAACGGCTCGTAGTACTCCGCGAAGGTCCCGTCGCTGGCTTGGCGCAAACCTTCGCGGCGCAGGATCGACGAGCGCTCGGCCCAGCCCCTCCTGGCGAAGCACCAGGAGAACAGCCAGGTCATCACCGGCCACACCGGTCCACGCCAGTACTCGCGCGGCCTGAAGTCGCGCGACACCGGCGACGTCGACGGGATCAGCGCGTAGGCGAGATCGGGGTGACCGCAGAACCGCGGGCCCTCCAACAGTCGCAGCAGCGCCCGCTCCCGGTCGTGGGGCAGGCCGCCGCACAGCAGCGGCGCGAACTGCGCGACCGTCTCGGTGGCGATCCACCGTCCCCCACGAACGTCGTAATCCTTTGCCGCACCGGTGCGTTCGTCGGTCGTCGCGATGACACCGCCGCGGAACCGATCGGCCCACCCGTACAGGTCCTTCACATCGGCATGCGACCGCTTGTGGTCCTCGCCGATCTCGGCCAGCACCTGACAGGCCACCGACAGGATTGCCGAGACGAACACGTCCTCCACGGCGAAGCTGACCGCCTTGGGCAGCAACTCGTCGTCGTAGCGGGCCGCCTTCATCTCCTCGACGAGCCAGAGGTAGCGGTCGTACTCGACGTCGCTGGGCCGCTGGGTGGCGTCGGTGTTGATCTTGTTGTCCTCGCGCTGGTACTCCGGTACTTCGCCGGGCTTCACGTTGGCGTAGGCGCTGTCCCACCGTGGCGAGTTGTCCATCCCCGACTCCCAGCCGTGGTACACCGTCACCCGGCCGTTGCCGTTCTGGTCCCGGCACTCGGCCAGCCAGCGGTGCCAGCGCACCAGATCGTCCCAGCGCCGGTCCAAAAATGACTCGGCGACCGCGCGGGTCGAGCGGCCGCGGGTGCGCGCATGGTCGAGGATTCGTTGCACCGCGATGGCGTGCACCGGCGGTTGCGTGATGCCCGAGGTGTGGCGAGTTCTCGGAGCGTCCGAAGACAGCGCCGAACACGCCCACCTCGCCGGGCCCGGGAAGTAGCCGTCCACACCGTTGGCGAACACGATGTGCGGAATCATGCCGTTGCGCCACTGGGCAGACAGCAGCGTGTCGAGTTCGACGACCGCACGTTCCACCGACAGCGGGGCCAGCCCGATCGACACGAAGGCCGCGTCCCAACTCCACATGTGCGGGTAGAGCAACGGCGCCGCGGTGGTCATCGCACCGAGGTCGTTGCCGCGCAGCAGGTACGCAGCGCGGGCCGCCAGTTGCGTCGGGGCGAAGCTCGGATCGGGGGGCATCGCATCAATGATGCGACCTTCGCGCCCGAAATGCAGGGTCGGTAGGGTTCCAGTGTGCCCACCGCCATGATCACCGGGGCCTCCGGAGGGCTCGGAGCCGCCCTCGCCGACGCACTGGCCCCGACGCACACGCTGTTGCTCGCGGGCCGGCCGTCATCACGGCTCGACGCCGTCGCCGAGCGTTTCGGCGCCACCACCTGGCCCATCGATCTCGCCGATCCGGACGCCATCGCCGCCGTCGTCGAGCCCCTGGTGGAACTCGACGTGCTGATCCACAACGCCGGAGTGGCCTACCCGGGTCGGGTGGCGGAGTCCTCTGTCGACGAGTGGCGGTCCTCCATGGCCGTCAATGTGATTGGCGCGGTTGCTCTCACACTCGAGCTGCTGCCCGCGCTACGCGGCGCGGGCGGGCATGTGGTGTTCATCAATTCCGGATCCGGGATCAAACCGTCCCCAGGTCTGGCGTCGTACTCGGCGAGCAAGTTCGCGTTGCGGGGGTTCGCCGACGCGCTGCGCAACGACGAACCGGCGCTGCGCGTCACGTCGGTGCACCCGGGACGAATCGCGACCGCGATGCAGGAGGATCTGGTCGCCTACGAGGGCCGTGAGTACGATCCCCAGCAGTTCTTGAGTCCGCAGACCGTCGCGCAGGTGACCGCCGACGCGATCAACGCGCCGCGCGACGCCCACATCCACGAGGTCATAGTCCGCCCGCGGTGATTCAGCTCCGGTCGGGTTCAATCCGCGGGCCGAACCCCTCCGGGGACTCCCCTGCTGTAGCGTGCCGCCCCACGTGAGCCTCCGCGCGCATCCGACCGACCATGTGCGGAAACCAGAAGTAGATGCCACCGAAGGTCGCGAACACGATCGTTCCGAACAACACGTAGTGGAAATGCGCCACCACGAAATACGTGTCGGTGACGTGGAAATCCAGCGGCGGGCTGGCCAGCAGGATGCCGGACAGGCCCCCAAGAAGGAACGTCACCAGGAAGCCGACCGACCACAGCATCGGTGTCTCGAACGTCAACTGGCCCTTCCACATCGTGCCGATCCAGTTGAAGAACTTGATGCCCGTCGGCACGGCGATCAGGTACGTCATGAACGCGAAGAACGGCAGCAGTACCGCGCCGGTGGCGAACATGTGGTGGGCCCAAACCACGACCGAGAGCGCGCCGATGCCCAGGGTGGCGTACACCAACGTGGTGTAACCGAAGATCGTCTTGCGGCTGAACACCGGGATGATCTCGGTGACGATGCCGAAGAACGGCAGCGCCACGATGTAGACCTCCGGATGTCCGAAGAACCAGAACAGATGCTGCCAGAGGATCGCGCCCCCGTTGGCGGCGTCGAAGACGTGCGCTCCCAGATGGCGGTCCGCGGCCAAGCCGAACAACGCCGCGGTCAGGATCGGGAATGCCATCAGCACCAGGATGGAAGTCACCAGGATGTTCCAGGTGAACATCGGCATCCGAAACATCGTCATCCCTGGTGCCCGCATGCACACGATCGTCGTGATCATGTTGACCGCCCCCAGAATGGTGCCGAGACCGGCGACGATGAGCCCCGCGATCCACAGATCACCGCCGGCCCCCGGCGAATGCATCGCGTCGCTCAGCGGCGTGTACGCCGTCCAGCCGAAGTCGGCGGCACCGCCCGGGGTGATGAACCCCGCGATCGCGATCAGCGCACCGAACAGGAACAGCCAGAAAGACAACGAGTTGAGCCGCGGAAACGCGACGTCGGGGGCGCCGATCTGCAGGGGCAGCACCAGGTTCGCGAATCCGAACACGATCGGCGTCGCGTAGAACAGCAGCATCACCGTGCCGTGCATGGTGAACAACTGGTTGTACTGCTCGTTGGACAGGAACTGCAGTCCCGGCACCGCCAGCTCGGTCCGGATGAACAGCGCCATCAGCCCGCCGATCAGGAAGAAAGCGAAGCAGGCGACCACGTACATGATGCCGATCAACTTGTGATCGGTGGTGGTGATCAACTTGTAGATCAAATTGCCCTTGGGGCCCAGCCGCGCCGGGAACGGCCGGCGCGGCGTGATGTTCACGAGGTTCGGCGTTTCGACAGCCATGGACGCTCCTCAAACAGCCGGCGGCGGCCCGCCACGCGTAGGACCGGGCGCTTGCCGGGTGCGCGCGCTGATACCCGCGACGAGCGCTGTTAAACGTCCGCCGGTTGCGGACGGCGTCGCGGCGTCAGAGGACCACGTTGACGAGCCGGCCCGGGACGACGATCACCTTCTTCGGCGTCCGCCCGTCGAGGAACCCGAGGACCTTCTCGTCCGCCAGGGCCGCCGCCTGCACCGTGTCACCGACCGCGTCGGCCGCGACGGTGACCCGACCGCGCACCTTGCCGTTGACCTGTACCGGGTACTCGACGGTGTCCTCGACCAGGTACTGCTCGTCGGCGACCGGGAACGGCCCGTGCGCCAGCGACGCCTCGTGGCCGAGACGGGACCACAGCTCCTCTGCCAGGTGCGGCGCCAGCGGCGCCACCATCAGCACCAGCGGCTCCAACGCCGCCCGCGCCGTCACCGACTGCTTCGTCAAATAGTTGGTGTACTCGATCAGCTTGGCCGCCGCCGTGTTGTTGCGCAGCGCGGCGTAGTCCTCGGCCGCGCCGGCGATCGTGCGGTGCAGCAGCCGCAACGTCGCGTCGTCCGGCTCGTCGTCGGTGGCTACCGTCGCTCCGGTCTGTTCGTCGACGACCAGCCGCCAGACCCGCTGCAGGAACCGGTGCGCGCCGACGACGTCCTTGGTGGCCCACGGCCGCGACGCCTCCAGCGGGCCCATCGACATCTCGTAGACACGCAGTGTGTCGGCGCCGTAGTTGTCGCAGATCTCGTCGGGAGACACCGAGTTCTTCAGGCTCTTACCGATCTTCCCGAACTCCTGGTTGACCTCGATCTCACCGTCGGGGCCGGGCCAGAAGAACGTGCCGTCACGCTCGACGACCTCGGCGGCCGGGACGTAGGCGCCGCGGACGTCGGTGTAGGCGAACGCCTGGATGTAGCCCTGGTTCACCAGGCGCCGGTACGGCTCACGGGAGCTGACGTGGCCCAGGTCGTAGAGCACCTTGTGCCAGAACCGCGAATAGAGCAGATGCAGCACCGCGTGCTCGACGCCGCCGACGTACAGGTCGACGCCACCGGGATCCTGCGGGCCGTGCTCAGCCGGCCGGGGACCCATCCAGTACGCCTCGTTCTCCTTGGCGCACAACTGTTCCTTGTTGAACGGGTCGGTGTAACGCAGCTCGTACCAGGAACTGCCCGCCCACTGCGGCATCACGTTGGTGTCCCGGGTGTAGGGCTTGAACCCGTCACCGAGATCGAGTTCGACGTTCACCCAGTCGGTGGCCTTCGCCAGCGGCGGCGACGGCTCGCTGTCGGCGTCCTCGGGGTCGAACAACACCGGCGAGTAGTCCGGCACATCCGGCAACTCGACAGGTAGCAGCGCCTCCGGCAGCGCCTGCGCGCGGCCGTCGGCGTCATAGACCACCGGGAAGGGTTCCCCCCAGTACCGTTGCCTGGCGAAAAGCCAGTCACGCAGCTTGTATTCGACGCGCTCCCGGCCGCGGCCGTCGGCGGTCAGCCGCTCGGTCATCGCGCGCTTGGCGGCGGTCACGTCCATGCCGTCGAGGAAGCCGGAGTTCACCATGACCCCGTCACCGGTGTAGGCCTCCTGCGAGATATCGCCTCCGGCAACCACTTCGATGATGGGCAGGCCGAACTCGGTCGCGAAGTCCCAGTCCCGCTGGTCCCCACCGGGCACCGCCATGATCGCGCCGGTACCGTAACCGGCCAGCACATAGTCGGCGATGAACACCGGGATCTGTTGCCCGTCGGCGGGATTGGTGGCGTACGCGCCCAGGAACACGCCGGTCTTGGACTTGTTCTCCTGGCGCTCCAGGTCGGACTTGGCCCTGATCGCGCTGCGGTAGGCGGCGACCGCCTCGGCCGGTGTCGCCGCGCCGAAGGTCCAGCGGGGATCCACGTCAGACGGCCAAGCCTCCCCGACCAGGCGGTCCACCAGGTCGTGTTCGGGAGCCAACACCATGTACGTCGCGCCGAACAGCGTGTCCGGGCGCGTGGTGAACACCTCGATGTCGCCCGCGTCGGGTCCCGAACCTGCGGCGAAGAACACAGTCGCGCCCGTGGAGCGGCCGATCCAGTTCCGCTGCATGGTCTTGACCTTCTCCGGCCAGTCCAGCACGTCCAGGTCTTCGAGCAGCCGGTCGGAGTAGGTTGTGATGCGCATCATCCACTGCCGCAACCGTTTCCGAAACACCGGGAAATTGCCGCGCTCGCTGCGACCATCCGAGGTCACTTCCTCGTTGGCCAGCACCGTGCCCAGACCCGGACACCAGTTCACCACCGAATCGGCCAGGTAGACCAATCGGTGTCCGTCGACCACGTCTGCCCGGCCGCCGCTGTCCAGGTCCGACCAACTGCGCCCGTCGCCGACGGATCGGGTCCCGGCGTCGAACTCGGCGATCAGTTCGGCGATGGGGCGGGCCCTGCCCGCGGCCGGGTCGAACCAGGCGTTGTAGATCTGCAGGAAGATCCACTGGGTCCACTTGTAATAGTCCACGTCGGTGGTGGAGAAGCTGCGCCGGGAGTCGTGGCCGAGTCCGAGGCGCCCGAGCTGGCGCCGGAAGTTGACGATGTTGGCCTCGGTCCGGCTCCGCGGATGCGTGCCGGTCTGGATGGCGTACTGTTCGGCGGGCAGCCCGAAAGCATCGAAGCCCAAGGCGTGCAGGACATTACGACCGGTCATCCGGTAGTAGCGGGCGTACACATCCGTGGCGATGTACCCCAACGGGTGGCCGACGTGCAGCCCCTCCCCCGACGGGTACGGGAACATGTCCTGGACGAACATCTTGTCGGCGGGCACCGGGGCGCCGTCTGCGGGCGCCAACGAACCGACAGGATTGGCCACGTCGAAGGTCCCCGACTGCACCCAGCGCTGCTGCCACGCCTGCTCGATCTGGCCCGCCATTTCCGCGGTGTAGCGGTGCTGCGGGATGTCGGCGGCAGCGGCGGGCTGTCCAGTCGGCGTTTCGGTCACGCCACCAGGGTATAAGCCGCCCGATCTCCGATTTCCCGGCCTCGGCTTGGTCTCGGTTCCGTTGCGGATGAGTCAGGGGTTGGTTCCAGGTCGATCCCGGGCCTGGCAGCGACACGTCCGCCGTGGATACATTCGTCGCCTGACGCGGGACCGACATTCCCGGACGGTCGGGAAGAGGATTCGGAGGACTTCAGTCGATGAGCGAAATCGCCCGCCACTGGCGGGTTCTGGCAGTTGGCATCGGCGCCACGGCAGTCGGCGCGGCCGGCGTGCTGGGCTTTGCGGGTACCACCGCGTCGGCCCAGCCGATCGTCCCGCCGCCGCCGCAGCCCGCCCCGGCCACCGTGACGCAGACCGTCACGGTAGCGCCTAACGCCACCCCACAAGCCGTCGGCCAGCCCAGTGTGACGACCGCCACCGGCCCGGCCGCGGTCCCTGCCGGCGTCACTGCCGCAGTGCCCGCCGCGCCCGCCCCGCCGACGGTCACCATCACCCCGGCCACCTCCGGAACGCTCACCGAGTACTTCGCCTCCAAGGGCGTCACGATGGAGCCCCAGTCCAGCCGGGACTTCCGCGCCTTGAACATCGTGCTGCCGATGCCGCGGGGCTGGGAGCACATCCCCGACCCGAACGTGCCGGATGCGTTCGCGGTGATCGCGGACCGGGTCGGCGGCAACGGTCTGTACTCCTCCAACGCGCAGGTGGTGGTCTACAAGCTTGTCGGACAGTTCGACCCCCGAGAGGCCATCAGCCACGGCTTCGTCGACAGCCAGCAGCGGCCGGCCTGGCGATCCACCGACGCGTCGTTCGCCGACTTCGGCGGCATGCCCTCGTCGCTGATCGAAGGCACCTACCGCGACAACTCCCTGACGCTGAACACGTCCCGGCGCCACGTGATCGCCCCGTCGGGCCCCGACCACTATCTGGTGTCGCTGGCGGTGACCACCAGCGTCGACCAGGTGCTGCCCGCGGCGGACGCCACCGACGCCATCGTCACCGGCTTCAAGGTCAGCGCGCCTTCGGCGGCCCCGCCGGCACCACCGGCACCGGAAGCCGCCCCGGCGGTGGCAACGCCCGGTCCGCCGGCACCCCCAGCTCCCGCAGTCCCGCTGATGGCCCCGCCATCACAGCCCCCGGGACTGCAGGGATAAGACGACGTCCCCCGGGCGAAGCCTGGCGCCCGGGGGGCGCCCCAATCCGCAGGACGTATTCTGTGGCCCATGTTGGTCGCCGCCGTCCTGTGTCTGGTCGCGGCGGTCGTGACCGCCGCGCAGGGCGTGTGGTCGCTGACGCGCCCGCCGTCGGCGGACTACGTCCGACAGGTGTTGCGCGCCGTGGCGCCGGTCCAGGTGGCCGCGGCCGTCATGCTCGCCGCAGGCGCGCCGGTCGCACTGGCCGCAGCGCCTCCGGTGTCGACGCTCGTGTTGATCGTCTGCGTCGTCGGGGCGGTGGGCACAGTGGCGGCGGGCTGCTGGCAGAGCGCCAAGGCCGTGCTGCGCGAGGAGCAGCGCACGCTGGCGGCCGCCGACCCGTCGAGCTGCGGCGGCGGCGCCTGCGCGACGTGCACGCTGTCCTGCGGGAGTTAGTTCCGGCTGATGTCGATCGGGTGGGTGGCCCGCAGCGACAACGGCATCGGCTGGCGCCGCAGCACCTTGGACCACAGATCGACGCGGGGTTCGACCAACACGTCAGCGGGCAACGCCGACAGCACGATCCAGTCGTCCCGCTCGATTTCGCCTTCGAGCTGGCCGATCGTCCAACCCGAGTAGCCGGCGAAAATCCGGACCCCCTCGACCATCGGCGCGATCGTGTCGGGTTCGGCGTCGAGGTCGACCATCGCAATGCGGCCCTGCACATGCCGCAGCCCCGGCATCTCGCCGGGGTCGATGCCGACACGCAACGTCGCCAGGCACAGCGCCGCGTCGCGCTTGACCGGACCTCCGATGAACATCGTCTTCGGCTTGGTGGACAGCTTGGCCCACTGCGGCAGGACGTTGAAGACCGCCGTCTCGCTGGGCCGGTTCAGCACCACACCCAGGGTTCCGCCGTCATTGTGCTCGACGACGTAGATGACGCTGCGCCGGAAGGTGGGCTCCAGCAGGTCGGTGTTGGCCAATAGCAGTGTGCCGGCACGCACCCGGTGCGCCGCGGGCGCGACTCCCTCTCTGAAGTCCTCCGGATCCTCTGGGTGAGCCACCCGACCATCATGACACCACCGCTGCTCGATGGTGGCGAACAAGCGCCGCCTGCCCCGATATTTGTACTGTGGGTCGGTCCCGCAGCTCCTCACCCCAGGACGTGAATTCCGTGGCCGACGCCCGTGCACCCGTTGCGTTGTGGCGCACCGTGCGGGCCATGCCCGAGTTCTGGCGGCTGCTGGAACTGCGTGCGGTCAGCCAGTTCGGCGACGGCCTGTTCCAGGCCGGGCTGGCCGGTGCCATCCTGTTCAATCCCCAGCGCGCCGCCGACCCGTGGGCGATCGCCGCCGCCTTCGCGGTGCTCTTCCTGCCCTACTCGGTGTTGGGCCCGTTCGCCGGTGCGCTCCTGGACCGCTGGGACCGACGGCTGGTTCTGATCGGCGCCAACAGCGGACGGTTCGTGCTGGTGGTGGGTGTTGCCGGGTTGCTTGCCGCCGGCGTCGGTGATCTACCAATCCTGTTGGGCGCGTTGATCGTCAACGGCTTCACCCGGTTCGTCTCCTCCGGCCTGTCCGCCGCGCTGCCGCATGTGGTGCCCCGCGCACAGGTGGTGGCGATGAACTCGGTGGCCACGGCCACCGGGGCCGCGGCGGCGTTCTTCGGCGCCAACGCCATGCTGCTGGCCCGCTGGATGTTCGGGGCCGACGACTCCGGTGCTGCCACAATCATTTTCATCGTCACGGCGCCGGTCGCGCTGGCGCTGTGGCTGGCGGTGCGGTTCCCGTCGCGGTCACTCGGGCCCGACGACACCGCGCGCGCCGTGCACGGGTCCGTCGCCTATGCCGTCGCCACCGGCTGGGCCCATGGCGCCCGCACCGCGCTCGCCGTGCCCACCGTCGCAGCCACGCTCGCAGGACTGTCGGCACACCGGATGGTGTTCGGCATCAACACGCTTCTGGTGCTGGTCATGGTGCGCCACAGCGACACCGCGGCGGTCGCCGGCCTGGGCACAGCGGTGCTCTTCGTCGCCGCCACCGGCTCGGGGTCGTTCCTGGCCACCGTGGTGACGCCTGCGGCGGTCAAGAGGTGGGGCCGGTATGCGGCCCCGAACGCGGCGCTGGCGTTCGCCGCTGTGGTCCAGCTCTTCGGCGCGAGCCTGGCGCTGCCCGTGATGGTCGTCTGCGGGTTCTTCCTGGGCGCCGCCGGCCAGCTGGTCAAGCTCTGCGCCGACGCCGCGATGCAGGTCGACGTCGACGATGCGATGCGCGGGCACGTCTTCACGGTTCAGGACGCGCTGTTCTGGATGGCCTTCATCACCGCGCTCGCTGCAGCGGCGGCGGTCATCCCGCCGGACGGTCACGCCCCGGCACTCGCGGTCGCCGGCACCTGCATCTACCTCGTGGGGCTGACCGTGCACGCAACTGTCGGGAGGCGATGAGCGCTCGCGCGAAGAGCAGATGGCAGCGGTGACGACGGCGCCGATAGGGTGCTCGCATGGCCGGAGCAGCCCCCGTGGTCGACGATCTGCGCGCCGAGAGCGATGACCTGGACGCATTGGTCGGCGAGCTGTCGTCGGCGCAGTGGGCCACCGCCACCCCCGCGCCGGGGTGGACCATCGCCCACCAGATCGCACACCTGCTGTGGACCGACCGGGTCCGACCGCGAGCGCGACGTTTTGTACGTCCGATGCGGCGCGGCGACGCACAAACACGCGCGCTCGCGCTAGAGGGTCGCGGCGCTGTCGGCTCGGCCGTCGCCGTCGCTGTCGGCCAGCCGGACATCCCAGCGCCCGTCGCCGTCGGTGTCCACCCACGCCGTCCCGGCTCCCAGTGCCCGGTCCGCCAGACCGTTGCCGTCCACGTCGACAAGCTGCTCCGCAGCCGTCCCGTCACCGTCGAGATCAACCGGCACCGCCGGACCCGCACCCGGATGTTCGGTGCCGTCGAGCCCGAACCAGCGCAACCCGCCACCGCGATCCGCGCTGACCGCCCAGGTGCCCGTGCCGTCGTCGCTGAAGAAACCCTCCGGCAGCCCGTCGTCGTCACCGTCGAGCAACACGTGGTCAGCCACCCCGTTCCCATCGAGGTCCAACAGCGTGTCGTCGGTGAGTCCATCACCGTCGACGTCGACGCCCGCGACCTGTGGACCACCGTCGACCGTCCAGATGGTGGCCGATCCGTCGGGTTCCCCCAGGCAGTACTCCATACCTGATCAGACGCGCGGTGTGCCCTTCTCGTTCCACCACTTGAGTAGTTCCTCGACGGCCTCGTCATGGCCGAGCGGCCCGCGGTCCAGCCTGAGCTCCTTGAGGTGGCTCCACGCGCGCCCGACCTGCGGACCGGCCGGGATGCCGAGGATCCGCATGATCTCGTTGCCGTCGAGGTCCGGGCGGACGCGCGCGAGATCCTCCTTGGCGGCGATCTCGTCGATGCGGTGCTCGAGGTCGTCGTAGTTGGCCTGTAACCGCGCCGCCCGGCGCTTGTTGCGGGTGGTGCAATCGGCACGGACAAGTTTGTGCAGCCGAGTCAACAGCGGGCCGGCATCGGTGACGTAGCGGCGCACCGCCGAGTCGGTCCACCTGCCGTCGCCGTAGCCGTGGAATCGCAGGTGCAGGTAAACCAGCTGCGACACGTTGTCGACCATCTGCTTGGAGTACTTCAGCGCCCGCATCCGCTTGCGGGTCATCTTCGCCCCGACCACCTCGTGGTGATGAAAGCTCACCCCACCGTCGGGCTCGTGCCTGCGAGTCGCGGGCTTGCCGATGTCGTGCAGCAGCGCTGCCCAGCGCAACACCAGGTCCGGCCCGTCGCCGCCCTCCATGTCGATCGCCTGGCGCAGCACCGTCAGCGAATGCTGGTAGACGTCCTTGTGCTGGTGGTGTTCGTCGATCGCCATCCGCATCGCCCCCACCTCGGGCAGCACCACCCCACCCAACCCGGTCTGCACCATCAGATCGATCCCAGCGACCGGATCCGCGCCCAGCAGCAGCTTGTCCAGCTCCTGGGCCACCCGTTCCGCGGTGATGCGGCCCAGCGCCGGCGCCAGTTCCTCGAGCGCGCGGCAAACGCGTGGCGCCACGGTGAACTCCAGCTGGGAGACAAACCTGGCCGCGCGCAGCATCCGCAGCGGGTCGTCGCCGAAAGACACCTCCGGCGCAGCGGGGGTGTCCAGCACCCCGGCCCGAAGAGCCGCCAGGCCGCCGAGCGGGTCCAGGAACTCCGCGGGCCCGCCCGGGGTGATCCGCACCGCCATCGCGTTGACGGTGAAGTCCCGGCGCACCAGATCCTCGTCGAGGCTGTCCCCGAAGCGCACCTCGGGATTGCGCGAGACCTGGTCATACGAGTCGGCGCGGAAGGTGGTCAGTTCCAGCCGTTCCTGATGTCCCGGGGCGCCCTTGCCGACACCGATCGTGCCGAACTCGATGCCGGTATCCCACAGCGCGTCCGCCCAACCGCGAAGGAACCGCTGCATCTGCTCGGGGCGTGCATCGGTGGTCAGGTCGAGATCGGTGCCCAGCCGGCCGAGCAGCGCGTCGCGCACACTGCCACCGACCAGATACAGCTGGTAGCCGTTGTCGGCGAACAACCGGCCGAGCGAGCGCAGCACCTCGCTGTGCCGGTTCAGCGACACCTGCGCAGCGGCCAGCAGTTCGGCTGCGTCTTGCTCGGATGTGGGGTCAGGCACGTCCGAAGACCCTACTGGTCACAGCCGTGTCACCGACCGGCGAGTGCGGCGAGTGCTGCTGTTCATGCCAGCTACTATCGCTTGGGTGTCGGACGGCGAGCAGCCCAAACCCCGACGGCGCCGCGGCCGGCGCCGCGGCCGACGCGCGGCAGGCCCACCCGAGGCCGCCGGTGACCAGTCCGGCACTCATGGGAGACATCCTCCGCCGAACAGCTCCGGTGACCAATCCGCTGCGACCCCCAAACCCCAGAGATCGCGTCCCCGGCGCCCCCCGGAACGGCTCCGCACCGTGCACGAGACGTCGGCCGGGGGCCTGGTCATCGACGGTATCGACGGCCCGAAAGACAGCCAGGTCGCGGCCCTGA
The DNA here is from genome assembly GCF_049683355.1 of Mycobacterium sp. Classification (GTDB taxonomy): domain Bacteria; phylum Actinomycetota; class Actinomycetes; order Mycobacteriales; family Mycobacteriaceae; genus Mycobacterium. The sequence goes on from NZ_JBAUJB010000133.1 coordinate 26,390, forward strand.
TCGGGCGTATCGACCGGCGCGGACGGATGCTGTGGTCGCTGCCCAAGGGCCACATCGAGATGGGTGAGACCGCCGAACAGACCGCGATCCGCGAGGTCGCCGAGGAGACGGGGATCCAGGGCAGCGTGCTCGCGGCGCTGGGCTCCATCGACTACTGGTTCGTCACCGAGGGCAGGCGCGTGCACAAGACCGTGCACCATTACCTGATGCGGTTTCTCGGCGGTGAGCTCTCCGACGAGGACATCGAGGTCAGCGAAGTGGCCTGGGTGCCGCTGAAGGAGCTGCCGTCCAAGCTGGCCTACGCCGACGAACGGCGCCTCGCCGAAGTCGCCGACGACTTGATCGACAAGCTGCACACCGACGGACCCGAAGCCCTGCCGCCGCTGCCCCGGACGACTCCACGGCGGCGTGGCCAGACCCATTCGCACACGCGCAAGCACCGAACCGACCCCACCGCTCAACCACAGCCCGGCCGGCGGACGAACGGCTGCGGACCCGGGCCGTGACCGGCCCGCACGTACGGCTTCTTGTTGCGGTCGTCGCGATGCTGCTGGCCGTCGCGCCCGGCGCCGCTCCCTACGTCGCCGACGCCCAACCGGGATCCACCCAGTTCCTGCAGGTGCAGATCGACAGCGTCACCCCCGACATCGTCACCACCACCAGCGAGCCACTGGTGACCGTCACCGGGGAAGTCCGCAACGTCGGCGATCGCCCGGTACGCGACGTCGTGGTGCGGCTCGAACGTGCCGCGGCCACCGCGACCTCGAGCGAACTGCGCACCGACCTCGCCGGCAATGTCGACCAGTACCAACCGGTCGCGGACTTCATCACCGTGGCGCCGGAAATGGCTCGCGGACAAGCGGTTCCGTTCCGGCTCGCGTACCCGCTGCGCTCCGCCGACCAGCCGTCGCTGGACATCGAGGCTCCCGGCGTCTTCCCGGTCATGATCAACGTCAACGGCACCCCCGACTACGGTGCGCCCGCCAGGCTGGACGACTCACGTTTCCTGCTGCCCGTGCTCGGCGTGCCACCGGTCGAGGGTGCGGAATCCACCGCCAGCGAGGCGCTCGACTCCGCCGTGCCGCCGGACACCACCCGACCCGTCGGGCTGACGATGTTCTGGCCACTGGCCGACCGCCCCCGACTGGCCGCCGGCGCCCCCGGCGGCACCACCCCGGTGCGGCTGATCGACGACGTCCTGGCGACGTCGCTGGCCCCCGGCGGGCGCCTGGACACGATGCTCTCCGCTGTCGACTTCGCGACCGGCCCCGAGGTCGACCCCGGCGGCGAGCTCACCCGCGCCCTGTGTCTGGCCATCGACCCCGACCTGCTCGTGACCGTCACCGCCATGACGAACGGCTACGTCGTCAACGACGCCTCCGACGCCGGCCCGGGCACCCCCACCCACCCGGGCGCAGGCCAGCAGGCCGCCATCGACTGGCTCAACCGGCTCAAGGCGCTGACCCAGCGGATGTGCGTGGTACCGACCACCTACGCGCAGGCCAACCTCGACGCGCTGCGCCGCGTCGCCGACCCGGGCCTGTCGGCGATCGCCACCAACGCCGGCGACATCGTCGACCAGATCCTCGGCATCACCTCCGTCCGCGGCGTCAGCCTCGTCGGCGACGGGCCCTTGACCAGCCCCGCCGCTCAGCTGCTGTCCGATCAGGGACCGACCGTGGCGATCGGCGCAGCCGACCTCGCCGCGCCGGGCGACTCCGCCGACGGCGCACCCGAGTCCGCCGACACCACGCCGGTGCGCTACACCCCCAACGTCGTCGCAGCGCCGTTCGACCCGGCGGTGGGAGCCGCGCTGGCCGGCGCGGGCACCGCCCCGGAGTCGCCGTCCTACCTGGAACCGTCCCTCGATCTGGCCCTCAAACAGGATTCCGAGGTCGCGCGGCGCCAGGACGCGCTCGGGTCGCTGCTGTGGCGCAGCCTGAACCCCGACATCGAGCCCCGCACCGAGATCCTGATGCCGCCGCTGATGTGGAACCTGACACCACAGGATGCGCAGGCGATGCTGACCACGGTGGCCACTGGCATCCGGGCCGGTCTGGCCGTACCCCGGCCAGTCCCGGCGGTGATCAGCGAGGCCCGCGCTGCGGCCCGACCCGAGCCGCTGCCCGAGGGACCGCTGGGCAACCCGCGGGGACGGTTCGACGACGGCGTGGTGTCGGGCATCGCAACGGTGACCGCCCGGCTCTGGGGTCTGACCGCCGCCCTGACCACCGACGAGCGCACCGGGCTGACCGGTGGGCAGTACACCGCCCCACTACGTGAGGATCTGCTTCGCGCACTGAGCCTTTCGGTGCCGCCCGACGCACGCAACGGGCTCGCTCAGCAGCGCCTCACGACGGTGGGACGCACGGTGGAGAACCTGTTCAACGCCGTGTCCATCGTCAACCCGGGCGGCTCGTACACGCTGGCGACCGAACGCAGTCCACTGCCGCTGGCGCTACGCAACGACCTGCCGGTGCCGATCCGGGTACAGCTCGACATCGACGCTCCCCCCGGCATGACCGTCACCGACATGGGAGAGATCGTGCTGCCGCCCGGCTTCCTGCCGCTCAAGGTGCCGATCGAGGTGCACTTCACCCAGCGGGTTGCCGTCGACGTCACGCTGCGCACCGCGGACGGTCTGCCACTGGGTGAACCGGTGCGGTTGTCGGTGCACTCCAACGCGTACGGCCAGGTGCTGTTCTTCATCACGCTGTCCGCGGGCGCGGTGCTGATACTGCTGGCGGGCCGACGGCTGTGGCACCGATTCCGCGGTCAGCCCGACCGAGCCGATCTGGACCGTCCCGACCCGATCGAAGTGGCACTGTCCTACCGCGACGAGGAGGCCGCCGCCGACAAGCCCGCGCCGCGGCGGACCGATCCGGTGACCCGCGGTGGACATGACTGACCGCGGCCGACGGGGCGGCCCGGCACCCGCCGTGCCCCCCCTGCCGGTACCCCGACAACCCACCCCGCGCGCCGAACTCTCGGACTCGGCGGTGGTGTCCCGGTCGTGGGGGATGGCGGTGGCCACGCTGGTCAGCAGGCTGACCGGGTTCGCCCGGATCGTGCTGCTGGCCACCATCCTCGGCGCAGCGCTGTCCAGCGCGTTCACCGTGGCCAATCAGTTGCCCAACATGATCGCTGCGCTGGTGCTCGAGGCGACGTTCACGGCGATCTTCGTCCCGGTCCTCTCCCGAGCCGAACGCGACGACCCGGACGGTGGAAGCGCCTTCATCCGGCGCCTGCTCACGTTGGTGGTGACGCTGCTGCTGGTGGTCACCATCACCTCCACGCTCGCAGCACCGCTGCTGGTCGACCTGATGCTCGGTTCCGACCCCATGGTCAACCGCTCGCTCACCGTCGCGTTCGCCTTCCTGCTGCTGCCGCAGATCATCTTCTACGGGCTGTCATCGGTGTTCATGGCGATCCTCAACACCCGCAACATCTTCGGACCCCCGGCGTGGGCGCCGGTGGTGAACAACGTCATCGCGATCCTGACCCTCGCGGTGTACGTCCTGGTACCGGGCGAACTGTCCGTGGACCCCGTCGAGATGGGCAACACCAAGCTGCTGGTGCTCGGTGTCGGCACCACGCTCGGCGTCGTCGCCCAGGCCACGGTGCTGTTCGTCGCGATCCGGGCCGAGCGGGTGAGCCTTCGCCCGCTGTGGGGCATCGACGACCGCCTCAAGAAGTTCGGGATGATGGCGCTGGCGATGGTGCTCTACGTCGTGGTCAGCCAGATCGGCTTCGTCGTCGGCAACCAGATCGCCAGTGGCGCAGCCGCATCCGGACCTGCCATCTACAACTACACCTGGCTGGTGCTCCAGTTGCCGTTCGGCGTCATCGGCGTCACCGTCCTGACCGTCGTGATGCCGCGGCTGTCGCGCAACGCCGCCGCCGACGACGGCCCCGCGGTGTTGGCCGACCTGTCCTTGGCCACCCGGCTGACGATGGTGACGCTGATCCCGATCGTGGCGGTGATGACGGTCGGCGGGCCGGCGATCGGCACCGCGCTGTTCGCCTACGGCAACTTCGGTGAGGTCGACGCCGGCTACCTCGGCATGGCGATCACCCTGTCGGCGTTCACCCTCGTCCCCTACGCCCTGGTGCTGCTGCAGCTACGGGTGTTCTACGCACGCCAGGAGCCCTGGACTCCGATCGTGCTGATCGTCGTCATCACCACGGTCAAGGTCGCAGCATCGCTGGCCGCCCCCTATGTGGCCGACGACCCGGAGCTCGTCGCAGGCTATCTGGGCATGGCCAACGGACTGGGTTTCCTGGCCGGCGCGGTCGTCGGCTATCTGCTGCTGCGCGCCCGGCTCGACCCGCCCGGCGGACGGCTGATCAGCCTGGACGTGGTCCGCACCATCCTGGTGACCATCGCGGCGTCGCTGGCCGCCGGCCTGACCGCCCACGTCATCGACCAACTCGTGGGACTCGAGGAGCTGACCACCAGTTGGGGTGGCGCCGGCTCGCTGCTGCGGTTGGCGGCTCTCGGCCTGGTGATGGTGCCGATCATCGTCGCCGTGCTGCTGGCCGCCGACGTGCCCGAGGCCAAGGCCGCCGTTGCCGCGGTTCAGCGACGCCTGCAGCGCAGGCACCCGGTAGCCGCGACGCCACCGAGCCCCTCCGACCGGCCACGTCCCACCCGGGGCCTCACGTACCCTGATCACAGGGATTCGTCTCCGTCACACCGGCTACAGCCTTCCACGCCGGTGCGGCGGGGCAGATCGGCCGAGGTTGCCGACGATGGGAGGGGGAAAGGAGCTGCCGTGAGCGACAAATCCACTGGCGGTTCCCCCCGGGACTCCGAATCCGCGGCCACCACCCGCTTCGAACGCCCGTCCGGTTCTGATTCGACGGCTCCGCCGTCCGGATCCGATTCGACGGCTCGGCCGTCGGCTGACGACTTCCACCCCGACGTCCCCGAGACCCCCGCACCGTCCGAGCGGGCCACCGTCCAGACGCCGCGACCCGACTCGGCAACCCGGCCGCTCAAGTCCGACTCGGCGGCTCGGCCGCCGTCCGAATACGGGGGCGACCCCTCCCGCGAACCGCTGGCCTTCGATCCGCCCCGAGAACCGGCTCTCGAGACGGCCGTCGCCGCCGAGGACGCGCACCTGATCCCCGGAGCTCTGATCGCCAAGGGCCGCTACCGGCTCCTGGTCTTCCACGGCGGACCTCCCCGCCTGCAGTTCTGGCAGGCCCTCGACACCGCGCTGGACCGGCAGGTGGCCCTGACGTTCGTCGCCCCGGACTCCGAACTGCCCGAACGGCAAGTGAAGGAGATCCTGGACCGGACCCAGCGACTCAGCCGCATCGACATGCCCGGCGTCGCCCGCGTCCTCGACGTCGTGACCAGAGGTTCCGGCGGACTGGTGGTCTCGGAATGGATCCGGGGTGGTTCCCTGGCCGAGGTCGCCGACACCACCCCCTCACCGATCGGCGGGGCCCGCGCCATCCAATCGCTGGCGGCCGCGGCCGAGGCCGCCCACCGAAGCGGGGTGGCGCTGTCGGTGGATCACCCCAGCCGGATCCGCGTCAGCATCGAAGGGGACGTGGCACTCGCGTTCCCCGCGACGCTGCCCGACGCCACGCCCGACGACGACATCCGCGGGATCGGCGCGGCGCTGTATGCCCTGCTCGTCGATCGGTGGCCGCTACCTGAATCCGGGGAACCCAGCGGCCTGTCCCCCGCCGACCTGGACGCCGCGGGACAGCCCGTCGAACCCCGATCCGTCGACCGCGACATCCCGTTCCAGATCTCGGCCGCCGCGTCGCACGCCGTCCAGGAAGGCGGCGGCATCCGCAGCGCGCCCACCCTGCTGAACCTCTTGCAGCAGGCGACTGCCATCGCCGACCGCACCGACCACATCGCACCCGTCGAGGAGGTAGCTCCCGACACCCGCACCGGCGGCTGGCTGGGTACTGCCGCCGATCCCGAGGCCGAAGCGCGCCGGCGCAAGGGACTCATCGTCGGGCTGACGGTCGCCGCGGTGGTCGTCGTCGTCGCGGTGGTCCTGCTCGCGTCGGTGCTCGGCCGGATCTTCGGCGACGTCGGCGACGGTCTCGGCGGCGACGAACTCGGCCTCAACGCACCTTCCTCCTCCGAGGAAGCCGACACCGGCACAAGTGGCGGCGGCTCGGTCATCGATCCCGTTCGCGCAACGGTCTTCTCACCTGAAGGCGAGGCCGATGCGCCAGAGCTGGCCGACCTGGCCATCGACGGCAACCCCACAACCGTCTGGCCCACCGACACCTACTCCGACGCGGTGCCGTTCCCCAACTTCAAGAACGGCGTCGGGTTGATGTTGCAGCTGCCAGAACCCGTCACTCTCGGGTCGGTCAGGATCAATCTCAACAGCACCGGTACCGAGGTGCAGATCCGGTCGTCGTCGACCGCCACGCCGTCGACGTTGGCCGATACCACCGCCCTCACCGAGCCCACCACGATGCGGCCCGGTTCCAACACCATCGAGATCGACGACGCCTCACCGACGTCGAACGTCCTGGTCTGGATCTCCACGCTGGGCTCGGTCGGCGGCGAAAGCCGCTCCGACATCGCCGAGATCAGCCTCGAAGCCGCGTCCTGAGGCGTCATCCCCAGACGTTCCCGCACGTTGTCCCACGTCCGGCTGCCCGCCCGAAACTGGTGTCCGACACCCCCCGCAGCGCCGCTTAGTGTTCGCCTGTGGGGATTTTCGGGGGGACTCGAGGGGACAGCGAACGCCGGCGCACCGATGCCGAACTGCTCGCCGCGCACGTCGCCGGTGACCGCTACGCGTTCGAGGAGTTGTTCTATCGCCACCACCGCCAGCTCTATCGGCTGGCGGTGCTGACCAGCCGTGACCCCGACGACGCCGCCGACGCCCTCCAGGATGCGCTGCTGTCCGCGCACCGCACCGCACCCGCGTTTCGGAACGACTCGGCGGTGAGCAGCTGGTTATACCGCATCGTCGTCAATGCCTGTCTGGACCGGTTGCGCCGCAACAAGACTCATGCCTGTGACGAGTTGGACGACCAATTGTGCCGGGCCGCGGATCCCACCGGTCGGGTGGACACCGCGATCGTGGTCGAGCGCGCCCTGATGCGCCTTCCCGTCGCCCAGCGCGCGGCCGTCGTCGCGGTCGACATGCAGGGGTACTCGGTGGCCGAGGCCGCCCGCCTGCTCGGGGTCGCCGAAGGCACGGTGAAAAGCCGATGCTCGCGCGCTCGCAGCAGGCTCGCGCAGTCGCTGGAGTTCTTCGCCGCCGGAGCCGCCACCGTCGAGTGAGCCGCTCGGATAACCTCGAACGATCTCAAGGGCGACGACCGGCGGGGGCAGCGATGGACAGCGGCGCGGGCGCGCAGCCTGACTCCGATCCGGTCCCCGATCCGCCGCAGCTGACACCCGAATTGCTCGCCGATCTGCAGGCAGGCCTGCTCGACGACGCCACCGCCGCACGGCTCCGCAGGCATGCCCGCAATGATCCGGAGGCGGCGCGGGTGGTCGCCGGTCTCGACGCCGTGCGCCGCGAGCTGGCCCACCTGGGCGCCGACGAAGAGTCCGCACCTGCGGTACCCGCGCCCGTCACCGCCATGGTGGGCGCCGCGCTGCGCACCGCCCCGCCTCCAGCCCCCACCGCGCCAGGCAGGACCCGGCCCCGCCTCACCGGCCTACAGCGGGCCGGCCTGATCACCGGGCTGTGCGCGGCAGCTGCCGCCGTCGTCCTGGGCGTTGTCCTGCTGGCACAGGACCCCGGACCGGCGATCTCCGTCGGTCTCACCCCAGCCCAGATCACCGCGGCGACACCCGACGGCTTTCCGGTGCCTGCCGGGCAGCTGCGCGCCGCACTGTCACAGCCGCAGAACCTGGGCTCGTTGACCGACCCGCAGCGACTCTCGTCCTGCCTGACCGGCCTGGGCCACTCCCCCGCCCCCGCGGTGCTGGGTGGACGTCGCGTCGAGGTGGCCGGCCGTCCCGGGCTGTTGCTGCTGCTTCCCGGCAGCACCCCGGAGCAGATCAACGCCGTGGTGGTGGCGCCGACGTGCAGTGCCGTGCACACCGGCCTGGTCGCCGAGACGGTGCTGGCGCGGCGGTGAGCTCGTCGGCGGGGAACAGCGCGGCTTACCCTGGTGTTCTAACAACGCGGTCGTATGAATGCTTGCCGCAGGCAGAAAGGCTCCCATGACCTCATCCACCGTCCATGACGTCATCGTCATCGGTTCCGGCCCGGCCGGCTACACGGCGGCCGTGTACGCAGCCCGGGCCCAGCTCACGCCGTTGGTGTTCGAGGGCACCCAGTTCGGCGGTGCGCTGATGACCACGACCGAGGTCGAGAACTATCCGGGGTTCCGGGACGGCATCACCGGGCCGGAGTTGATGGACCAGATGCGTGAGCAGGCGCTGCGCTTCGGCGCCGACCTGCGCATGGAGGACGTCGACGCCGTCGACCTGGCCGGACCGGTCAAGACCGTCACCGTCGGCGACGAGACCTACCAGGCGCGCGCGGTCATCCTGGCCATGGGCGCAGCGGCCCGCCACCTGGGCGTGCCCGGCGAGGACACCCTGCTCGGCATGGGCGTGAGCACCTGCGCCACCTGCGACGGCTTCTTCTTCCGGGACCAGGACATCGCCGTGGTCGGCGGTGGCGACTCGGCGATGGAGGAGGCCACCTTCCTGACCCGGTTCGCGCGCAGCGTGACGCTGATCCACCGGCGCGACGAGTTCCGCGCGTCGCGGATCATGCTGGAACGGGCGCAGGCGAACGACAAGATCCGGTTCCTGACCAACACCGACGTGGTCGCCATCGAGGGTGGTCCCAAGGTCACCGGGCTCCGGCTGCGCAACGCCGTCACCGGCGAGGAGTCCGAGATGGCAGTGACGGGTGTCTTCGTCGCGATCGGCCACGACCCCCGTTCCGAACTGGTGCGCGGCCAGGTGGAACTCGACGCTGCAGGCTACGTACAGGTCCAGGGCCGCACCACCTCCACCTCGATCGAGGGCGTGTTCGCCGCAGGCGATCTGGTCGACCACACCTACCGGCAGGCCATCACGGCGGCGGGCAGCGGTTGTGCGGCGTCCATCGACGCTGAGCGCTGGCTCGCCGAAACCTCTTCCATCTCAACGGATGACAGTCTGATTGGAGCACAACGATGAGCGCTGCGGGTTCGTCTGAAACGTCTGGATCGTCAACAGTTGCGGTGACCGACGACTCGTTCTCCCAGGACGTGCTGTCGAGCAGCACACCGGTGCTGGTCGACTTCTGGGCAACCTGGTGCGGCCCCTGCAAGATGGTCGCCCCGGTACTCGAGGAGATCGCCGCCGAGAAGGCGGGCGCACTGACCGTCGCCAAGCTCGATGTCGACGAGAATCCGGCGACCGCCCGCGACTTCCAGGTGGTGTCGATCCCGACGATGATCCTGTTCAAAGACGGTGAGCCGGTCAAGCGGATCGTCGGTGCGAAAGGTAAGGCTGCGCTGCTGCGTGAGCTCTCAGATATTGTCTGACGTGCTCTGACTTCGCATTTCAACGCCTCCACACCTGCCTGGGGTTTTCCGGATTTCGCCGTCGGTCTGAGACAATGCTGGCTATGTCGAGTCTGCGTCGCGGTGACCGCGGGGGTGCGGTCACCGAAATCCGGGCGGCTCTGGCCGCGCTGGGCATGATCGACGATCCGGATGAGGAACTGTCCACCGGCAAGCACGTGGCGGTGGACATGTTCGACGGTGAACTCGACCACGCCGTCCGGGCTTTCCAACAGCACCGCGGTCTGCTGGTGGACGGAATCGTCGGCGAAGCAACCTACCGCGCCCTCAAAGAGGCCTCCTACCGGCTCGGCGCACGTACTCTCAATCACCAGTTCGGTGCGCCGATGTACGGCGATGACGTGGCCACATTGCAAGCGCGACTTCAGGATCTGGGGTTCTACACCAACCTGGTGGACGGCTACTTCGGGTTGCAGACCCACAACGCACTGACCTCCTACCAACGTGAGTACGGACTGTATCCGGACGGGATCTGCGGTCCGGAAACGTTGCGGTCCTTGTACTTTCTCGGTTCCCGGGTCACCGGTGGATCACCGCACGCGATTCGTGAGGAGGAGCTGGTCCGCAGCTCCGGCCCGCTGCTCTCCGGGAAGCGGATCATCATCGATCCGGGCCGCGGCGGTGACGACCACGGTCTGATCATGAACGGGCCTGCCGGCCCGATCAGCGAAGCAGAGCTGCTGTGGGACTTGGCCAGTCGACTCGAAGGCCGGATGACTGCCATCGGCATGGAGACGTTCCTGTCCCATGCCGCCATCCGGGCGCCCTCGGATGCGGAACGCGCCGCGACCGCCAACTCCGTGGGCGCCGACCTGATGATCAGTCTGCGCTGCGCAACCCAGACCAGCCCGTCCGCCAACGGCGTCGCCTCGTTCCACTTCGGCAACTCCCATGGCTCGGTGTCCACCATCGGACGCAACCTGGCGGACTTCATCCAACGAGAAGTGGTGGCGCGGACCGGTTTACGAGATTGCCGGGTGCACGGTAGGACGTGGGATCTGCTCCGGTTGACCCGGATGCCGACTGTTCAGGTCGACGTCGGCTACGTCACCAACCCCGGTGATCGCCACACCCTGGTGTCCCCGGACTCGCGTGACTCGATCGCCGAAGGCATCCTCGCAGCCGTCAAACGGCTGTACCTGCTCGGCAAGAACGACCGCCCCACAGGTACTTTCACGTTCGCCGAGCTACTCGCCCACGAGCTGTCCGTCGACCAGGCCCGCCAAGGCTAACTGCAGGGGTTCGATCCCGCTCCGACCGGCTGTTGTAGCTGGGCGCTCTGCAGCAGTCGTTCCAGTGCCGCCTCGACATCGGCTTTCCATCCGAGACCCTGCTCGAGTTCCAACCGCAGCCGCGGGAAGTAGGTGTGGTGCGACACCACCTCGAACCCGACGTCGAGCAACAGCTGGGCATCGAGCACGCACTGCTCGACCGAACAGTCGCCCAATGCTTCGAGTACCGGCGCGGCATCGGTCGGCACCTTGGCCGGATCGGAGAGCCCGGTGACCTCAGGGGTCCGGCCGAACGCCTCCAGGGCGCGCACCCCGCGACGGACCAGATCGGCGACCACCGCGGCGATCAATGTCCTGGCCATGTCCTGGCTTCCCGGTCCGGGCTCGACACCGAGTGTGGTCAGCAGCACGGCGTCGGCGCTGACCGGGCCGGTCGGGAATCGGCCCGCCCGCGGCACACTGCGCGGCGGCGCGTAGAACACGTACCCGAGGCACGGGTCATCGGTGGACTCCGGCGCCGAGTCCACGAAGTCCGCGCCGTCCCGGCAGTCGACAGCCAACTGGCCGCACGACCCCCACTCGAGCATGACCATCGACAGCCACGCTTCCTTCTCGAATTCCGGATCGGAGAGATGATCGTCGGTTCCCACGGTCGGCGGGTCGACCTCCCAGTACACACAGCGCCGGGCGTGCTTCGGCAGCTGCTCGAATGCTTCGAGCCGAAGAGGCGTGATACGTGCGGCCACTACACTCCCCTGGGTCCACGCCGCGCTGGAAGGCCCGGCTGCCCTTCCAGGATAGAAGGCTCCGCCGGCACCGTCGCCGCCTGGCCGCCGAAAGGCGTCCGCGCCGGGCCGACGGCCGAATTCGATTGCGGGACAGGGAGTTTCCCCGCGCAGCGACGTTTCTGGCCGGCTGCGGAGCCAGCTGTGTCACAGTGACGTAATTCGCCGGTATGACCGTTCACTGCGCGGACGTGTTCATGAGCTCCACAATCCGCTGTAGATCATCCACCGACCCGAACTCCACGACGATCTTGCCTTTGCGCTTGCCCAAGCTGACCGTCACCTTCGTATCGAAGGCGGTGGACAGTTGTTCGGCGACATCCTGCAGACCGGGCATCTGAATGGGCTTGCGGCGGGGTGCCGAGGGCGTCGCTCCGCCGTCTCGGTTGGCCAGCGTCACCGCCTCCTCGGTCGCGCGCACCGACAGGCCCTCCGCCACGATGCGCGCGGCGAGCTCTTCCTGGACTTCGGCCCCTCCCTCGAGCGAGAGCAGCGCGCGCGCATGACCGGCCGACAGCACGCCGGCCGCCACCCGCCGCTGCACCGCGATCGGCAGTCGCAACAGGCGGATCATGTTCGTGATCAACGGTCGCGACCGCCCGATGCGGGCGGCGAGTTCATCGTGGGTGACACCGAACTCTTCCAGTAGCTGTTGATAGGCGGCCGCCTCTTCGAGCGGGTTCAGCTGCACACGGTGGATGTTCTCCAGCAACGCATCACGCAGCATGTTGTCGTCGGCCGTCTCACGGACGATCGCAGGGATCGTGGTCACGCCGGCCTGCTGAGCCGCCCGCCACCGCCGCTCCCCCATCACCAGTTGGTAGCGCGGTGAATCGTCACCTTCGGCAGCCGGCGCGGCGCGCACCACGATCGGCTGCATCAGTCCGAACTCACGGATGGAGTGCACCAGTTCGGCCAGCGCCTCCTCGTCGAACGACTGGCGCGGCTGGCGCGGGTTCGGATCGATCTTCGACGGGTCGATCTCCCGGTACACCGCACCCACCGAGTTCTCTTCCGCCGGCGGCGTTGTTGCCCCCGTCGACAGTCCGCCGAAGACGGCGTCCGCGGCCGCGGCACCCATCCGCGGACCCATGTCGGCCGAATCCCCGCCGTCGCCGTCGGCCGGGCCCGTCGGGATCAGGGACGCGAGGCCGCGGCCCAATCCACTCCGCTTGCGTGCCGCGTTGTTCATCGATTCCCTCTTCTCGTCGTGCAGATCCGCGCCGGGCATGCGCTCATCGGGCCTGTCCCTCGAGCCCCCGGTGCGCCAGCTCCCGGCTTGCATCCAGGTAGCTCATCGCCCCACGGGAACCGGGGTCGAAATCGATGATCGTCATCCCGTAGCCCGGGGCTTCGGACACCTTCACACTGCGGGGAATGACGGTGCGCAACACCTTGTCGCCGAAGTGCGCGCGGACGTCCATGGCGACCTGGTCGGCCAGCTTCGTCCGTCCGTCGTACATCGTCAGCACCACGGTCGTGACATCCAGCTCGGGGTTGAGATGGGACTTGACCATCTCGATGTTGCGCAGCAACTGACCCACGCCTTCGAGGGCGTAGTACTCGCACTGGATCGGGATCAGCACCTCGGGTGCGGCGACCAGTGCGTTGATCGTCAGCAGACCGAGGGAGGGCGGGCAGTCGATGAAGACGTAGTCGAAGTCGTGGTGCTTCAACTCGGCCAGCGCAGTCCGCAGCCGGCCCTCCCTGGCGACCATGCTGACCAACTCGATCTCGGCACCGGCAAGGTCGATGGTGGCGGGGATGCAGAACAGGCGCTCGCTGTGCGGGCTGCGCTGCAGCGCGGTCTCGACCGGGATGTCACCGATCAAGACTTCGTATGACGACGGGGTGCCCGGCCGATGTTCGATGCCCAACGCGGTGCTCGCATTCCCTTGGGGATCGAGGTCGATGACAAGAGTGCGCAATCCCTGCAGCGCCAGCGCCGCAGCAATGTTCACCGCGGTGGTGGTCTTGCCGACACCGCCCTTCTGGTTGGCGATGGTCAGGATGCGCTGATGTGCCGGCCGTGGCGGTTGGCCCTGGGTGGCCGCCTGCATCAATCGGACCGCCCGTTCGGCTTCCGCGCCGATGGGCGTATCCGCGTCCGGTGCGTTCCACGTTTCACGTGAAACATCCGCTGGGCCGTCCTCGGGTTCCCGGCGTTCGGGAACTGACATCATCTGCGTTTCCTTCCCGGCGGCCGTTGGCTCCGCGGTGTTCCCTGCAACCCTACGACCACCGTCACGGGTGGATCCACGAATTGAGCGCCACATTTCTCTACCCTTACCTCGGTCACGCCCAGTCCCGTCATTGCCCGGCGATGTTCTTGGATCTCTTCCCCCGCACGCTCCCCTTTGATGGCCAGCATGCGGCCCCCCGGCCGCAGCAGGGGCGTACACCACTTGGCCAGCTTGTCCAACGAGGCGACCGCCCGTGATACCACTGCGTCCACCTCCCCGACCTGACTCCGGACCGCACGGTCCTCCGCTCGGCCGCGCACCACTGCACACTCGAGACCGAGGGCGTCGATCACCTCACGGAGAAAATCGCTCCGGCGCAGCAGCGGTTCGACGAGTGTCAGTGAGAGGTCCGGGCGGGCCAACGCCAACGGTATCCCGGGCAGGCCCGCACCACTACCGATGTCGGCGATCCGCTCACCGCGCCCCAGCAACTCGGCCACCACCGCGCTGTTGAGCACGTGTCGATCCCACACCCGATCGACTTCGCGGGGGCCCAGCAAGCCGCGTTCGACACCGGCGCCTGCGAGGATCTGGGCGTACCGGTGAGCGCGCTCCGCGGCGTCGCCGAACAGCACTGCGACGGCGTCAGGGGGCGGGGGTACTTCCGCGTGTTTCACGTGAAACATCCTCCGAACATCCGCGGCGGAACCACCACGACTCCGAACGAACTACATGGATGTAACTCCGGGTCAGTCAGCGAGGACCACGACGCGACGCGACGGCTCCACGCCCTCGCTCTCGCTGTGCACGCCCTGCACTGCGGCCACCGCGTCGTGCACGATCTTCCGCTCGAACGGGGTCATCGGCGACAGCTCTTCGCGCTCCCCCGTCTCCAGAACTCGACGAGCCACCTTGTCCCCCACGGCCGCCAGTTCCTCACGACGTCGCTTACGCCACTGGGCGATGTCCAGCATCAGTCGGCTACGCTCGCCCGTCTTCTGGTGCACGGCCAGCCGGGTCAGCTCCTGCAGCGCGTCGAGTACCTCGCCTTTGTGCCCGACCAACTTCGTCAGATCTCCGCCTCCGTCGATACTGACGATGGCACGGTCGCCTTCCACGTCGAGATCGATATCGCCGTCGAAGTCGAGCAGATCCAACAGCTCTTCCAGATAGTCGCCGGCGATCTCGCCTTCGACGACCAGTTTCTCCTCGAGATCCTCGCCACCCTCGGCCGCGGCACCTTCGGTGCCGGCCTCGATCGGGTCGGCGTCCTCACTGCGTTCGGCGGTCTCGGCCGGGGCAGCAGTCTCCGAATTCGTCATGCAATCACCTCTTCTTCTTTCGCGGTCGCCCGCGCGTCAACGTTTGCGCTTCTTCGGCCGAGCGCCGGGTTTCGGGGTGCGGTTGACGGCCCCGTTGCTCGCGGCCGGTTTCGGCTTCCCCGCACCTGACGACGAATCCGGTCGGGTCGTGCCCGCGTCGGTGGAGCCGTTCGTCTCGAATCCGTCCGGCGCTGTCTCGGCCTCGGTGGCGGGAGCGACCGGGTCGCCGTCCGGGTCCGTGGCGGCGTCGGCGGCCGCCTTCTTCTTGCGGCTGGGCTTGGCTCCGGGTGCCGGTGCGTTGGCCGCTCGGCGTTCGAGGGCCTCGAGCTTTTTCTGCTCTTCTTCTTTCTCGATCTTGCCGAACACGTAATGCTGCTGGCCGAACGTCCAGATGTTGTTGGAGAGCCAATACATGATCACCGCGAGTGGCAGGAACGGTCCGCCCACCACGACGCCGAGCGGGAAGACGTAGAGCGCCAGCTTGTTCATCATCGCCGTCTGCGGGTTGGCGGCGGCTTCCGGGCTCTGCCTCGCCACCGACGCTCGGCTGTTGAAGTACGTCGCGATGCCCGCCGCGATCATGATCGGCACACCCACGGCCACCACCGCGGGTCGGTGGAACTCGGTGTAGGCGTCAAGGCCGTGCTGCTGGATCATCGTCGCGCTCAGCGGCGCACCGAACAGGTTCGCGTCGAGGAAGTTGCGGACGTCCTCCGCGCTGAACACGTAGTTGCCCAGCTGAGCATTCTCCTCAACGGACAGCCCCAGTCGGCCGATACCGGTCTGCGTCCGGTTGAACGACATCAGCACGTGATAGAGCCCGAGGAACACCGGGATCTGGGCCAGCATCGGCAGGCATCCGAGAATCGGGTTGAACCCGTGCTCCTTCTGCAGCTTCTGCATTTCCAGCGCCATCCGCTGGCGGTCCTTGCCGTACTTCTTCTGGAGCGCCTTGATCTGGGGCTGCAGTTCCTGCATCTGCCGGGTGGTGCGGATCTGCCGGACGAACGGCTTGTAGAGGATCGCGCGCAGCGTGAACACCAGGAACACCACCGACAGCGCCCAGGCGAAGAAGTTCGACGGCCCCAGCAGGAAGGCGAAAGCCTCGTACCAAACCCACATGATCGCCGACACCGGGTAGTAGATGATGTCAAGGCTCAACCAATTAAACACGCGTCTGACTCTCTCCTTGGTGCACCGTGCTGGTCCGGTGCTCGGCTACGTCACAGGCACCCTCGGCGGCTTGGCCACGGTGCTCCGCGCGGTCGGTCTTTTGATCGGGTATCGGATCCCATCCTCCGTTATGCCATGGTCCACATTTCAGGAGGCGAACGGCTGCCAGCCATCCGCCCCGAATCAGTCCGAACTCGGTGAGCGCCTCGACGGCGTACTGGCTACAGGTGGGAGTGAACCGACAGGTCGGCAGCCGCAACGGCGAGATGGTGTGGCGATAGAGCTGGATCACGAAGACCACCGCCCGTGCACCGGCCGATCGCGACGTCACTTCGATTCTCCCGAGCGCATCCTGATCTTCTGCAGCGCGGTGCGTAGCTCCAGCTCCAGGCGCGGCGAGATCGCGTTCCGACTGCTCGGCAACGCGCGGATCACCACTCTGTCCTCGGGATCGAGCTCGGCAAGTATCGTGCGCGCGGCGTGCCGAAGACGACGCGACACCCGATGCCTCTGTACCGCATTACCCACAGCTTTCGACACGACCAGCCCGATTCTCGGCCCGGGGTCACCGGCCTTGTCGGCGCGGGTGTACAGAACCAGGTCCGGTTGTGCGGCTTTGATGCCGCGACTCACCGTGACGCCGAACTCGGCCGACCGCGTCATCCGGTACTGCGCCGGAAGCACCGCGTCAGACCTTGCGCCGCATCACGCAGTCAGTGAGCGACGGCCCTTGCGGCGCCGGTCCGAGACAATGGCCCGGCCGGCGCGCGTACGCATCCGCAGCCGGAACCCGTGCACCCTCGCCCGACGGCGATTGTTGGGCTGAAAGGTCCGCTTGCCCTTGGCCACGGCTGTCACTCCTTGTTGCGTCTGGCCCCCGCGGTCCCGCCCCATGAACCCTCATGACAGGCGTGTCGCAGTCGGCCGTTGGTAAGTTCGTCCGTCTATCGTTGCTAACCGGCGCGGCCTCCGGCAGTACCGGATCGCAGCCGTATCGCCACGTGCGGGCGACTGTTCGAGGGTACTGACGAGGATTCGCTGGGTCAAACCTGCGGAAATCCGCCTGCGGCGGGGCGAACACCACCACACTAACCACATCAGTCACGCTCATCAGGAACTATTGAGCCACTACCGAATCGGCACAAGATTCGGGTCTCCGCAATGTTGCAGAACTGTTGGCACTCGGAGAGAAAACTGTTAGCTTCTGGCAATGCCGATTCCACGCCGGAACGGCGAAAGACAACGAAGCGAGGCTGTCCGCTCAGTCGCGAGCCCACTGGAAATGCAGGTGTGCACCTGCCCAATGACGAGCTCCGGCCAGCGGCAGTCACGCCGGTAGACAACCAGACGGCGATGAACGTCCTTTCTCCACAGCCTGGGGATAACTTTGTGGACAGTTCGTTTCCGTCCTTTTGGCCGTCCCTGGGCCGGCCGCAAGGGGGTGCGGGTCGTTGACAACTGACCCCGATCCACCCTTCGTCGCAATCTGGAACAACGTCGTCGCCGAACTCAACGGTGTCGCCGGCGCGGCCAACGGGATTCTCACGCCACAGCAGCGGGCCTGGCTCAAACTGGTCCGGCCGCTGGTCATCACCGAGGGGTTCGCACTTCTGTCGGTGCCGACCGCTTTCGTCCAGAACGAGATCGAACGCCACCTCCGCGAGCCGATCGTCACCGCGCTCAGCCGCCAGCTCGGACAGCGGGTCGACCTGGGTGTCCGAATCGCCGACCCCGGCCCCGACGACACCGACGACAGCCATCCGGTACTCCGCGAGCCCGCGGACGTCGACGATGCCGAGGACGACGTCGACGAAGACCAGGCGGCGCGCGCCAGCGCCGAAGAGAGCTGGCCGTCGTATTTCTCCAAACGCGCCGCCACCTCACCGGCCGACGACACCGTCACCCTCAACCGGCGCTACACCTTCGAGACCTTCGTCATCGGCGCCTCCAACCGGTTCGCACACGCGGCATCCCTGGCCATCGCCGAGGCACCCGCCCGTGCATACAACCCACTGTTCATCTGGGGCGAATCCGGGCTGGGCAAGACACACCTGCTGCATGCCGCCGGGAACTACGCGCAGCGGCTATTTCCCGGCATGCGGGTCAAGTACGTCTCCACGGAAGAGTTCACCAACGACTTCATCAACTCGCTGCGCGATGACCGCAGGGCCTCCTTCAAGCGCACCTATCGCGACATCGACGTGCTGTTGGTCGACGACATCCAGTTCATCGAAGGCAAAGACGGCATCCAGGAAGAGTTCTTCCACACCTTCAACACGCTGCACAACGCGAACAAGCAGATCGTCATCTCCTCCGATCGACCGCCCAAGCAGCTCGCCACCCTGGAAGACCGGTTGCGGACGCGCTTCGAGTGGGGGCTGATCACCGACGTCCAGCCACCGGAACTCGAAACCCGAATCGCCATCCTGCGCAAGAAGGCTCAGATGGATCGGCTCGACGTTCCCGACGACGTGCTCGAGTTGATCGCCAGCCGGATCGAGCGCAACATCCGCGAGCTCGAGGGCGCGTTGATCCGGGTCACCGCGTTCGCCTCGCTGAACAAGACGGCGATCGACAAGTCACTGGCTGAGATCGTGCTGCGTGATCTGATCTCCGATGCCTCCACGATGCAGATCAGTACCGCTGCGATCATGGCGGCCACCGCCGAGTACTTCGAGACCAGCATCGAGGAGCTGCGCGGTCCGGGCAAGACCCGCGCGCTGGCCCAGTCGCGCCAGATCGCGATGTATCTGTGCCGTGAACTCACCGACCTGTCCCTGCCCAAGATCGGGCAGGCCTTCGGCCGCGACCACACCACCGTCATGTACGCGGAGAAGAAGATTCGCGCCGAGATGGCCGAGCGCCGTGAGGTCTTCGATCACGTCAAAGAACTCACCACCAGGATCCGTCAGCGCGCCAAGCGCTGACATCTCCCTGACGCAACCGGTACGAATGTGGCTCCCTGCTGCCGTCTCGACGACGAATCCCGAAAAAACTTCCGCACCGGACGTCACACCCGCCACAGGATCTGCCTGTGCACCGACGTGTGCACAACCTCCGGTCAATCATCGATCGAGCGCCGGATCGGTCCACAGCGCCGGCGTCATCCCCAACCGGGCCCAGGTTGACCACCGGGTATCCACAATGCGCCAACACCCCCTCAGGCCCGCCTGCCTGCGACGAACCACCGCTATCCCCAGAGTCCACAGGACCTATTACTGTTGCTCTTCTCTATCTATAGATTTCTTCTAGAAGAAGGCAGCTGGGGAAACCCCGAACTTTCGTGCCCCGCCGGTCGTTACCCGCCCAGATGTCAGCCCGATCGATTAGCTTTCAAGTTGGGGCCGAAAGCTCTACGGTGGTTCATCGACAGCCGTTTCAGTCGTCGTAGCGCGTCCGGAGCGACGCGGCATGCGACGCCGGTAAACCGCTGATTATGGCTTTTGTCGGGGTGTGCATCGAAGGGACGCTATGAACGTGGCGACGGCAGGTCTCACGGATTTGAAGTTTCGGCTGACCCGCGAAGACTTCGCTGACGCGGTTGCCTGGGTGGC
>NZ_JBAUJB010000134.1:0-3182 GCF_049683355.1 Mycobacterium sp.
GGGCGGGACGACCCTGTGCCGGACCGGTGACCAGATGGCCGGCCTGCTGCAGGCCGATGACATCGAAGGAGCGCGCCGGCTGCTGCCGTCGCTGTGCGGCCGTGACCCCGCGGTTCTGGACCCGCCGAGTTTGGCCCGTGCGGCGCTGGAGTCCATCGCCGAGAACACCTCCGATGCCCAGGTCAGCCCACTGGTGTGGGCGGCAGCCGGGGGCACGCCCGCAGTGCTGGTGTACCGAGCCGCCAACACATTGGACGCGATGATCGGCAACCGTTCCCCGCGGTATGCCCGGTTCGGTTGGGCCGCAGCTCGTTTCGATGATCTCGTCAACCTCGCCGGCGCTCGGCTCACGGGCGTGCTGGTCGCCGTGTGCGCCCCTGTGGTCGGGGGGTCGCCGGTGGCCGCGGTGCGGGCCTGGCGACGGGACGCGCGTAAACACCCGAGCCCGAACGCCGGGGTCGCGGAGGCTACCTTCGCCGGCGCTCTCGGGGTGCGTCTCGGTGGTCCCACGCAGTACGCCCACGAGCTGGAGATCCGGCCGACGCTCGGCGACGGCGCGGCCCCGGGGGCCGCAGATCTCGTCCGGGCGGTGCGGTTGTCGCGCGCCGTTCAGGTGGCTGCCGCGGTGGCGGCGGTCAGCGTCGCTTCCCGTAGCGGTCGGCGAGCTTCTCCTCGGCCGTGACCGGAAGCGCGGGTTCACCGGCGGCGTCTCGTGCCGAGGCGGCCTCGGCCGTCGCGGTGGCTGCGGCCTTCTCCCGACCACGCACCTGTAGTTCGGAGTACACGAAGTAACCGACGCCGATCGGCGCGATGATCCCGAACGCGATCCACTGGATGCCGTAGGACAGGAACGGTCCGGCGTCGAGGTGGGGCAGCGGGATGACGCCCAGGCCGCCGGGCTGACCGTCGACCAATTGCAGGTAAGAGCCGGCCAGCGGGACACCGGTCAAATCGGAGATCTGGCCGGTGTTGATCGAGTAGACCTGCTGGATGCCGTCAGCCAAGAACGGGTCCTTTCCCACGGCGACGCCTTCGGGGTCGCGGAGTCGGGCGGTGATCGTGACGGTCCCGGCGGGCGGCGGCTCGATGGCCGGCACCTGCGAACCCTCGACGGGGCGCACGTAGCCGCGGTCGACGAGCACGGTCGGCCCGCCGTCCACCGCGAACGGGGCCAGCACCTCGAACGCGGGCTCGCCGTCGATGACCCGCAGCCTGGCCAGGACCTGCCCCTCGGCCAGGTAGCGTCCGGTGGCCGTCACTCTGTGCCACTGTTCGTCGGGGGCGGCGGAATCCTGCTGCGGCAGAACCGTCGTCACCGGGACCGGTTCGGCTTCCAGCGAGCTCGCGATCTGCGCGTTCTCCCGCGACGTCGCAGTGTTCTTGCCGAGCTGCCACGGCGCCAGCACGGTGAAGCACAGGTAGGCGAACGCGGCCACCACCACGTACAACGCCAGCCACTGCGGCCGCAGCAGGAACGCCCAGCGACGCATGGTCAGCTCACCTGTTCCCGGTCGGCCAGCCACCCATCCACCCAGGCGTGCAGACCGGGCAGCGACGCGTCGATCACCGCGAATACGTCTTCGAAGTCGTCGTGGGTGCCGTAGTAGGGATCCTCCACGTCATCGACGTGTGCCCCCGATCTCGGGTCGAAGGACCG
The DNA here is from genome assembly GCF_049683355.1 of Mycobacterium sp. Classification (GTDB taxonomy): domain Bacteria; phylum Actinomycetota; class Actinomycetes; order Mycobacteriales; family Mycobacteriaceae; genus Mycobacterium. The sequence goes on from NZ_JBAUJB010000134.1 coordinate 1,658, forward strand.
CAGCAACCGCAGTCGGCCGGCCGGCACCCCCAGGTGCTGCAGCATGCGGAAATGGTTTCGGCCCAGCGCCACCACCAGATCGGCCGACAGGTGGTCGTCACCGATCTGAGCGGCGCGATGCGCGGTCGGGTAGCCGTGGCCGCGCAGCACCTGCCCGGCCCGGCGGTCGGCGGGTTCACCCTCATGCCAGTGACCGGTGCCCGCGCTGGTGACCCGCACCACGTCGGCCAGGCCACGCTCGCCGATCTGGTGGGCGAACATTTTCTCTGCCATCGGGCTGCGGCAGATGTTGCCCGAGCAGATGAAAGTGATGTGGAGGACCGCAGCGTCAGACACCCAACGCCTCCCGTAGGTCGTCGACGTCGGCGACGTGCGCCTGTGCCCGGGGGCTGTCGTCGGCGGTGAAGTCGGCGCGTCCGTAGCCCCAGCCGACGACGATGGTGCCGATGCCGTGGGCGGCGGCCCCCTCGACGTCGTGGGACCGGTCGCCGACCATCACCACCCGGTCCGGCAGAGGCGCGAGCTGCGCGAGTGCATGCGCCACCACGTCGGCCTTGGACGCCCGGCTGCCGTCGACGCTGGCCCCCGCGATCACCTCGAACCAGGTGTCGAGGCTGAAGTGGGCGAGGATGCGCCGCGCAGTCGGCTCGGCCTTCGAGGTGGCCACGGCCAGCCGGACGCCGGCGCTCTGCAGGTCGGCGAGCAGTGCGGGGATCCCGGCGAACGGGCGGTTCATCGACCAGCCGCGGCTCGTGTAGTCGGCGCGGTAGGCGGCGATCGCCGCGTCGGCGTGCTCTCCGAGGCCCATCTCCCGCAGCGTGTGGTGCATCGGTGGGCCGACGATCCGGCTGACCAGGTCACCGTCCGGCACGGCGGCGCCGACGGCCTGCAGCGCGTGGCGGAAACTGGCGACGATGCCCTCGGCCGAATCGGTCAACGTGCCGTCCAGATCGAAGATCACCAGATCGCCGCGGCTCACCTGCGCGGAGTTCTGCGTGCTGTCCAGCGTGTCTGTCACGGCTCCATTGTCCCTGATGTCTAGCCGGGGCCGACCCGCACTAGTGTCGTGATGTGGCAAGTCGATGCAGTTCCCTGTTCGGGGTGACGCAATGACGGTCCGGCTCGCGGACGTCATCGAAGTGCTCGATGCGGCCTACCCCCCTCGATTCGCCCAGAGCTGGGACTCGGTCGGCCTGGTCTGCGGCGACCCGGCAGAAGAAGTCGAGACGGTGACGATCGCCGTCGACGCGACACCGGCTGTGCTGGCGCAGGTGCCCGAGCGCGGGCTCCTGCTGGCGCATCATCCGCTGCTGCTGCGCGGCGTGGACTCGGTGGCCGCTGATTCCGCCAAGGGCGCTCTGATCCACTCGATGATCCGCACCGGGCGCGCCCTGTTCACCGCACACACCAACGCCGACAGCGCGTCCCCCGGGGTGTCTGACGCACTGGCCGACGCGTTGGGCCTGCAGGTGACCGACGTGCTCTCGCCGCTGCCGACCGGGCCGACCCTGGACAAGTGGGTGGT
>NZ_JBAUJB010000135.1:0-4303 GCF_049683355.1 Mycobacterium sp.
GCCCAGGCGAACCTGGCGGCCGCGCTGCAGCAGGCCGGCGTCGCCGACGTCGCCGCAGCGCGCACCCTCGACGAACAACGCCGCAGCTTGGACCATGCCGTGGAACGGCTGCGATCCGTCCTCGGTGCGCTCACCGCAGAAGACACCCTCGAGGACCTACGGTCGCGGTTGTCGCAGCTGCAGGCCCGCATGCCCGCCGAGGACGGTCTATGGGACCGGGCGGCAGCCGGCCCCCAGGAGCCTGCCGCGGTGCACGTCGAACTCGAGGCGGCCACCTCGGCGCATCAGCAGACCGTCCGGGACTGTGAGACCCACCGCAAGGTCGCCGAAGAGGCGGCCAAGCTGCTCGCCGAGCGCGGAATGCGTGCGGCTCGCGCCAAGGAGAAGCTGCAGGCCGCGCAGACGGAGCTGACCGCCGCGGGACAGCGGCTCGCCACGCAGCGACAGGCCGCCGGCGACGACGAGCTGGCGGTCAAGGCCGAGACCGAGGCTGAGGTGTCGGCGAAAGCGCTGGCTCTGGTCGCCCGGCTGGACGCCGAACTGGCCGGCCACCAACCGGCGGCGGTCGCCGCCGAACTCGAGGACGCAGAGCGGGCTGCCGCCGGCATTAAGACCCGCCGCGACCGGGCCGCCGAGGAGCTGCGCGAGGTCGCCGCTCAGTTGAAGGTCTACGGCACCGAGGGGCGCAAAGGCCGGCTGGACACCGCGGAGGCCGAACGCGAGCACGCAGAGGGCGAGTATCAGCGAGTGCAACGCCGCGCCCGGGCCGCGCAGCTGCTCCGCACTGTCATGGGTCGCCACCGGGACGCGATGCGGCTGCGCTACGTCGACCCGTTCCGCGACGAGGTGGAGCGGTTGGGCCGCATCGTGTTCGGCGAGAGCTTCGAGGTCGACATCGACAGCAAGCTGTGCATCGAGGGCCGCACCCTGTCGGGGCGCACCGTGCCCTATGAGTCGCTGTCGGGGGGAGCCAAGGAGCAACTGGGCATCGTCGCCCGACTGGCCGGTGCCGTCCTGGTCGCCAAGGAGGACAGCGTGCCGGTGGTGATCGACGACGCGCTCGGGTTCACCGACGCCGAACGGCTGACGAAGATGGCCGAGGTGTTCGACGCGGTCTCTACCGACGGCCAGGTCATCATCCTGACGTGCAGCCCACAGCGTTACGCCGGGGTGCGCTGCGCCCAGCACATCGAGCTCACCGCCTGAAACCGTCGGCCTCTGTGGGGCCGGCCCCTAGACTTCCGCTCGTGGACGCCGATTACGTCATCGTGGGAACAGGCTCTGCCGGCGCTGTCCTGGCCAACCGCCTCAGTGCCGATCCCTCCGTCCGGGTCACCGTGCTCGAGGCGGGCCGCCGGGACAAGGACAAGTTCGTCCACATCCCTGCCGGCTTCGCCCAATTGATGCGGGGCCCGCTGGACTGGAATTACCTGACCGAACCGCAACGGGGCCTCGGCGGACGCCGGATCTACTGGCCCCGCGGCAAGATGCTCGGCGGGTCGTCCTCGATGAACGCGATGATGTGGGTGCGTGGGTTCGCCGCCGACTATGACGAGTGGGGTGAACACGCCGGCGAGCAATGGGACCACGCCCACCTCGAGCCGTACCTGCGGCGCATCGAATCCGGGCCACTGGTCATCTCACGCCAACGCAGCCCGCGGGCGTCGACCGCAGCCTGGCTGACCGCGGCGCAGGAATGCGGATATCCCGTCGAGGAGCCGAACCAGGCGCAGCCACAAGGCTTCTGCGAGACCCGTGTCACCCAGCGCCGGGGCGCCCGGTGGAGCAGCGCGGACGCCTACCTCAAGCCCATCCGCAAACGTAAGAACCTGCGGGTGCTCACCGAGGCCGCGGCGACGCGGGTGGTGTTCGCCGGCGACCGCGCGATCGGCGTCGAGTTCGACGGCAAAGACGGCCGCACCGTGGTCACCGCACGCCGCGAGGTGGTGTTGTGTGCCGGGGCGATCAACACCCCACAACTGCTGATGCTCTCCGGGATCGGTGACAACGATCAACTCACCCGCCACGGCATCGTCGGCGTCGCGCACTCGCCGGAAGTGGGCGCCAACCTGATCGATCACCTCGTCATCCCGCTGGGCTTCGACGTCCCCCACGACTCGCTGTTCGCGGCGCAGAAGCCATTGGAGCTGCTCAACTACTTCGTGCGGCGGCGCGGAATGCTCACCTCGAACGTCGGAGAGGCCTACGGCTTCATCAAGAGCCGGCCGGATCTGGAGCTCCCGGATCTCGAGCTGATCTTCGCTCCCGCACCCTATTTCGACGAGGGGATCGGCGACCCCTATGTCGGCCACGCCGTCGTGATGGGTCCCATCCTGCTCAAACCGCAGAGCCGGGGCAGGATCACGCTGCGTACCGCCGACCCGCACGACAAGCCACTGGTCGACCCCCGGTACCTGACCGACGACGCGGGGGCGGACCGCGAAGCGCTGATGGCGGGCCTGCGGGTGTGCGCCGACATCGCCCGCGCCCCGGCGCTGCGGGGGACCATCGGCAGAATCGCCCGCCCGTTGGACGCCACCACGCTCGACGACGAAACCCTGGTCAGGGCAATGGAATCGCTGTCGCACACGCTCTATCACCCGGTCGGCACCTGCCGGATGGGCCGCGACGACGCCAGCGTCGTCGATCCCGAGCTGCGGGTCCGCGGTGTGAAGGCGCTGCGGGTGGCCGATGCGTCGGTGATGCCGTCGATCATCCGTGGCCACACCCACGCACCGACCGTGTTGATCGGCGAGAAGGCCGCCGACCTCATCACCTCCTGACCGCGAGCGCGCGCGTCTGCACGCCGACGCGCCGTCAGCCGCGGACATCGAGCGCACCTTCGCGGCCGGCGAGTGCGCTGAGAATGCGCAACGGCACAATGAACGTGATGACGATGAACGCCTCGCGGCGCCGAGCGCACGACAAGCTCGCCGCACTGGCCGGTGTGCGCCCAGTCCGCAGGCCGGTCGAGCGTGGCGGCGACCGTGAGTTCGACCTCTACTACGTGCGGACCGGCCGCAAATCCGCCCATCCGCTGGTCGTCGTCCCGGGCGGGCCCGGAGCGGCATCGGTGGCGCTCTACCGGGCGTTTCGGCGCCACGCTGCGGTCGAGGGGCTCGACGTCATCATGGTCGAGCACCGCGGGGTCGGCCTGTCCCGTCACGACGACGACGGCGTTGACCTGCCCCCGGAGGCGCTGACCGTCGACGCGGCGGTCGACGACATCGCCGCCGTGCTCGACGACGCCCAGGTCGATTCGGCGACCGTGTACGGCACGTCCTACGGCACGTATCTGGCAGCATGCCTCGGGGTGCGTCACCCCGGACGGATCCAGACGATGGTGCTGGACTCGCCGTTGCTCTCGGCCGACGACATCGACGACGTCCGGGCACAGATCCGACGAGTGCTCTGGGACGGGCTGGTCCCGGAGAGCTCGGACCTGGCGGTAAAGGTGCGCCGACTGGTTGCCGACGGCATCCTGGATCCGACGGCCGTGCTGCGGGCCGCAGGCATGTACGGCATCGCGGGCCCGGAGGTCCTGGACCGTCAGCTGGACCTGCTGCTGGCCGGTCACGACTGGCTGTGGGCCGCGGTGGGGCTGGGAACCAGGCTGTTGCTTGAGCGTCAGACGCCGTACCACCATGAGCCGGACCTCGTCGAGCGCATCGCCTACCGGGAACTCAACTACGGTGCGGTACCCGACGGCGAGCCCCTCGACCCGGCCGTCGCGTTCCGCGAGATCGCCTGCGGTGAACCGGATTTCGTCGCCGAGCCGTACGATCTGACGGCCGCCATGCCGGGCTTCTCGTGGCCGACCGCGGTGATCTCCGGTGGGCGTGACCTGACCACGCCACCGGCCGTGGCACAGCGGGTCGCCGAACTCATCCCCGACGCAGTGCTCGTCGAACTCCCGACGGCCGGTCACAGCATCCTCGACACCCGAGAACAGGCCGCGCTGCGGATCTGCAAGTCCGCGTACTCCGGCGACATCCACGAACTCCCCACGCTCTCAACCGAACTGGACGCCCTATCGGCGAACCTTTCCCTGCGGCTGCTCGCCGGCGCGATCAACATCGCGGCGAAGGCGGAGTCCGTGGTGCCCGACGCGATCTCCCGCGCCGGGCGGCCGGTCACTCCTTCATGAAGCCGATCGCGGTGTAGTTCAGGTCGCCGATACCGGTCGGGCCGTAGTTGGCCAGGTTGCTGCGCACCGCGAAGTTGCCCGGTGACTGGAACAGCGGCAGGCTGAAGCCGATGTCCCAGATCATCTCGTCGAGCTCGTTGCCCAGGGTGCGGGCCT
>NZ_JBAUJB010000136.1:0-14033 GCF_049683355.1 Mycobacterium sp.
GAATCCAGTTCGGCCAGCAGGTCGACCGACGTCTGGTCGAGCAGCCGGTACAGGTCTACGTGCACCATCGCCGGAGTGTCCGCTCGGCGTGGCCGGTGCACCCGCGCCAGCACGAAAGTCGGTGAGATCACCGGGCCGTCGACATCCATGGCTTGTGCGATCCCTTTGGCGAGAACCGTTTTTCCGGCGCCCAGGGGCCCGGAGAGCACGACGACGTCGCCGGCGCGCAGCTCGCGTCCCAGCCTGACCCCCAGCGCGATGGTGTCGTCAGCGGTCAACAGTTCGGCAGTGCCCGAGCGTTCATCCATTGGTGCGCACCCGCTCCCGCACCCGACGGGTCAGTGCGACGAGCTTGGACGGAGTGGCCCGCTCCACCAGCCGGACCAGCGCGTCGTCGATCACCTCCGGGCGCTCGAGCTGAACCAGATGTCCTGCACCGCAGACGATCACCAGCTCCGCTTTGGTCAGCGCACCGGCCATCTCCTCCGAGTACTCCATCGGCGTCAACAGGTCACGGTCACCGCAGGCGACCAGGGTCGGCACCTTGTTCAGCGTCGCCAAACCCTCGGTCTCGTCGTGCACCTCCAGTGCGTGCAGAAATTCCACCAGGGTGGTGATCGGGGTGTCGTGCATCATCTCTTCGGAGAACGCCACCACGCTGGGGCTGATCTTCTCGTCGCCGTAGGAGGCAGCCCGCAGGATCGGCCCGATCACCCGACGCGCGGCGCCGCGTCCCCGGTGCACCAGCTTCGGGGCGTAGCGCGCCGTGAAACGCACCACCTCAAGCGCCGGGTTCCGGAGGATCTCACCGAGCGGGGATCGCGAAACACCTTCTGCGGCAGAGGCGATCAATGCGGCACCGACGATGCGGGTCGGGTAGCGCTGCGGGTACTGACGGGCGTGGGAGAGCACCGTCATGCCACCCATCGAGTGACCGACCAACACCACGCGGCCGCGCGGCGCCATCACGGCCAGCACGCTCTCGAGATCCTGGCCCAGCTGTTCGACGGTGTAGGTGTCCGGCGGCGCCTCCCCCGACTGCCCGTGGCCGCGCTGGTCGTAGAAGACCATGCGCACCTGCGGTCCCCACTGGTCGCTGAGACGTGCCCGCTGGAAATGAAAGGACCCCATCCGCAGACAGAACCCGTGCGCGAACACCACGGTCAGCGGGGCGTCCTTCGGCCCGACCTCGCGCACCGCCAGCGGCACCCCGTCGGGCGTCGTCACCACACAGCTGCGGTCGGCGTCGAGCAGCTCGAAATCCTCGTCCACATGCGGGTCTTCACTGGTGATGCGGCGGCGCAGCGACCGTGCCATCGAGACCCCTGCGGCGGTGCCGACTGCGGACACCCCCGCCGCACCGGCGAACCATCCTGCGCGTGCGCTCACCGCGGACCGCCTCGATAGCTGCGCCCAATGCGTCCCCGTGGACTGGTGACGACCTCGTAGTTGATGGTGCCGAGCAGCTCCGCCCAGTCCTGTGCGGTGGGTTCGCCGTCGGTGCCCGGACCGAACAGGATCGCGTCGTCACCCTCGGTGACGCCGGTCGGGTCCGGGCCGAGATCCACCACGAACTGGTCCATGCACACGCGGCCGACGTTCGGGTACCGCCTGCCTTTGATCGACACCTCGAAGCGATTGCTCAGGGGTCGGAACACCCCGTCGGCGTACCCGACCGGGAGAAGGGCGACCGTGGTGTCGCGGTCCGCGGTCCAGGTGTGCCCGTAGGAGACGCCGTCGCCGGCCTGAATCGACCGGATCATGGCCACCGGGCATTTCACCGTCATCGCCGCGCGTAACCCGAAATCGCCGAGGTCCGGGATGGGGCTCTGGCCGTACACCGCGATACCCGGGCGCACCATGTCGAACGCGAGATCGGGGCGGGTCAGGACCGCCGGCGAGTTGCACAGGTGCACCACGTCGAACCGGACGCCGGCGTCACGGGCCGCCGCCGCCAGATCGGTCAGCCGCTGCGCCTGCACGTCGTTGAACGGGTTCTGCGGGTCGTCGCCGTGTGCGAGGTGGGACATGATGCCACGCACCCGCACCGCGTCCTCGGCCTGGGCGCGTCGCAGCGCGTCGAGTAGCGCGGGAAAGGCGGCCGGCGCGACCCCGTTGCGGTTCAGGCCGGTGTCGGCCTTGACGGTGACCGTCGCGGCACTGCCGGTGCGGCGCACGGCGTCGACAACGTCGTCGAGCTGGCGTTCCGACGACACCGCGACCTGAACGTCGTTCTGCAGCGCCGGCGCAAAATCGGCCTGCGGGGTGTGCAACCAGGCCAGCACGGGTGCGGTGACCCCTGCGCGGCGAAGTGCCAACGCCTCGTCGAGGGTCGCGACGCCCAGCTCGGCGGCCCCGGCGGCCAGCGCGGCCCGAGCCACCTGGGCGGCGCCATGACCGTAGCCGTCGGCCTTGACGACAGCCATCACCGCCGCGGCGCCGGCATGCTCGCGCAGCGTGGCCACGTTGTGGGCGATGGCGTCGAGGTCGACGACCGCGGTGGGCGTGTTCATGGTTGTGATCACTGCGCCCGATTGTCCCAGGCGCGGGTTCAGTGGGCGAAGTGCGCCTCGTCGGCGAAGCCGCCGAGGTCCACCTGGTCCAGCTTGGCCAGCACTTTGACCAGATCGTCGCGCAGCGCGCGGGCCAGGTTCGCCGAGAAGCCCTCGCGCACCACCACCCGCAGCACCGCGACGTCGGAGGCGTCGTCCGGCATCGTGTACGCGGGCACCTGCCAGCCGAAGCTGCGCAGCAGCGCTGAGACGTCGAACACCGTGTACTTCGTGCCCTTCACCAGCTTGAATGACACCACCGGGATGGCCGACCCGTCGGAGATCACCTCGAATTCGGGCATGCCGGCCAGTTCCCGGGCGAACCACTGCGCGGTGTCGGACAGACAGCGCATCACCTGGATGAAACCTTCCCGGCCCAGCCGCAGGAAGTTGTAATACTGTCCGACCACCTGGTTGCCGGAGCGGGAGAAGTTCAACGTGAAGGTGGGCATGTCACCGCCCAGATAGTTCACCCGGAACACCAGATCCTCCGGCAGGTGTTCCGCATTGCGCCACACCACGAAGCCGATGCCCGGGTACGTCAGGCCGTACTTGTGCCCACTGACGTTGATCGACACCACCCGGGGCAGCCGGAAGTCCCAGGCCACATCGGGGTGCAGGAACGGCACCACGAAGCCGCCGCTGGCAGCGTCGACGTGCACCGGCACGTCGGGTTTGCCCTTCTGGGCTGCGAGGTCGTCGAGCGCGGCGCAGATCTCGGCGACGGGTTCGAGCTCACCGGTGAACGTCGTGCCCAGGATGGCCACCACGCCGATGGTGTCCTCGTCGACCGCGTCGAGCACCTGTTGCGGGGTGATGACGTAGCGCCCCTCCTCCATCGGGAGGTAGCGGGCCTCGACGTCGAAGTACCGGCAGAACTTCTCCCACACCACCTGCACGTTGGAGCCCATCACCATGTTGGGGGTGCGCGTCTTCCAGCCATCACCCTTCGGCCCACCGACCCGTTCGCGCCACCGCCACTTCATCGCCAGACCCGCCAGCATCACCGCCTCGCTGGACCCGACCGTGGACACCCCGATCCCGGTCGACGGGTCGTCATCGCGTAGCCCCTCCGCATGGAACAGATCGGCCACCATGCACACACAGCGCTGCTCGATGGCCGTGGTCACGGGGTATTCGTCCTTGTCGATCATGTTCTTGTCGAACGTCTCCGACATGAGTAGGCCGGCCTCGGGGTCCATCCACGTCGTCACGAACGTGGCCAGGTTGAGGCGCGAGCTGCCGTCCAGCATCAACTCGTCGTGGATGAACCGATAGGTCTGGTCGGGTTCCATCGACTCGTCGGGCAGCCGCAGCGCCGGCACCGGGGTGTTGGACATCCGTCCGCAGTAGGCGGGGGTGAGCGACGAATGACGGGAGATGTTGGGCATGGGGTTCTTTCTAGAGGATCGAACCCAACGCCGTGCGCAGATGGGCAAGGATCCGCGACGACGATGTCGGCACCGGCGCCGGCCCGGGGTCGCCGGCGGACATCTCGGCGGCGCGGGCATGCACATACGCAGCGGCCGCCGCAGCCTCACCGGGCGGCAATCCCGCCGCCAGCAGCGCCCCGATGATCCCCGAGAGCACGTCGCCGGAACCGGCGGTGGCCGCCCAGGACTGGCCGGCGACGTTCAAATACGCCGGGCCCCCGGGTTCGGCGATGACGGTGACGTTGCCCTTGAGCAGCACGGTGACGCCGAGGCGGTCGGCCAGCCTGCGAGTGTCGGCGACGCGGTCCTGTCCCGGCGGAGATCCTGCCAACCGGGCGAACTCGCCTGCGTGTGGCGTCAGCACGGTCGGGGCCCGGCGGTTCGCGACCAGTTCGGGGTGCGCGGCCAGCATCGTCAGCCCGTCGGCGTCGACGAGGACGGGAACGTCGGCCTCGAGCGCGAAGCACAGTGCGGCCGCCGCAGTCTCGTCGGTGCCCAGACCGGGGCCGACCACCCAGGACTGGACCCGGCCGGCGGTGGTGTGTCCGGGTGTGGCGATCACCTCGGGCCAGTGCGAAACCACCTCTGCGGCAGCTGTTCCGGCATAGCGGACCATACCCGAGTGGGCGGCCACCGCGGCGCCGGTGCACAGCACCGCCGCGCCCGGGTAGGTCGCCGAACCCGCCATCACACCGGTGACGCCCTGGCTGTACTTGTCGTCGTCGGATCCGGGCACCGGCCAGCGGGCGGCCACGTCACCGGCCTCGAACGCCGCCAGCGGGCTCGGCGGCAGATCCAACCCGATGTCGACCAGCTCGACGCGGCCGCAGTCCCGCAGCGCGTGGACCGGTTTGAGCCCGCCGAACGTGACCGTCACCGCCGGGCTCACGTGCGGGCCGTCGGCCGCACCGGTCCCGACATCGACCCCACTGGGCAGGTCGACGGCGACCACCGGGATGCCCGCCTGCCCGACGGTGGCGAAGACGTCGGCGGCGTTCGGCCGCAGCGGACCGGAGCCGGAGATCCCGACAACCCCGTCGATGACCAGGTCGGTTGCCGCAGGGAGCTTTTCGACGATGCGGCCACCCGCACGCCGAAACGCGGCGAGCGCTTTGGGGTGTGCCTTGTCGGGGTTGAGCAGGATCGCGGACGCCCCGGCGCCGCGACGGCGTAGCAATGTCGCCGCCCACAGCGCGTCGCCGCCGTTGTCCCCCGAGCCGACGACCGCGCAGACGTTCCTGCCGGCCACGGCGCCGAGTTCCCGGGCGATCGCGGTGGCCAGGCCGAACGCGGCGCGGCGCATCAGCACGCCGTCGGGAAGCGCGGCCAGCAACGGCTCTTCGGCAGCCCTGATCGCCTCGGCGGAGTAGTAGTACCGCATCTTCCCCACGCTAGTCGGCCGGCGGATTCGGTCACTGCGCCGATGGGTACTTTTCTGCCATGACGAATCGTCAGCTGATCGAGGAGCTACTCGAACTCGAACACGCCGGGTGGAAGTCGCTGTGCGAGGGCAGCGGCGACCGGTTCTACGGCGGACTGATGACCGGCGACGCGGTGATGGTGCTCGCCAACGGCGCGGTGATGGTGCTCGCCAACGGCGCGGTGATGGACCGCGACACCGTCGCCTCGGCGCTCGGGCAGTCACCGCCGTGGGAACGCTACGAGAACGAGGACGTCCGGCTGATCGAGGTGGCACCCGACACCGCCGCTCTGGTCTACACCGGGAAGGGCTGGCGAGACGGCCAGCAGGCGCCGTTCGTGGGCGCGATGTCCTCGGTGTACCACCGCGCGGCGGACGGCTGGAAGCTGGTGCTCTACCAGCAGTCCGCCGTGAGCTGAGGGCGCGGTCAGCGCTCGCGGCCCTGCTGCGCATCTTCGACGGATGAATACAGATCGATGATCTCGTCGAGGCGCATCAGCTGCAGCGGCCGGCTCGTGGCGGGTCCCTCGGCCACCACGCGCAGGGACAGGTCCGTCGATGCCGTGAGCCGGTGGGTTTCGACGAGCACGCTGATCCCCGCAGAGGACAAGAACTCCACGCCGGTCAGGTCGACGATCACCACCGACGTCGAGATCGGACTCGACAGAGCCACGTCGAGGTGGGTGCCGAGCGTGGGTGCGGTGAGCACGTCCAGGTCCCCTGTAACGCGCAGAACCAACGTCTCTCCGTCACGATGCGGGCAGACGGTGAACCTGCCGCGTCGATCGTGTTCGGTTCCAGTCATCTTCCAGTCCCCCGGACCTGTGCAGAAGCGTCCCAGGGCGGGCGCAAGCGCCATCCAGCCCCAGCTCACGCCGTCGGGCCGCATAAGATGCGGTTCTTACTTTTCTTATCGAACACACAGTCTTCAGCGTTAGCGGCGCCACGCAGAATTCGACCGCGGGCGGGTGCCAACGCGCGGATAAGCGCAGGTCAGCATGTCCGGGAAAGAATGGGTCAGACTTTCGGCGACAGTTCGGCTGTCGTCACCGCAGCCTCAGCTGTCCACCGCGTCCCAGAATCGGTGTGCGCGCTCGGTGATCTGTTCGGCGCACTCGCCGTTGATCGCGTGGGTCGCGTCGCGGTGGACCTCGATGTGGCCGTGGGGCAACAGCGTCCGCGCCCGACGCGCGGCCCTGGCGGCGTCGAGCATCACGCTACGCCCGCCGAGAAACGCCAGCACCGGGGTTTGCAGGGTGCGCAGTTGCTCGTCGGTGATCGCGGTCGGCGGCGGAAGGCGCAGCACGAAGTCCGTCATCGCGGCGGCGATGAGCCGCGCCTCGGGAAGTGAGTCGTCGGCGGCCTCCCCACCGGACACCCAACTCAGAAACCATCGACGCATCCCCTCGGGCGCGGCAGGCACCGCCATCACCGCCGAGAACGCGAGCGTGCGCAGCGGAATGGGCGCGAACGTGAACACCGGGTCCAGCAGCGTCGCCGACGCCACCCGGGCCGGGAATCGGCATGCGTAGTTGGCCGCGGCCCACCCGCCGATCGACGCGCCCAGCAGGTGAACATGTGGGAGATCGAGGCCGGCGAGCGTCTCCTCGAGCCACTGGGCCTGATCCTGCGCGCTGGTGATGGGCGCGGTCTGCACGCTGCGGCCCGCCTCGCCGAGCAGGTCGAGCGAGTAGACGGTGCGCCGGGCCGTCAGACCGGGCAGGTTGGCGCGCCACATCGGGGTCGAGGCGTTGCGTCCCGGCAACAGCACCACGGGCGTCGACCCGGACCTGTCACCGAACCGGTACGCGCGTACAGATCCGAACGACGTCTCGACGTCGGCCGCGGCGCCGAACGCGGGCAACTGTGCCATCGCGGCGTCGTAGGCGGCCAGGAAGTGCACGCGCGCACCTTCGCTGCGGAAGTACCCGACCCCGGCCACGGGCACTACTCGACGGTGACCGACTTCGCCAGGTTGCGCGGCTTGTCGACGTCGTACCCCCGGGCCTGGGCGACACCGGCGGCGAACACCTGTAGCGGGATCGTCGACAGCAGCGGCTGGTAAAGGGTTGGCACGGAGGGGATTTCGATCAAATGATCGGCGTACGGCCGTACCGTGTCGTCGCCTTCCTCGGCGATGACGATCGTGATGGCACCGCGGGCCTGGATCTCCCGGATGTTCGACAACAGCTTCGAGTGCAGCATCGCCGCGTTCTTCGGTGACGGCATCACGACGATGACCGGCAGGTCGTCCTCGATCAGAGCGATCGGGCCGTGTTTGAGCTCGCCGGCCGCGAACCCCTCGGCGTGCATGTAGGCCAGTTCCTTGAGCTTGAGCGCGCCTTCGAGGGCGACCGGGTATCCCACATGGCGACCGAGGAACAGCACGGTCTGCGACGGGGCGAACCGGTGAGCGAGCGCCACGACGGGGTCCGTGGTGGCCAGCACCCGCGAGATCAAGTCCGGCATCGCCTCCAGATCGGCGTACTCACGTGCCACCTCGTCCGGGTACTTGGTGCCGCGCGCCTGCGCAAGTGCCAGTCCGACAAGGTAACTGGCGGCGATCTGCGCCAGGAACGTCTTGGTCGACGCCACACCGATCTCCGGACCCGCCCGGGTGTAGAGCACCGCGTCACATTCCCGTGGGATCTGGCTGCCATTGGTGTTGCAGATGGCGAGCACCTTGGCCTTCTGCTCCTTGGCGTGCCGCACCGCCTCGAGCGTGTCGGCCGTCTCGCCGGACTGCGAGATCGCCACCACCAGCGTGTGGCTGTCCAGAACCGGGTCGCGGTAACGGAACTCGCTGGCGAGCTCGACCTCGACTGGCAGTCGGGTCCAGTGCTCGATCGCGTACTTGGCCAGCAGCCCGGAGTGGAACGCGGTACCGCAGGCGACGATGAAGACCTTGTCGATCTCGCGCAGTTCCTGATCGGACAGCCGCTGCTCGTCGAGAACGATGCGGTTGTCGATGAAGTGGCCGAGCAGCGTGTCGGAGACGGCGGCGGGCTGCTCGGCGATCTCCTTGAGCATGAAGTACTCGTAGCCACCCTTTTCGGCGGCCGAGGTGTCCCAGTCGATGTGGAAGGTCCGGTAGTCCTTCGACGGATCAGCGGGGATGCCATCAAAATTGGTGATGCGGTAGCCGTCGGCGGTGACCACGACCGCCTGATCCTGGCCGAGCTCGACTGCCTCGCGGGTGTGCTCGATGAACGCCGAGACGTCCGAGCCGACGAACATCTCCCCGTCGCCGACCCCGAGCACCAGCGGCGTGGAGCGGCGGGCGGCCACGATGGTTCCCGGCTCGTCGGCGTGGGCAAACACCAGCGTGAAATGCCCTTCGAGCCGGCGCAGCACCGACAGCGCCGAGGCCGCGAAGTCCCCGGCGTGCTCACCGCCGGCGAATTCGCGCGCCACCATGTGCACTGCCACTTCGGTGTCGGTGTCGCTGGCGAACTCCACCCCGAAGCCCTCGAGCTCCGCACGCAGCGCGGCGTGGTTCTCGATGATGCCGTTGTGGACCACCGCCACCTTGCCGGAGGCGTCACGGTGCGGGTGCGCATTGCGGTCGGTCGGCCTGCCGTGGGTGGCCCACCGGGTGTGTCCGAGCCCGGTGGCACCGACGAGCTGATCAGGCCCGGCCTCACCGAGCGCACTCTCCAGGTTGGCCAGGCGGCCCGCCTTGCGGCGCACGGTGAGACCCCCGTGACCGTCGAGGAGCGCCACGCCGGCCGAGTCGTAGCCCCGGTACTCCATCCGCCGTAGCGCGTCGACGACGATGGCGCAGGCAGGGCGCTGCCCGACGTAGCCGACGATTCCACACATAGCCGTCCAGGGTAGTGCAGGAACACCGCTGCACCCGGTGGGATACCGTCATCGGGTGGCCCGCACGAAGAAGCTGTTTGGCGCGTTGACCCGCCGTGGTCCACACCGCGTCATGCGTGGTGACCTGGCCTTCGCCGGACTCCCGGGCGTTGTCTACACCCCGGTTGCCGGTAAGAATCTGCCCGGTGTCGCGTTTGCGCACGACTGGATCACATCGGCGGATCGGTACCACGGAACGCTGGAGCATCTGGCGTCCTGGGGAATCGTGGCCGCCGCGCCCAACACCGAGACCGGGCTGGTTCCGTCGGTGCTCAACCTGGCCTACGACGTGGGCACCGCGCTGGACATCATCGCAGGCGTGCGCCTGGGCACCGGAGAGATCAGCGTGCATCCGGCGAAGTTGGGGGTCGCCGGGCACGGGTTCGGCGCCTCGGCGGCGGTGTTCGCCGCGGCGGGCATGTCGGCCAAACCCCGCGCGGTCTTCGCCGCGTATCCGCTGGTCACCAGGCCGTCGGCGGAGGAGCCCGGTGCGGGGCTGTCGGTGCCGGGGCTGATCCTGGTGGATCCCGGGGACCCGATGACCTTGCGTTCCAATGCCGTCGAACTGGCCCGCTCATGGAAGACGGCCACGCTGCGCACCACCTCCAAGACCAAGGCCGGTGGCCTCGCCGAAGGCCGCCGCCTCGCCCCGGTGGTCGGGCTGCCGGGCGCCGACAAGGGCACCCAGAAGATCGTTCGGGCGCTGATGACCGGCTACCTGCTTCACATGCTGACCGACGACGGCAACAAGGGGGACTACAAAGACTTCGCCGACCCCGAGGTCGAGTTGCCGAAGGCACCGGTGATGGACCCGTTCGCCGACGATCCCGTCGACCTGGAGAACAAGGTCGTCGCGCTGCTGAAGCCCTGAACCGGAGTTTCGCCCGACCAACTGGTTGGGTGTATACCTGACAAATGGGCAAGCCGATGCGGACAGGCATCTTTCTCAGTTACGCCGGCGGTTTCCTCGATGCGGTCGACGAGGTGGTCGAGCTCGAGAAGATCGGGGTGGACATCGCCCTGGTCGCCGAGGCGTACTCCTACGACGCCGTCAGCCAGCTGGGCTTTCTGGCGGCCCGGACATCGCGCATCGAGCTGGGCACCGGCGTCGTCCCGATCTACTCCCGGACGCCGGCGTTGATGGCGATGACGGCCGCCGGCCTCGACTACGTCTCCGACGGCCGGTTCCGGCTCGGCCTGGGAACGTCCGGACCGCAGGTCGTCGAGGGTTTCCATGGGGTGCCGTTCGACGCGCCGCTGGGGCGCACCCGCGAGGTCGTCGAGATCTGCCGCCAGGTGTGGCGGCGCGAGCGCGTCACCTATGACGGCAAGTACTACCAGGTTCCGCTGCCGGCTCAGCGCGGCACTGGTCTCGGCAAGCCGCTGAAGCTGATCAATCACCCAGTCCGCGAACAGATCCCGATCACCATCGCGGCCCTCGGACCCAAGAACGTCGAGTTGACCGCCGAGATCGCCGAGGGCTGGCAGCCGGTGTTCTTCTACCCTGAGAAGGCCGACGAGGTCTGGGGAGCAGCACTGCGCGCGGGCGCCGCCAAACGCGACCCGGCGCTGGGTCCACTGGATGTCATGGTCAGCGCGAGCCTGGCGATCGGCGACGACTCGGACGCCCGGTTGGCCTGGGCCAAGCCACAATTGGCGCTCTACATCGGCGGAATGGGCGCGCGCGGGCGCAACTTCTACCACAACCTGGCCACCCGCTACGGCTACGGCGACGTCGCCGACCGCATCCAGGATCTCTATCTCGCCGGCAAGAAGGCCGAAGCCATCGAGGCCGTACCCGACGAGCTCGTCCGGCAGGTGTCGTTGGTGGGCCCTCGCCGATTCGTCAAGGAACGGGTGGCCGCGTTCGCCGAGGCGGGCGTGACAACGCTGCTGCTCCACCCGCTCACCGGTGACCGAAGGGAGACCGTGGCGTTCGTGGAGGAATTACAGTCGCTGTTATGACGGAGCTCTCCGACGACGTGATCGCCTTCCTCTCTCAGGGCACTCGCACCGCCAAGCTCGGCTACGTCGCATCGGACGGCAGGCCCTTGGTCGCGCCGGTGTGGTTCATCGTCGACGGGCACCAGCTGGTCTTCAACACCGGGCGGGACACCGCCAAGGGACGTGCACTGGCCCGTGATCCGCGCGTGGTGATCTGCGTCGACGACGAGCGTCCACCCTTCTCGTTCGTGCAGATCCAGGGCACCGCGGCCATCGGCGAGGACCCGGCCGAGGTGCTGGACACCGCAACCCGCATCGGCGGTCGTTACATGGGCGCGGACCGGGCCGAGGAGTTCGGGCGCCGCAACGGCGTCCCGGGCGAGTTGGTGGTTCGGGTGACGCCGACGAAGGTGCTCAAGGCGTTCGACCTGGCGAACTGACCGTCAGGCCTCGATCCCGCCGGTGAGGATGGCGGCGAGCTCGCGGTAGGCGTCCGCGTCGTCGAGTCCGGTGCTCTCCCGCACCACGCGCTGCTGGATCCGCACCATGACCGCAGCCACCAGGTCGGCGGCGAATGCGGCGTGCACGTCGCGGAAGTCCCCTGCTGCAACGCCTTCGGCGATCAACTCCTGCACCCGACGCGCGGCGATCCGGGTGTTCTGCTCGTACACCGCGCGTGCGGGGACGAAGGCGTCGAGGTCGACCATGAACTGGTCCGACGCGGGATCCAGCGCGGTCCCCACCGCGGACAGGTAGGCGGCGATGCGGGCGCGGGCCCCCGATGCCGCCGCCACCTGCGCCTCGACGAACTCTGTCGCCGAACGGAAGAAGTGCACGGTGGCCGCCTGCACCAACTGCTCCTTGCTGCCGGCCAGCGTATAGAGCGTCGACTTCGAACATCGCAGTCTCGCGGCGATGTCGTCGAGGGTGAGGTGAGCGAAGCCCTCGGACAGCAACAGGTCGGTCAGCGAGTCGAACAACTCGGTACGCCGCCTGGTGGCGAATGCGGGCCTGGTCATGGCGGCAACAGTACTGTAGTAGGTCCTGTAGTACTGTTTCCGGTATGGCTGTGGACCGTCTGCTCCCCTCCGACGAAGCACACGAGCTGATCGAGCTCGCACGTCAGATCTGTGACAAGGTCCTCGACCCGATCGTCGATCAACACGAGAGGGACGAGGCCTACCCGTCGGGGGTGTTCGCGACGCTCGGCGACGCAGGGCTGCTAAGCCTGCCGTACCCCGAACAGTGGGGCGGCGGCAATCAGCCCTATGAGGTGTATCTGCAGGTGCTCGAAGAGATCGCTGCCCGCTGGGCGGCGGTTGCCGTCGCAGTCAGCGTCCACAGCCTGTCGTGTCATCCACTCTTCGCCTTCGGCACACCCGAGCAACAGCAACGTTGGCTGCCCGAGATGCTCGGCGGGTCCACAGTAGGCGCCTACAGCCTCTCCGAACCACAGGCCGGTTCCGATGCCGCCGCGCTGACCTGCAAGGCCACTGCAACCGACGACGGCTACACGATCAACGGCGCGAAAGCCTGGATCACCCACGGCGGCATCGCAGACTTCTACAACCTGTTCGCCCGCACCGGCGAAGGCTCGCAAGGTATTTCCTGTTTTCTGATCGCGCGGGACACCCCCGGCCTGACCTTCGGCAGGCCCGAGGAGAAGATGGGGCTGCACGCTGTCCCGACCACCGCGGGGCACTACGAAGACGCGTTCGTCGACGCCGACCGTCGCATCGGCACCGAAGGTCAAGGTCTGCAGATCGCCTTCAGCGCCTTGGACTCCGGACGCCTCGGGATCGCTGCGGTGGCCACCGGCCTGGCCCAGGCGGCACTCGACGATGCGGTGAACTACAGCCAGGAGCGAACCACGTTCGGCCGCAAGATCATCGATCATCAGGGGTTGGCGTTTGTGCTCGCTGACATGGCTGCAGCTGTGGACTCGGCTCGGGCCACCTATCTCGACGCCGCCCGACGGCGCGATGCCGGCCTGCCGTACTCGCGTCAGGCTTCGGTGGCCAAGCTGGTCGCCACCGACGCAGCCATGAAGGTGACCACGGACGCGGTCCAGGTGTTCGGCGGCGCCGGATACACCCGCGACTACCGCGTCGAGCGGTACATGCGGGAAGCCAAGATCATGCAGATCTTCGAGGGCACCAACCAGATTCAGCGTTTGGTGATCAGCCGGCACCTGGCTCGTTGACCGCCGCGGCGGGCGGATCTCCGACCTGGGGCAGTTCATCCGCGGCGATGGCGCACGGAGTCTGCTCGGCCGCCGCCGGGTCGGCCGGTGGCATATCGACCGGCGGCAACGGTTCAGCAGGCGGCGGGGCGGGCGTCGGGACCGGTGCCGGCTCCGCGGGTACCTCCTCGGGTTCCGCGCATTCGTCCGCCTCCGGCTCAGCCGCGATGACGGCTTCCTCGACAGGCTCGTCGGCCACGATGTCGGCTTCCTCGGCCTCTTCCTCGGCCTCTTCGTCGGGACCGTCGTCGTCGACGGTGTCATCGAGGTCAGGGACATCGAGTTCGGGCGGGTCCGGGACTGCACCGTCCAGCCCGCCACCTCCCAACAACCCGCCGAGCGTGTCGGCGAACTGCTGTCCGAGACCCGACAGTCCACCGCCGAGATCCGGCATGCCGGTGCCCATGCCATCCAGGGGCGGCGTCGGCGGCATCGAGGGAGCTGCCGGCACCGGCGCAACCGGCGGAGGCGACTGCTCTGCGACACCTGACGGTACCGCCGCCGAGGCGGGCACCGTGGCCGCGGCCGGTGCTGTCCACGCCGCGGGTGCGGGGGCGGGTGCGGGTGCGGGTGCGGGTGCG
>NZ_JBAUJB010000137.1:0-12150 GCF_049683355.1 Mycobacterium sp.
CCACCACTGCCGCAGCGTCGAGGCGGGCGGCGATCTTCTTCGCCTCGGCCTCGACCCGGGCGTTACCCCAGCCGACCAGACGCGAGACGTCGGCGCACAGTTCGGCATCCAACGCGCGGCGATGCTCGAGCGGCAGGCAGGCGGAGTGTTTGACGATCAGGGTGGCCCGCCACTCCGAGAGGATCCCGCTTTCCAGCGCGGCCAGGGTGTGGGGCATCTCGTGCACCACCGCCTGGGCGAATCCGAGATGGCGGTTCCCGCACGTCGGGGACTCCCGGCGGGCCAACGCCACCTCCGAGGCCAACCCCTTCCCACGTTTGCGGGCCGGCACTCCAGCGGCTTGTTCGGCGGCGCGGCGTTTAGCCGCCCACAACGCCGTCACCCGCGCCTGCGCCGCCGCCGCCACGCTCTTCAGCGTCTCCAGCGACTCGACCTGCGCCCGCAGCTCAGCCTCACCCGCCCCCGGATCGATGTCGAACACACTTTCGAACACACACCCAGACTAAACCACCCCCCCGACACAAGCTCAGCCTTCGAGGTCCCCTTCGGTCTCCAGCAGGACCTGCCGCAAACCGTCGATGGTTGCCGCATCAGGCTCAGCCCACATCCCCCGGTTGGCGGCCTCGAGCAACCGCTCGGCCATGCCGTGCAGCGCCCAGGGATTCGATTCGTCCATGAACTTGCGGTTCTCCGGGTCCAGCACATACTCGCCGGCCAGCCGCTCGTACATCCAGTCAGCCATCACCCCGGCGGTGGCGTCGTAACCGAAGAGGTAGTCGACGGTGGCAGCCATCTCGAATGCGCCCTTGTATCCGTGCCGCCGCATCGCGTTCATCCAACGTGGGTTCACCACCCGAGCACGGAAAACCCGCGTGGTCTCCTCCGACAGGGTGCGGGTGCGCACCGACTCCGGACGGGTGTTGTCCCCGATGTAGGCGGCCGGGTCCTTGCCCGTCAGCGCCCGCACCGTGGCGATCATGCCGCCGTGGTACTGGAAGTAGTCGTCGGAATCGGCGATGTCATGTTCTCGGGTATCGGTGTTCTTGGCGGCCACCGCGATCCGGCGGTATGCCCGGTTCATGTCATCGGTGGCGGGGGCGCCGTCGAGCCCGCGGCCATAGGCGAAACCACCCCACGCGGTGTACACCTGCGCGAGGTCGGCGTCGTCGCGCCAGTTGCGGCTGTCCATGAGCTGCAGCAGACCAGCCCCGTAGGTGCCGGGCTTGGAACCGAAAATCCTCGTCGTGGCCCGTCGCTGGTCGCCGTGCTCGGCGAGATCAACCTGGCTGTGGGCGCGGACGTAGTTCTGCTCGGCAGGCTCGTCGAGGCCCGAAACCAGCGAGACGGCGTCGTCGAGCATCGTGACCACGTGCGGGAAGGCGTCGCGGAAGAAGCCCGAGATGCGCACGGTGACGTCGATGCGCGGCCGACCGAGCTCGGCCAGCGAGATGGCCTCGAGATCCACGACACGACGCGAAGCTTCGTCCCACACCGGCCGAACACCGAGCAACGCAAGGACTTCGGCGATGTCATCACCCGAGGTACGCATCGCCGACGTGCCCCACACCGAGAGCCCGACCGACTGTGGCCACTGCCCGTGGTCGGCGTGGTACCGCTCGAGTAGCGAGTCCGCCAGCGCCACACCGGTTTCCCACGCCAGACGGGACGGCACCGCTTTGGGGTCGACGGAGTAGAAGTTGCGCCCGGTGGGAAGAACGTTGACCAGGCCGCGCAGAGGCGAACCCGACGGCCCCGCCTCGATGAAGCGGCCCTCCAGCGCCCGCAGGATCTGGGCGATCTCACCGTCGGTCTGACGCAACCGGGGTACGACCTCCTCGGCCGCAAAGCGCAGCACGGCGGCCACGTCGGGGTTGTCGGTGATCTGCCCCACGGTCGAGGAATCCCAGCCCGTTTCCTGCAGGGCGGCCACCAGGCCACGCGCCTGCTCTTCGGCGAGGTCCACCGCGGCCCGGATTTCCGAGCCGTCCTCGGCGAGCCCCAGCGCCTGACGCAGGCCGGGCACCGACTGCTCACCGCCGAACAGCTGCCGGGCACGCAGGATCGCGAGCACCAGGTCCAGTTCGACGGAATCCTCGGGCGCCTGCCCGAGGATGTGCAGGCCGTCGCGGATCTGGACGTCCTTGATCTCGCACAGCCAGCCGTCGACGTGCAACAGCATGTCGTCGAACACGTCCTCGTCGGGGCGATCCTCCAGTCCCAGGTCGTGATCCATCTTGGCGGCCCGCATCAGCGTCCAGATCTGCTGACGGATCGCGGGCAGCTTCGACGGGTCGAGCGTCGAGATGTTGGAGTGCTCGTCGAGCAGCTGCTCGAGCCGGGCGATGTCGCCGTAGCTTTCGGCGCGGGCCATCGGCGGGATCAGGTGGTCCACGAGGACTGCGTGCGCGCGGCGCTTGGCCTGGGTGCCCTCGCCGGGATCGTTGACCAGGAACGGGTAGATCAGCGGAAGATCGCCGAGGGCGGCATCGGATCCGCACGCCGCAGACATGCCCAGGGTCTTGCCGGGCAGCCACTCGAGGTTGCCGTGCTTGCCGAGGTGCACGACGGCGTCGGCGCCGAAACCCTTGTCCAGCCAGCGGTATGCAGCGAGGTAGTGGTGGCTGGGCGGTAGATCCGGGTCGTGGTAGATCGCAACGGGGTTCTCGCCGAAACCGCGCGGGGGTTGCACGAGAATGACGACGTTGCCTGACAGCATCGCCGCGATGACGATCTCACCGTCGGGGTCGCGGCTGCGGTCGACGAACAGCTCACCCGGGGGCGAACCCCAGTGCTCGACCATCGCCTCGGTCAGCTCGGCCGGCAGCGTGGCGAACCACTCGCGATATTCCTTGGCGGACAACCTGATCGGATTGCCCACCAGCTGACCCTCGGTCAGCCAGTTCTGATCCTGTCCACCGCGCTCGATCAACGCATGCACCAGCGCATCACCATCTTCGGCTTCGACGCCGGGCACCTCACCGATGTCGTAGCCGGCCTCCCGCATGGCACGCAGCAACGCGACCGCGCTTGCGGGCGTGTCCAATCCGACGGCGTTGCCGATGCGCGCATGCTTGGTCGGGTAGGCGGAGAAGACCATCGCCACCCGCTTGTCGGCGGGGGTGATGCGACGCAGCCGGGCATGCCGGACCGCGAGCCCCGCGACCCGGGCGCAGCGCTCCGGGTCGGGAACGTAGGAGATCAAGCCCTCGTCGTCGATCTCCTTGAACGAGAAAGGGACCGTGATGATGCGACCGTCGAACTCCGGTACGGCCACCTGGGTGGCAACGTCGAGCGGGCTCATCCCGTCGTCATTGGCATGCCAGTCTTTCCGCGACGACGTCAGGCACAGCCCCTGCAGGATGGGTACGTCGAGCGCCGCGAGGTGTGCGACGTTCCACTGGTCGTCGGTGCCCCCTGCACCGACCGTGGCGGGAGTCGCTCCCCCGGCCGCCAACACCGTGGTGATCAGCGCGTCGGCGGTGCCGAGAAGTTCGAGCAGTTCCGGTTCCGGGGTGCGCAGCGACGCGCAGTAGATCGCGAGCGGACGGCCGCCGGCAGCATGGATCGCATGGCACAGCGAGCCGATGTACTCGGTGTTGCCGGCCAGGTACTGCGCCCGGTAGAAGAGCACCGCGACGGTCGGGCCGTCACCGCTGGCCGTGTGGCCGGCAGGGCATTCCAGCACGCCCCACGTCGGGGTGTGCACCGGAGGCTCGAACCCCACACCGGTCATCAACACGGTGTCGGACAGGAACGAATGCAGGTTCACCATGTTCTCGATGCCGCCCTGTGCGAAGTACACATGGGTCTCCAGCGCGACCCCGGCCGGCACCGTGGAATGGCTCATCAGGTCGGCGTCGGGCGCCTGCTCCCCGCTGATCACCACTGCGGGAATGCCTGCTGCAACGACCTGATCGATGCCGTCTTCCCAGGCGCGGTACCCGCCGAGGATCCGGACCACCACCGCCTGGGCTTCGGCGAGCAACTCCTCGATCTCACCGTCGACGAGTCGCGACGGGTTGGCCCACCGGTAGGCCGCCCCGGAGGCTCGCGCGGCGATGAGGTCGGTGTCCGAGGTCGACAGCAACAGGATCGTATGGGGGGAACGGCCCTCCGGGGGCAAGTGAGCCACGCTCCATTCGTACCGCATGGCCCACAGGGCGAGACGGCCAACCTGACGGCGGTGACCATGACGGCGATCGCCGCTGGGCTGACCGCCCGCTACTCAGCGGTGCGGGTTCCAGCGGCCGTACCAGGTCTGCTTGTACGGCATGCCGATGGCCGCCACGAGCAGGAATATGACCGCCGCAGAGAGGATCGTCGCAAGCATCGTCAGTCCTTTCACGAAGCCCGTTGTTTGACACGGGTTCAGTAAGCGAACGGTACCGCCGGTAACAGCGAGAATGGTCCACGTGTGCGGCACGGAACCACCGCGTCCGAAATGTGACCGCCATCGCATTCGGTCGGTATCGACGTCGTTATCCGTGGCCAGGCGGCTGGGTACTGTGGACGGATGGACAGGGCCCGCGACGTCGACGCCTGCCCTGGCGCACTGCAGACCCACAGTGCGGCCGATGGGGAACTGGCGCGGATCCGGTTGCCGGGCGGGATGATAGCCGCCTCCCAGATGGAGGCGGTGGCGCAGGCCGCAATCGACTTCGGCTCCTCGACCGTGGAACTCACCTCACGGGGCAATCTGCAGATCCGGGGGGTTCGCGATGTCGGCGCCGTCGCCGGACTGTTCGCCGATGCGGGCCTGCTGCCCTCACCGACCCATGAGCGGGTCCGCAACATCGTCGCCTCGCCACTGTCGGGTCGCCGCGGAGGCATCTGTGACGTCCGTGGACTCGTCGTCGCACTGGACACAGCGGTGCAGCAGGATCCGGTGCTGAGCGACCTGCCGGGACGATTCCTGTTCGGGATCGACGACGGCCGGGGCGATGTCTCCGGCCTCGGAGCCGATGCGGGCATCCACGTCCTCGACGACTCCACCGGGGCACTTCTGCTCGCCGGAAGCGACACCGGAGTGCGACTGGCCCTCGCCGACGCCGTCCGCGGGCTGATCGCCACCGCCAGGGTGTTCACCGACATCCGCGGAAAGTGCTGGCGGGTAGCCGAACTCGACGACCCGCTGGCGATGCTGGCGGACCTGACTCCGACAGCACCACCCGGAACGACATGGCCGGCCACCACCCGGCCGCCTGTCGGCTGGATCGAGCAGGACGACGGACGGGTCACGTTGGGGGCCGCGGCACCACTCGGAGTGCTCGACGCCGACGTGGTGCGTTACCTCGCAGCGGTCGACGCGCCGATGGCGATCACTCCGTGGCGTTCGGTGCTGCTGTTCGACCTCGACGCGGGCGTCGCCGACGTCGCGCTTCGGGTGCTCGCTCCCGAAGGGCTGGTGTTCGACGAGAAGTCGCCGTGGCTGTCGCTGTCGGCGTGCACGGGCAGCCCCGGTTGCGAGCGCTCCGTGGCCGACGTCCGTGCCGACGCCACGGCGGCCGCACTCGACCAGGTGGCAGCCGCCGGGGTGCACCGCCACTTCGTCGGCTGTGAACGCGCGTGCGGCAACCCGGGCCACGGTGAGGTCCTGATCGCGACCGGAGACGGCTACCGGCCGCGCAGCACCCACCCGTAGGGTGAGCGGGTGCTCGACTACATCCGCGACGCCGGTGAGATCTATCGACAGTCGTTCGCGATGATCCGCGACGAGGCGGACCTGACCCGGTTCCCCGGCGACGTCGCGCGGGCGGTCGTCCGGTTGATCCACACCTGTGGCCAGGTCGACGTGGCCGAGCATGTTGCGTTCACCCCCGATGTCGTCACCCGGGCACACAGCGCGCTGGCAGACGGCGCCCCGATCCTGTGTGACTCCTCGATGGTCGCGGCCGGGATCACCCGGTCGCGGCTCCCGGCGGACAACGAGGTGGTGTCGCTGGTCGCCGACCCCAGGGCGCCGCAGCTGGCCGCCCGACTCGGCACCACCCGCTCGGCAGCCGGGGTCGACCTGTGGGCCGACCGCCTCGACAACGCCGTGCTCGCGATCGGGAACGCGCCCACTGCACTGTTCCGGCTCCTCGAGCTCCTCGACGACCGCGCCCCCGTCCCGGCGGCGGTGCTCGGCGGCCCGGTCGGCTTCGTCGGCTCGGCGCAGTCGAAGCAGGAGCTGATCGACGGGCCGCGAGGCATGTCCTATCTGGTGGTCACGGGCCGCCGCGGTGGCAGCGCGATGGCCGCCGCCGCCGTCAATGCGATTGCGGCCGAGGCCGAATGAGCAGCCGCAGCGCATCCCAGGGGACCCTGTGGGGTGTCGGTCTCGGACCGGGCGATCCGGAACTGGTGACCGTCAAGGCAGCCAGGGTCATCGGGTCCGCTGACGTCGTCGCCTACCACAGTGCGCGGCACGGGCGCAGCATCGCCCGGTCCATCGCCGAGCCCTACCTCCGTGCCGGCCAGATCGAGGAACACCTCGTCTACCCGGTGACCACCGAGACGTCGGACCATCCCGGCGGTTACGCGGGCGCGATGGAGGACTTCTACCGCGAAGCCGCCGAGCGCATCGCCGCGCACCTGACGGCGGGCCGCGACGTCGCCCTGCTGGCAGAGGGCGACCCGTTGTTCTACAGCTCCTACATGCACATGCACACCCGCCTCACCGAGCGGTTCGACGCGGTGATCGTGCCGGGCGTGACGTCGGTCAGCGCGGCATCGGCGGCAATTGCCACTCCCCTGGTCCAGGGTGACCAGGTGCTGACCATCCTGCCCGGGACGCTGCCCGCCGACGAACTCCAACGTCGGCTCAGCGACACCGACGCTGCCGTCATCCTCAAGCTCGGGCGCTCGTATCCAGCTGTGCGCAAAGCACTTTCAGCTGCCGGGCGGCTGGACGAAGCCCACTACGTCGAGCGTGCCAGCACCGAGCGGCAACGCGTGCTGCCGGCCGACGAGGTCGACGACGCTTCGGTCCCGTACTTCGCGCTCGCGATGCTCGCCGGCCGCCAGAACGCCACCGAGGCCACCGGGAGCGTCGCGGTGGTCGGGCTTGGGCCCGGCGACGTCGAGTGGACGACGCCGCAGAGCCGCCACGAGCTGGCCACCGCCACGGACCTGATCGGCTACGGCCCCTACCTGGACCGCATCGGGGTCCGCGAGGGCCAGCGCAGGCATCCCAGCGACAACACCGACGAACCCGCGCGCGCTCGCCTGGCGTGCGAGTTGGCCGAGCAGGGCCGTGCGGTCGTCGTCGTGTCTTCCGGGGATCCCGGGGTCTTCGCGATGGCCACCGCGGTGCTCGAAGAAGCCAAGCAGTGGCCTGACGTCACGGTGCGGGTGATCCCGGCGATGACGGCCGCCCAGGCCGTGGCCAGCCGGGTCGGCGCACCACTGGGCCATGACTACGCGGTCATCTCGCTGTCCGACCGACTCAAGCCGTGGAATGTCATCGCGGCACGTCTCACCGCGGCGGCCACCGCCGACATGGTGCTGGCCATCTACAACCCGGCGTCCAAGACCCGTGACTGGCAGGTCGCCGCGATGCGGGACCTGCTGCTCGAGCACCGCGACCCCGGAACACCGGTGGTCATCGGCCGCGACGTCGCGGGCCCGGACGAAACAGTCAAGGTGGTGCGGTTGGCCGACCTCGATCAGGCCGACATCGACATGAGGTGTCTGCTCATCATCGGTTCCTCACAGACGCAGTGGTACTCCGCGGGCGACGGTGGCGTCGACCGAGTGTTCACGCCGCGCTACTACCCGCATATTTGACGCCCGTCGCACATCGTTGACAGTCGTCAGAACTGCGGGTTAATGTCGCGCGTGCAGCGCGGATTACCGGTACGGTCGCCGACCGACCGGCGCCAGCCACAGAAGAGCGACCTGCGCCGCAGCGCGATCCTCGAGTCGCTGGACCATCACCTCCGCGAGTTCGGCTTCGACGGCGTCAACATCGCCGCCGTCACCAAGCGCGCCGGGGTCACCCGCTCGGCGTTCTACTTCTACTTCGAGAACAAGGCCGCTGCCGTGGCCGCGCTGCTGGAACCGATGTACGACGACGGCTTCGTCGCCAGCGACATCCTGACCGGCACCTCAGAGCCACCCCGATGGCGTATCCGCGCCATGGTGGAGGCGCTGCTCGACACCGTCGAGCACCATCGCTACCTGTTGCAGGCGATGCTGGAAGCCAGGACCACCAACCCGGCCATCCGCCAGGTGTGGGACGACGTCCGCGAATCCTTTGTGCCCGCAGTCGCAGCGATGATCACCTCCGAACGTGACGGTGGACGTGCGCCCGACGGCCCGCCGGCAGAGATCCTCGCCGCCATGCTGCTGGAGTTCAACGACCGACTGCTCGAGCGCTACACGATCGGCGGCACGCTCACCCGTCAAGAGCTCAGCGAGGGCGCCGAGGCCATCTGGTTGCGCACGATCTACGGCCACGTCGACGTGACGGGGCAGGCGCGGAATTCCGCAGAACAGAAGAGAGCCACATCGTGACCATCCCCCGCAATTTCGCGGTCAAGCTCCCCGCCCAGGATGACGCCGTCCGCGAACACGTGGCGCTCGGATACGTCTCCGAGGTCGAGTTCTACTCGGCGATCACCACGAACGTGGCGATCCCGGTACCGGGTTGCTTCCACAGCGAGATCTCCTCCGACGGAACCGATTTTGTGCTGCGGTGGGCGCGACATGGCCCCCGCTGTGCAAGGTGACCAGATCGCCGGCTGCAGCCACGCCGAGGCGACGCTGGCCGTCGAGGCGCTCGCCGGTCTGCACGGTCCGAGTTGGGGGGATCGACGCTGGTTCGAGCTGCCGTCGATCGTCATGCCCAAGCCCGGTGATGCGGAGGCCGCCAAGGGACTCCGCGACGTCGCGGTCATGGCCGCCGACATCACTCTGGACAAACTCGGCGGATCGGTCAGCGACGAAGATCGCGCCACGCTGACCACCGCGATGAACCTGGTGACCCCGTGGCTGCTCGCCGAGCCGGACCGCTTCTCGCTGATGCACGGCGACTACCGGCTCGACAACCTGCTGTTCGATCCGGACCGGACCCGCGTCACCGTCGTCGACTGGCAGACCGTCGGGCTCGGCCCGCCAGTCCGCGACCTGGCGTACTTCACCGCGACGAGCCTGCTGCCCGAGGTCCGGCCGACCGTCGAGCGCGACCTGGTCGAGCGGTACCACACGGCGCTGCTCGGCTACGGCGTCACCGACTACGACGGCGAAACCTGCTGGAACGACTACCGTCTCGGGGTGCTGCAGGCGCCGCTGCTCACCACTTTGGGGTACGCATTCTCCGCCTCCACCGAGCGCGGTGACGAGATGATCCTGACAATGCTGCACCGCGGATGTCGCGCCATCCGTGAGCTCGGCGCCATCGAGCTGATCAGGTCCTATCAGACGGCTTGATCACCGACCACTGGGTCACCGGCATCGCCGGCCGCCAGCCGGTGAACGAGCCCACCGGTTCGCCGCGGTAGTGCTGGAAACGTCGCAGCTCGCCGCCGGCACGGGAAAACCACTGCGCCAGAACCGCTTCGGACTCCACGGTCACCGAATTGGCGACAAGGCGGCCACCGCCCGGGAGCTTCGCCCAGCACGCGTCTATGAGCCCGGGCTGACTGACGCCGCCGCCGACGAAGATCGCTGCGGGCAGCTCAGCGGAGCCGAACGACTCCGGCGCACCGGCCGACGTGCCGACGGGCACACCGAAAGCGCCGGCGTTGACGGTGATACGCGAACGGCGCACCTCATCGCGTTCGAAGGCGATCGCACGACAACCCGGCCCGCTGCGGCACCATTCGATCGCGATGCTGCCCGAACCGGCCCCGACGTCCCACAGCAACTCCCCTGGACGTGGCGCCAACACCGCCAGCGTGACCGCGCGCATGGCCTGCTTGGTCAGCTGCCCGTCGTGGGCGAACACATCGTCGGGCAGCGTCGCGCACCGGCGATCGTCGGGCAGGTACTTCACGGCCATCACGTTGAGGTCGTCCACGTCACCCGGCGGCCGGCTCGCCCACTCTCGTGCCGTCGACGAACGTCGCAGTTCCCTCGGACCGCCGAGCTGCTCGAGCACGGTGAGCTCCGAGTCGCCGCGCCCGGAGTCGGTCAGCAGCGCCGCCAGCGCCGCGGGGCTCGACCGGTCGCGGGACAACACGACGGCCTGCCCGCCGCGCCGCGCCGCGCGGGACGGTTCCGCGGTCACCAGGCTGATCACCTCGGTGTCCTGCACCGACCATCCGACGCGCGAGCACGCCAGCGTCACCGATGACACATGAGGGAGGACCGCGACCCGGTCGGCGCCGAACTCCCGGATCAACGTGCTCCCGACACCGTGCAGCAGCGGATCACCGCTGGCCACCACATGGACGTCGCCGTCGGCGTCATCGAGCAGCGTGCGCAGCGCGGGCAGCATCGGCGACGGCCACGGCCGCCTGAGCGCCGACACGGTGCCATCGAGCAGGTCGAGCTGGCGCGGCGAACCGTGGACCACCGTCGCCCTGGCCAGTTCGGCGCGCGACCCGGGAGCCAGCCCGGACATGCCGTCGGCGCCGATGCCGACCACGACGATCACCGCCGTCCTCTGCTCTTCGCGCGAGCGCTCATCGCCGCAACCTGCGCCACATCCACTGCGGCAGCATCCTCATCCCGGTGAACACCGGCTTGAGTATCCACGGCACCCACACCGTGCGCCGGCCTCTGCCCAGCGCACGCACCGTCGCCTCCGCCACCTGCTCCGGGGTGCTGGAGAACGGCGCGGGCTCCATACCCTGCGTCATCCGCCCGACGACGAAGCCGGGCCGCACCAGCAGCAACCGCACCCCGGAGCCGTGCAGCGCGTCGGACAGACCGCTGCAGAACCCGTCCAGACCGGCCTTGGCCGACCCGTATACGTAGTTCGCCCGGCGCACCCGGACCCCGGCGACCGAGGAGAACACGACGATGGCTGCTCTTCGCGCAAGCGGCTCATCGACGAGAGTGCCGCGGCCTGCCGACCGCATCGTGTCCGCCAGCACCGTCAACAGGCTGACCTGTGCCACGTAGTCGGTGTGCGCGATGGCCGCCGCGTGCCCGGCGTCCTTCTCGGCGCGGGCTTGATCACCGAGGATGCCGAACGCCAGCACCGCGGTGCCGATGGGGCCGTACCCGGCGACGATCCCGTCGACCACCCCGCGGTGTGACCCGAGGTCGTCGGCGTCGAACTCCACGGTGTGCACGGCGGCGGCGCCGGCCTGGCGGAGCAGCGCGGTCGGCGCGTCGAGATCATCGGGACGGCGGGCGGCGAGCACCACGATGGCACCCGGAGCCAGCCGGCGCGCCACCTCGACGCCGATCTCGCTGCGGCCACCGAAGACGACGAGCAGCCCCCCGGACGTGTCCTTCACGTAAGTGATTATGTCCTGCGCTAGCGTGGTCACCGATGGCTACATCAGGCCGCAAGGCAACCACTCGGCTGACCAACGATGCGCTGGCGTTTCTGACCGAACGTCACCTGGCGATGCTGACGACGTTGCGGTCGGACCAGTCCCCACACGTGGTGGCGGTCGGGTTCACGTTCGATCCCAAGACGCACATCGCACGTGTCATCACCTCGGGCGGCTCGCAGAAGGCGGTCAACGCCGAGCAGCGCGGCGTGGCTGTACTCAGCCAGGTCGACGGCGCCCGCTGGCTGTCCCTGGAGGGCAAGGCCACGGTGCAGACCGAGATCGACGCCGTCCGCGACGCCGAACTGCGCTACGCCCAGCGCTATCGGACGCCCCGTCCGAACCCGAAGCGTGTGGTGATCGAAGTACGGGTGGAACGGGTGCTGGGATCCTCGACCCTGCTGGACCGCGGCGACCACTGAGCCCGGTCAGGACACCGGCACCACGACCAGCTCGTGCGGGCGGTTGTTCACCGACAGCGCCCCGTCGGACGTGACGATCACGATGTCCTCGATGCGCGCCCCCCACTGCCCCGGGAAGTAGACGCCCGGCTCGACCGAGAACGCCATCCCCTCCTGTAGCGGCAGCGAATTGCCCGCCACGATGTAGGGCTCCTCGTGCACCGACAAGCCGATGCCGTGCCCGGTCCGGTGCACAAACGCCTCCGCCATCCCCTCCGCGGCCAGCACGTCGCGGGCTGCGGCGTCGATCTGCTCGGCGG
>NZ_JBAUJB010000138.1:0-3135 GCF_049683355.1 Mycobacterium sp.
CTGAGCCGTTGGATGCCGAGCAGATCGCAGCGATCGTGGCGGCCTGTGGTCGGCTGCGGGACCGGTTCCTATTCTCCGTGCTGGCTGCGTCAGGGTTACGGATTGGCGAGGCGTTGGGATTGCGGCACAGCGATATCGACGCCGCGGTCCGGTTGGTGTCAGTGGTGCCGCGGCGCAACGCCAACGGAGCGCGGGCCAAGGGGGTCAGCGGTCGGCGGGTGCCGGTGCCGACCGGCCGGGGTGATCCGGCTCTACGCCGATTACCTGCACACCGAGTACGGCGACCTGGACAGCGACTACGTGTTCGTCAACCTGTGGTCAGGGCCGATCGGGCATCCGTTGACGTATGCCAGTGTCTACGATCTGGTCTGCCGGATTCGGGAACGGACCGTCATCTCGTTCGGGCCACATACTTTTCGGCACTCCTATGCCACAGAGCTGCTGCGTCGCGGGGTGGCCGTGGAGGTGGTGGCCCACCTGCTGGGTCACTCCTCGATCGCCACGACCGGCGACACGTATGCGCATTTGAAGGTCGAAGACGCGCGCCGCGCGTTGGTGGCCGCAGGGTGGCTGGCGGATCAGGACGAACCGCGGTGAGCGTCGAGGCGCTGGCCGGCGCACCCGAGCCGACGTTGGCTGAGCGCCTGGATACGCTGGTACGTCCGGAATTCCGGGCCGAGTTGTTGGTGCCCGCAGTGGGTGATCCCATCCTCGGGTCGCCTGCCTGTGCGGTGCC
Source organism: Mycobacterium sp. (assembly GCF_049683355.1). Classification (GTDB taxonomy): domain Bacteria; phylum Actinomycetota; class Actinomycetes; order Mycobacteriales; family Mycobacteriaceae; genus Mycobacterium. The sequence goes on from NZ_JBAUJB010000138.1 coordinate 737, forward strand.
CGGCTGTGTGCACTCCAGCCGCTACGGCGGGCTGTGTCTGGCACACCTGGCCCGCTGGAAACAGGCCGATCGCCCGGACCGGCGGGAGTGGGCGGAGACCGCGGATCCCGCGGTGATGGGTCATCGACCACTTCAACCATGCCTGGTGCCCCAGTGCGGGTTTGGCCAGCAACGATATCGGTTGTGCTACAGGCATTCCCAAATGTGGGACAAGTCAGGGCGACCACCACTGGATCAGTGGGAGCCGGTAGTTGCCGAGGCGCCGACGCCGGTGTGTGCGCTGCCGGGGTGTGTGTTGTGGGCGGAACTGGACGGGGGCTGGTGCCGATCGCATCACGTTCGGTGGCGCCAGCAGGGCCGCCCGCCGACCGCCGAGTTCATCGATTACTGCGCCAGCTACGGCGAGGACCGGTTCGACTTGAGGGCGCTGCCGCCACACGCTACGGCTGGAGATCGGCTACGGACTGCAATTCCGGGTCGATGCCAAGCGGACCCGCACCACGCCCCGTTCCATCAAGGCGCTGCTGGATCATTTGGCCACCAGCGGCGCCAAGTCGCTGTTGGAGCGTCCGCTGACCGAATGGCTGGCCGGGCTACCAGCTGCTGCGGCGGTGAACACGCCGCGGGCGTTCCTCGGCTACACCATCGAATGCCTGCTCGACCTGCGGGACGGAACAGGCTGGGACGCCGAATACCAACGTGACGTGTGGCTATTGCGCCGCCTCGGAATCGCCGGCCACGACGGCGCCCGCCTGGATTTCACTGCGGTGCAACCACTATGGTTGCGGGACCTGGCCAAGCGGTGGTGCCGCTGGCGGATGTCGTGCGGGATCGGTATCGGCCAGCTCCGCAAGGACCGTATCGCCATAGTGCGTCTCTCGCAGTTCACGCCCGGGTTGGCGAACTCGACTGGCCCGGGCCCCCTGGACAGGGCGGCGCTGGAGGCCTACCTGGCCCGGTTGGCCGTCGAAATTGCGCACCCCAAGACCCGCAGCACCGACATCGGCGCGGTGACCGGCTTCCTGCACGCCGTACGCCAGCACCGGTGGGCATCGCTACCCGCGGACGTGCAGCTGTATCCCAGCGACCAGCCCCGCCGCGACGAGACACCCCCACCGCGGGCGATCCCCGAGTTCGTCATGGGCCAACTCGAAAACCCCGCCAACCTTGATCGGATCAACGACCCGCGGATCCGGCTGCTCGTGGAGATCCTCACCCGCACCGGACTGCGCATCGGGTGTTGAGGGACCGGCGTTCAACATGAGCATGATGGCGGCGTTGTCGGTGAGGATGATTGGCGCGGTTTGGTGTTCACGCTGACGCCGTGATGCGCGCGGTGACGGTGTTGGGTCGAAGAGCTCTCCGGTTTCACTATCCAAATGTCTGCGGTGGTGTTCACGGCACCGAACGAACGCCCGCAACACATCCTCGACGTGATCACGTGACGGTGTTGGGTCTGCGGTGGTGTTCACGGCGCCGGGCAGTGGGTGGGCGTGCGGGATCGCCAGCCCGGCCAAATCGGTCCAGGCAGACTCAGGTTGGTGCTGCCAGGAGCCGGCCGTGGGCGTGCAGGCCGATCAAGGTCCACAGGGGTTCGTTGAAGCCCAACCGTTGGCGGGTCGCGCATGCGGCCGCGGTCAGGACGGTCAGCGCATTGCGCAGCGGGTGGGTGGCGCGGGGCAGCTGGTTGAACGCGTCAGGGTCGAGCCGGATGAGGGCCTGGCTGCCGCGCTGCCATAGCCAGTCCAGGTGAGCGCTGCGTGTGGCGCGGCGCAGCCAGCGGCGCACGGTCGAGGGTGAACGATCGAGCTCGGTGGCGATGTGGCGGTGCCCGTGGCCGGCGGCCTTACTGGCCAGGGCGGTGCCGATCACTTCGGTGGTATCGGCCAGGCGCGGCTGCACGGCGGCCGGCAGCAGGATCTGGGTACCAGCGCAGCCGGTGCAGCGCGCCCGCCTCGGGCGCACGTCGAGGGTCTGGGCGCCCAGGCTACGGATGCGCCGGTGGCGACCGTATCCCCACCGTGTGAGGGTGCCGCCGCACCCGGGGTGCGGGCAGCCGATCTCGCCTGCGCTTAGGGCCTGCTCGGCCCACTCGACGGTACGGACGACGATCATCGGGCGCTGGGGTGGGCATGAGGCATCAGGGTGGTCTACCACAATGCAGTCCAGGAAGGGGTCATCTCGTGTTGGCCGCCCGGGGCCGGAACCGCCACTGCGCCAGTCGATCACCCCGGCGATCCTTCCGGCGCCGCGATGATCGCCGAAACGAACCCAGGCCACCGTGACCCCCCGGAACAGGGGGCGTCGTCACCATGCCGCCGCTCAGATCCCGCCGAAGCGTCCTCACCCTCAACGCCGGACCCCCACCCCCAGGTGGTCACCCTGAATGTCCGTCAACA
>NZ_JBAUJB010000139.1:0-48033 GCF_049683355.1 Mycobacterium sp.
GGCACTGCGACCACGCCACCCCAGCCCGCGACGGCGGACCGACCAGCGCCCGCAACGGCCTCGGTGACTGCGAAGCCTGCAACTACGCCAAAGAAGCCCCCGGCTGGCAGGTGAGCACCACCGAGGCCGATGGGGAACACCGCGCCGAGTACCGCACCCCCACCGGAGCGGTCTACCACTCCACCGCCCCACCACTACCCGGACCACCGCGCCGACGCAGGATCAGCCTCGTCGAAGGCCAACTCAGCATCGACCTCGTCACCTTCGACGCTGCGTGACGTACCAATCGAGCAGGTCCGGATCGTCGACGGCGCTGCGCTCGACGACCTTGGCCGGGTCGCCGCCCTGGAACAGCTTCTTGATGGGCACCTCGAGTTTCTTGCCCGTGCGGGTGTGCGGAACGCCTGGGGCGACGATGATCTCGTCGGGGACGTGGCGCGGCGACACCTCGGACCGGACGATGCCGTTGATGCGGTCGCGCAATGGGTCGTCGAGTTCGACGCCTTCGGCGAGGACCACGAACAAGGGCATCCAGTAGTCGCCGTCGGCTTGTTCGGCGCCGATCGCCAGTGCTTCGACGACCTCCGGCAGGCTTTCGACGGCCTGATAGATGTCGGCGCTGCCCATCCGGATGCCGTGCCGGTTGAGCGTGGAATCCGAGCGTCCGTGCACGATGACGCTGTCGTGGTCGGTGATGGTGATCCAGTCGCCATGACGCCACACCCCCGGGAACATCTCGAAATACGCGGCGCGGTAACGCTGTCCGTCCGGGTCGTTCCAGAAGCAGACCGGCATCGAGGGCATCGGCTTGGTGACGACGAGTTCGCCGACCTCTCCTCGCACCGGCTTACCGTCTTCGTCCCACGCGTCCAACGCGACGCCGAGGAACGGCGCGGACAACTCACCGGGCCAGACCGGCACCGTGCGGACACCGCCGATGAACGCCGACACCACATCGGTGCCGCCGCTGATCGACGCCACCTGGACGTGGTCACCGACGTTGTCTCGCAACCACAGAGACGATGCGGGCGGCAGCGACGACCCGGTGATCCCCACCGTCCGAAGTGTCGACAGGTCATGGGTGCTTTTCGGCTGCGCCTCACCCTTCATGCAGCCCAGCACGTAGCCGGGGCTGGTGCCGAGCACCGTCGCGCCGACCCGGGACGCGATCTCCCACAGTGCGTCCGGCCGGCCCGCCGACGGGCTGCCGTCATAGCAGACGATCGTGGCACCGACGAGGAGTCCCGCGACCTGGAAGTTCCACATCATCCAGCTGGGGCTGGTGAACCAGAAGAAGGTGTCGTCGCCGCCGATGTCGGACTGCAGCGCGACCGCTTTCAGGTGTTCCAGCACCACCCCGCCATGACCGTGCACGATCCCCTTGGGCAGTCCGGTGGTTCCCGACGAGAACAGGATCCACAGCGGGTGCTCGAACGGAACCGCGACGGTGTTGATCGGGCCGTCGCTGCGTGCGGCGAGGTCGTCGACGGTGAACGTCGCTGCCAGAGTGGGCAACCCGTCTCGCAGCGCGGCGACCTCGTCGGTCTTGTGCCGGTACTTCCCGCCGAACGTGTATCCGTCCGCGGTCACCAGCGCCTTGGGCTCGAGCTGGCCGAGCCGGTCGAGGGCGGCTTTCGCCGAGTAGTCCTGTCCGCAGGCGCTCCAGACCGCGCCGATGGCGGCGGTGGCCAGGAACGCGATCACCGCTTCCGGGATGTTGGGCAGGTACCCGGCGACACGATCACCGGGGCCGACACCGGCCGCGCGCAGCGCATCGGCGAATGCGGCGGTGCGTCCGAGCAGTTCCTCCCACGACATCTCGCGGTCCGGTCCCGCCTCGTTGACGTAGATGATCGCGGGCCGGTCCGTGCGCGCGTTGCGCACGATCTGGTCGACGTAGTTCAGCTGGGTGTCGGGGAACCACCGGGCACCGGGCATGTCATCGCTGTCGAGAACCGTCGGCCCGCGCTCACCGACCTCGAAGTAGTCCCACAACGTCGCCCAGAAGGCGTCGATGTCCGCGACCGACCAGCGCCACAGCGCGTGGTAGTCCGGGAACACGGAACCCGTGCGCTGCTCGGCGAACCGTGCGAAGTCGGTGACTCGGGCGTCGGCGACATCTCGGTCGGTGGGAACCCACTGGGGTGTCATGGGCGACCCGCCGCCCGCGGCACTACCGTCGCTGTCAACGCGCACTCCATCCGCCGTCCATCGTGTACGAAGCTCCCGTAACCATGCCAGCAGCCGGTGATGCCAGCCAACCCGCCAGGGCGCCGACCTCCTCGGGCTCGACGAGACGTTTGACCGCGCTCTCCTTGAGCAGGATCTCGGCGATCACCTGGTTCTCCGGGATGCCGTGCGTCTTGGCCTGGTCGGTGATCTGCTTGGTCACCAGCGGGGTGCGGACATAGCCGGGGTTGATGCAGTTGCTCGTGACGCCGTGCGGACCGCCCTCCAGGGCCGTCACCTTCGACAGCCCCTCGAGGCCGTGCTTTGCGGTGACATAGGCGACCTTGAACGGCGACGCGCGAAGACCGTGTACCGAAGAGATGTTGATGACGCGGCCGAAACCGCTGCGGTACATGTGCGGCAACGCCGCGCGGATCAGCAGGAACGGCGACTCCACCATCAAAGCCATCATCATCCGGAACCGCTCCGGTGGGAACTCGGCGATCTCACTGATGCTCTGCACACCGGCGTTGTTGACCAGGATGTCGGTGCTCAGCTGCAGGCCCTCCAACGCCTCGACATCAAGAAGATCCACCGCCCAGGCAGTTCCGCCGATCTCCTTCGCCAGGGACTTGGCTCCGACGTCGTCGATGTCGGCGACCGTGACCGACGCCCCGCGGCCAGCCAACTCCCGCGCGCACGCCGCACCGATGCCGCTCGCACCGCCGGTCACCAGCGCGGTGCGACCGCTGAGCTCGCTCACAGAACGCCGGCCTTCGCGAGTTGCTCGCGGTCGGCCTCGTCGAGGGTTTTCAGGTCCAGACCATTGGTCTCCCGGTTGAACAGGGCAGCCACCAAGGTGATCGCCGCGGCGCCGGCGAGATACAGGGCGATCGGCACCCACGAGTCGAATCGGTCGAGCAACCATGTGGCGATGGCCGGCGCCAGCGAGCCCGCGACGATCGATGTCACCTGGTAACCAAGGGAGACACCGGAATACCGCATCCGGGTGGGGAACATCTCCGCCATGATGGCCGGCTGTGGCGCGTACATCAGCGCATGGATCATCAGACCGACGATGACGGCCGTCATGATCAGCAGGTAGTTCGCCGTGTTCATCATCGGAAACGCGAAGAACCCCCAGGTACCCGCGAGAATGGCACCCACGATGTACACCGGCCGGCGCCCGTACCGATCCGACAGCCGGCCGACCTGCGGGATCACCAGGAAGTGCACCGCATGCGCAGCCAACAGGTACCACAGGATGTCGCCGGTGTCCGCGCCGACATGGGTCGACAGGTAGACGATCGAGAACGTGACGACCAGGTAGTACATGATGTTCTCCGCGAAGCGGAGCCCCATGGCGGTGAAAACCCCACGCGGATGACGCTTCAGCACCTCGAACACACCGTAGGACACGGCCTTGGTCCGTTCGACCTCCTCCTGCGCTTCCAGGAAGATCGGCGCATCGGTGACCTTTGTGCGGATGTAGTAACCGATCACCACCACCACGGCAGACAGCCAGAACGCGACCCGCCAACCCCAGGACAGGAACGCCTCGTCCGACAGCACACCGGTGAGCACCAGCAGCACCACGGTGGCAAGCAGGTTGCCCACGGGCACCGCGGCCTGCGGCCAACTGGCCCAGAAGGCGCGTTGCTTGTCCGGGCTGTGCTCGGCGACCAGCAGGACCGCTCCACCCCATTCGCCGCCCACTGCGAAACCTTGGAGGAATCTCAGCAGGACGAGCAGTATCGGTGCCCAGATGCCGATCTGTCCGTAGGTCGGCAGGCAACCCATCAGGAAGGTCACGGCGCCGACGAGCAGAATCGCGAACTGCAACAGCTTCTTGCGGCCGTACTTGTCGCCGAAGTGCCCGAAGACGATGCCGCCCAGCGGACGCGCCACGAAGCCGACTGCGTAGGTCAGCAGCGCCGCGATCAGCGCGTTGGCCTCGCTCGTGCTCTGGGCGAAGAAGATCTTGTTGAACACCAGCGTGGCAGCGGTGGCGTAGAGAAAGAACTCGTACCACTCGACGACCGTCCCCGCCATCGAGGCCACCACGACGCGTTTGAGGCCGGCGGTCGCCGACCGTGGTTCTTCGGTCCCCGGCTCATGGTGTGTGCTCATGGGAATCCCTTCTTTGTGACGCCGACCACAGTTCAATGTGAGTATTCATGCAGCTGCCTACCGGCGGCAATGACCAAAACTGCAGGAACCTTCTGCAAACATGCAGATATGCCGCCGCTGGATCACCACCCAAGCCCCGACGATCTGTTGGTCCTGCTGGCGGTGGGGCGGACCGGCCGGTACACGACGGCGGCCGATGAACTCGGCCTCAACCACACCACGATCAGTCGCCGCATCGCCGCCCTCGAACAGGCGATGGGCGGGAGGGTGCTGGCCCGCGTGGGCGGCGGCTGGGAGCTCACCGATCTCGGACGCGAGGCGCTGGCAGCGGCAGAGGTGGTCGAGTCGGCGGTCCGTTCGCTGGCCGTCGACGCCGGAGGGCGCCGCGCGCTGGAAGGGGTGGTCCGGATCTCGGCGACCGACGGCTTCTCCGCCTACATCGCCGCTCCCGCGGCCGCCGCGGTGCAGCGCAATCACCCCAAGGTGGCGGTGGAGATCGTCGCCGCCACCCGGCGCGCCACCCAACAGCGCTCGGGACTGGATGTCGAGGTGGTGGTCGGCGAACCGACCGTGCACCGCGCCAAGGCACTGCGACTCGGCGACTACTGCCTGGGCCTCTACGGCTCCCGGCACTACCTCGACGAGCACGGCGCACCGTCGAGCATCGCCGATCTGCAGCGCTACCCGCTGGTCTACTTCATCGATTCGATGCTCCAGGTCGACGACCTCGACCTGGCGACGAGTTTTGCGCCGGCGATGCGGGAGTCGGTGACGTCGACGAACGTGTTCGTCCACGTCGAAGCCACCAGGGCCGCCGCCGGCCTCGGTCTGCTGCCGTGCTTCATGGCCGACCGCCACGATGACCTGATCCGCGTGCTGACCGATGCGGTGTCGATCCGTCTGACCTACTGGCTCGTCACCCGTGCCGAGACACTGCGGCGGGCCGAGGTCGCCGCGGTGGTCGACGCGATCACCGCGCGCATGGACGACCAGCGTGACATGCTTCTCGGCCGGCGTAGGGCCGGGTCACCGTCGACGGCCGAAAGCGGCGAAACGCCACAGATAACGGGGCAGGCCGAACGCTGAAAGCGCCTTCGGCCAGGCGTCCGCCCGGAAGTAGGCGTCGGAGCCGCCGTCGACGAATATCACACTGCCGCAGAGTAAGTCGGCGGCATCAGTCAGCATGAACAGCATCCAGTCGGCCAGGCTGCCCGGGTCCCCGAACCCACCCACCGGCACCGGGAACGCGTTGACGGTGTTTGCTTCCCTCGGAGTTGCCAGCTGCTTCTCCAACAGCGGGGTGAGGATCGCACCGGGCGCCAGCGCGTTCAGTCGGATACCTTCGCCCGCCCAGTCGGAGGTAACGGCCTGTCGCCGCACCCACCGTGCTACCGCGATCTTCGACGCTGCGTAGGCCATCGCCGGTGCGGCCGGGCCGAGCAGCCGCACGGCGCGCTGGGCTTTGTGCGGGTCGCCGGCGAGCAGGGCGCGCACGGCCCGTCGGGGCACCGCCGGCGTTGTCGTGGTCGAATTGCTGGCCGCCACAACGACCTTCGCTCTGTGCGCGGCTGCCAGCCGGGGGCGCCAGGCGTTGAGCAGATCGACCACCCCGAAGAAGTTGACCTGATAGATCAGGCCGGCACGGTCCGCCCCCGGCGTCGGACCGATACCCGCCGCCAGCACCGCGCCGTCGAGGCGCTCGGCGAGCTGCAGCACGCGTGTCGCCGCAGTGGTCCGCCCCGATGCGGTGGACAGGTCGGCCACCACCTCGGCGTCCCGCAGATCCACGCCGATCACCACGTGCCCGTCGGCGCGGAGCCGCTGCGCCGCCTGATGACCCATTCCGGATGCTGATCCGGTGACCACATAGGTACCCAGTGCTCTCACCTTTCGGTATTGTCTCGACCGCGGGGGGCTTGCACCCGGCACACCAAACCTGGTGCAGTCATGGCATGCCCTTCATCGAACACGAACGTGGCCGCGCGTACTACCGGCACTGGGCCGCCGCCGAGCCACGGGCCGCCGTCATCTTCCTGCACGGGTTCGGCGAGCACACGGGCTTGTACCACCGGTACGGATTCGCCCTGAACGCCGCAGGCATCGACCTGTGGGCAGTCGACCAGTTCGGCCACGGCCTGAGCCCGGGACAGCGGGGCGACTTCGGGTCCATCGAGGACAGTTCGGCGCTGGCCGACAGCCTGACCGCACTGTCCGAGGACCGGCGACCGGGAATTCCGCTTCTCGCGCAAGGGCATTCGTTCGGTGCGATCGTGACGCTGTTTCGGCTACTGGACCGCAAGGACCGGTATCGGCGCGCCGTCATCTCCGGCGCACCGCTGGTCCCGATCCCCGAACTGCTCGACGCCGACACCTCTTTCGAACTCGATCCGGGCCTGCTGTCCTCGGATCCGTTCTATGTGGACTCGCTGGTCAATGATCCCCTGGCGTTCGTCGACGCCGACGGCGCAACCCTGGCCAGGGAACTGGACCGGGGGTGGGACCGCTTCGGCCTGGACTTGCCGTCGCTGTCGGTGCCCACCCTTGCGGTGCACGGGGTCAACGACCCGATCGCGCCGATCGGTGCGGTACGCGCCTACGCCGAGCAGATCGAGGCGCTGAGACTGGTGGAGTTCGCGGGCGCTCGCCACGACATCCTCAACGAGACCGTCCACCGTGACGTCGCCTCGGCGATCGTCGAGTTCGTGCACTCGGCGTCATAGCCAGGTGTCTTCGGTCGTCGCGGTCAGGAACGCCTCGAGGTCGTTGCGCCAATCCGCCGGGGTGTTCTTCTCGGGCTCGATGCCGGTGTACCCGCCCTGGTAGAACAGCAGCGGCCGGGGCTTCTTCTTCGGGACGTCGGACAGCGAGTGCACCGCACCGAAGACCACAAAATGGTCCCCACCGTCGTGCACCGAGTTCACCGCGCAGTCGATGTGGGCCAGTGAGCCCTCGATGATCGGCGAGCCCAGTTTCGACGGTGCCCAGTCGATTCCGGCGAACTTGTCCGGCTCCCGGGAGCCGAAGCGCGCCGAGACGTCCTTCTGGTTCTCGTGCAGAATGTTGACGCAGAAATTGCCACTGGCCTCGATCGCCTGCCAGGACCGCGAGACCTTCGTAGGACAGAACAGCACCAGCGGCGGATCCAGGGACAGCGCCGCAAACGACTGGCAGGCGAAGCCGACGGGGACACCTTCGTGCACCGTGGTGATCACCGTGATTCCCGTGCAGAACTGGCCGAGCACACTGCGGAAGGTGCGCGGGTCGATGGGAGGATTACTCACCGCTATTTGAAGCCCACGCTGAAGTCGTGGCCCCACAGTGACACTGCGGTGCTCTCCCGGGCAACCCACTTGTCGTCGTCCTCGACTTCGAGCCCCTCACAACCGAACTCGATGTCGAAGCCGCCGGGCGTCTTCATGTAGAAGGACAACATCTTGTCGTTGACGTGCCGACCCAGCGTCGCCGACATCTTGACCTTGCGGCGTAGCGCCCGGTCCAGACACAGCCCGACGTCGTCGGCGTTTTCCACCTCCACCATGAGATGCACGATCCCGCTGGGCGTCTCGCCCGGCATGAAGGCCAAGCTGTGGTGCCGGGGGTTGACGCCCAGGAACCGCAACCAGGCGGGAGCGCCGTCGGCCGGCCGGCCGACCAGCTGGGGTGGCAACCGCATCGAGTCACGCAGATGGAACCCGAGCACGTCCCGGTAGAAGTGCAGTGTGTCCGCGTCATCGCGGGTGGTCAGCACCACGTGTCCGAGGCCCTGCTCCTCGGTGACGAACTTGTGCCCGTACGGGCTCACCACGCGCCGATGCTCCAGCGCGACGCCGTGGAACACCTCCAGCGTGTTGCCCGAGGGATCGTCGAAGACGATCATCTCGTCGACACGGCGGTCGGCCAACTGGGTGGCGGTGGCCTCTTTGTAGGGCGTGCCCTCCACCTCGAGGCGGTTGCGAATCTCCTGTAGGGAAGCTGCGTTCGCGGTCTCCCAGCCGGATTCGAGCAACCGTTCGTGCTCGCCCGGCACGATGACCAGCCGGGCGGGGAACTCGTCCATGCGCAGATAGAGGGCGCCCTCGGTGCTGCCGGAACCTTCGACCATGCCGAGCACTTTGAGCCCGTACTCGCGCCAGGCTGCGATGTCGGTGGTCTCGATGCGTAGATATCCCAGCGATCGGATGCTCATCTGGTGCCTCCGTTCTTCGCGCAAGCGCTCATCACAAGCCCCCGAGGAAATCGATGGTCAGCTTGTTGAATTCGTCGAACTTCTCCAGCTGCGCCCAGTGCCCGCACTGCCCGAACACATGCAGCGAAACGCGGGGAATCTGCTTGAGCGCCACCAGCGCCCCGTCGAGCGGGTTGACCCGGTCCTCGCGTCCCCAGATCAGCAGCACCCGCTGACGGAGCTTGTACACGTCACGCCACATCATGCCGAGCTCGAAATCCGCTCCGGCGAAGGACTTACCCATCGCCTTGGTGGCGGCGAGCGACTCCGGGGTGCTGGCGATCTGGAACCGCTCCTCGACCAGCTCGGGAGTGATCAGGGTCTGATCGAAAACCATGATGCGCAGGAACTTCTCGATGTTCTCGCGCGTCGGGTCCGCCGCGAACCGGCCCAACAGCTTCACGCCTTCGGTCGGGTCGGGTGAGAAGAGGTTGACGCTCAAGCCGCCCGGGCCCATCAGCACGAGCCGACCGGCACGCTTCGGGTTGTCCAGCGCGAACCGCACCGCGGTGCCGCCGCCGAGTGAGTTGCCCACCAGCGCTGCGCGTTCGATGCCCAGATGGTCGAACAGGTTCAGCAGCGCCGTCGAGCTGTAGCGGTTGTACTGCTCGTGTTCGGCGTGCTTGTCCGAATGACCGTAGCCGGGCTGGTCGACAGCCAACACGTGGAAGTGCTGGGCCAGCACCGCGATGTTGCGGCCGAAGTTCGACCAGCTGGACGCACCGGGGCCGCCACCGTGCAGTAACACCACCTTCTCGGGATGGCCGACACCGGCCTCGTGGTAGTGCAGCCGCATGTCATCGCGGACCTGCGCGTACCGGGAGGTCGACTCGAAGGTGATTTCTTGCTGTTGAGCGGCTTCTGCTGCGAAGGATGTCATCAGGCCGACCGATCAAACCATCGTGTCCTGCGGTGGCAGGCCGAACTCGTTGTTTCCGAAGATCAGGTAGGCCCGCTCCGGCTCGTTCGCCGCGTGCACACGACCGGCGTGCGCGTCCCGCCAGAACCGCTGCACGGGAGCGTCGGTCTGCAGCGCGGTCGCGCCGGCGCTCTCGAACAGCAGGTCGATCGACGCGATCGCGCGGGCGGTGGCGCGCACCTGGTCGCGCCGGGCTCGGGCACGCAGCTCGAACGGAATCTCTTCATCGGCCTTGAGAAGTTCGTACTCCTCGCGGACGTTGCCGATCAGCTGTCGCCAGCCGGCATCGATGTCGCTGGCAGCCTCGGCGATGCGCACCTTGGCGAACGGGTCGTCCTTGGACTTCTCACCGGCGAAGGCGGCACGCACCCGCTTGCCCTGGTGTTCGACGTGGGCGTCGTACGCGCCGTATGCCATTCCCATGATGGGGGCCGAGATGGTGGTGGGATGCATCGTCCCCCAAGGCATCTTGTACACCGGCGCGGTGTTGTTCTCCAGGCCGCCGGCGGTCCGGTCGTTCATCGCCTTGTAGGACAGGAACCGGTGCCGCGGCACGAACACGTCCTTGACGACGACGGTGTTGCTGCCGGTCCCCTTCAACCCGACGACGTGCCAGACGTCGTCGATGCGGTATTCACTGCGCGGGATCAGGAAGCTGCCGAAGTCGACCGGCTTACCGTCCTTGATGACCGGGCCGCCGAGGAACGCCCATGTCGCGTGGTCACAGCCCGAGGACCACTGCCACGCGCCGCTGACCAGGTAGCCGCCGTCGACGACGGTGCCGGCGCCCATCGGCGCGTACGAGGACGACACACGCACCGTGGGGTCACTGCCCCACACCTCGTCCTGTGCCTGCTGGTCGAACAGGGCCAGGTGCCAGTTGTGCACACCGATGATGGACGACACCCACCCGGTGGAACCGCACGCGCTGGCGATGCGCCGCACGGCCTCGTAGAAGACGGTGGGGTCACACTGCAGACCGCCCCACTGCTCGGGCTGGAGCAGCTTGAAGAAGCCGACCGCGTCGAGTTCGTTGACCGTCTCATCGGGGAGGCGGCGCAGCTCTTCGGCGGACTGGGCACGCTTGGCGATCAGCGGCAGTAGATCGTCGATGCCGGCTAGAACCGCCTGCACGTCACGCTGTTGAATGGACGTCACGGATTGCCTCCCGGGAGCTAGGGCTTGCGATGAGCGCTTGCACGAAGAGCAGATCGCTTAACGGAAAGATTAGAACACGTTACGATTTGTGTCGAGCAGCGCATTGCTGTGGCGGCTGGACCTGCGGACATGCATTTCTGTAACCTGTTCTAGTTATCGATGCGAGGAGGGCACAGCAGTGACGGATGAGCCGCTCGGCAGCCACGTGCTCGAGCTGGAGGTGGCCGACGTCGTCGACGAGACCGCCGACGCCCGGTCGCTGGTGTTCAAGGTCCCCGACGACCCGGGGATCCCGGCCGACAAACTCCATTACGCCCCTGGCCAGTTCCTGACGCTGCGGGTGCCCAGCGACCGCACGGGTTCGGTGGCCCGCTGCTATTCGCTGTGCAGCTCACCCTTCAGCGGCGACCCGTTGACCGTGACGGTCAAGCGCACCGCCGACGGCTATGCGTCGAACTGGTTGTGCGACCACGCTGCACCGGGCATGAAGATGCACGTGCTGGCACCGTCGGGGACCTTCGTGCCCGACGACCTCGACACCGATTTCCTGCTGCTCGCCGCCGGCAGCGGCATCACCCCGATGATGGCGATCCTGAAGTCCGCGCTCACCGAGGGCAGCGGCAAAGTGACGCTGGTCTACGCCAATCGCGACGAGAGTTCCGTCATCTTCGCCACCGCACTGCGCGAACTGGCCGCCAAGTATCCGGATCGGCTCAACGCAGTCCACTGGCTGGAATCGGTGCAGGGGCTGCCCAGTGCCACCGACCTGTCCGGCCTGGTGGCCCCGTACACCGCACGCGAGGCGTTCATCTGCGGCCCGGGCCCGTTCATGGCCGCCGCCGAGGAGGCGCTGAAGTCGGCGGGTGTCCCGGGCGAGCGCGTCCACATCGAGGTGTTCAAGTCCTTGGAGTCCGACCCGTTCGCTGCGGTGGTGGTCGAGGAGGACGACAGCGACGAAGGTCCCGCGACGGCAACCGTGACGCTCGACGGAGACACCCACGAGGTGTCCTGGCCGCGGAGCGCGAAGCTGCTGGACGTGCTGCTCGCCAAGGGACTGGACGCGCCGTTCTCCTGCCGCGAAGGTCACTGTGGCGCATGCGCGGTGCTGACCAAGTCCGGCGACGTCGAGATGGAGGTCAACGATGTCCTCGAACAGCAGGATCTCGACGAGGGCCTGATCCTGGCCTGCCAGGCGCACCCGCGCTCCGATTCGGTTGAAGTCACCTACGACGAATGAGCCGCGGACTACCATTCCGCCACGGGAGGCACACGTGAAACGATTTGCCCAGAAGTCCGCGTTCTCCAGGATTTCGATGGCCGCGGCGACCTCGGTCGTGCTGGCGTTGTTCGCGCCCGCGGCCGGGGCACACGCCGCGGTGGACACCGCCGATGCGTCGATCCCCGTCGATCCCGTGACCTCGATCGAAGTGCACACCACAGCGGACTGCGTGCGCGCCGTGAACCAGTGCTTCTTCACCGCGAGCGCCAATCTCCGCACTCCTGCGGGCGCGATCGGTTTCCCCAGCGATCTGTGGGCCCGTCAGACCACCACGCTGCGATCGATGGACCGCATCGTCTATCTCGACACCGCCTTCCAGGCAGAGAACACCCGGATGTTCAAGTCGATCGGCCCGGTCGAGTTCACCACGATCTACTTCGGTAGCGGACCGGTGGAGAAGTACCGACTCCAGGGCAACACCTGGCCCACCGACTGGTCGACCGGCCAGCCGAAGCTCGACGCGGACTACATCGTGTGCTCACACATCCAGGTGGTGTACGCCGGCGTGAACCTCACCACCCCGGACGCCTGCTCGCAGACCACTTTCGACTAGACACCGTCAGCGCGGCAGGCCCAGCAACCGCTCCCCCGCCATCGTCAGCAGGATCTGTTCGGTGCCGCCTGCGATGGTCAGGCAGCGGGTGTTGAGGAAGTCGCGCACCTGGCTGTTCTCCACCGCACCGGCCCCGTCGGCCAGGTCCATCCGGAACTCGGCGAGCGCCTGGCGGTACCGCACACCGATGAGCTTGCGTGCACTGGCCTGCGGCCCAGGATCTCCACCACCTACGGCGAGCTGCGCGATGCGCTGGTCGAGCAACGACCCCATCTGTGCGGTGACGATCAACGCACCGAGCCGATCCTGTTGCGCACCATCGGCTTCGAGCGCTGGATCTTCCCGGACGACCCGCAGCAGCTCTTCCATCGGGTTCCCCAACGCGGTGCCCTGGGCCATCGCGACGCGCTCGTTGGCCAGCGTGGTGCGCGCCAACCGCCAGCCGTTGTCGACCTCGCCGACCACCATCTCGTCGGGCACGAAAACGTCGTCGAAGAACACCTCGTTGAACAGCTCGTCGCCGGTGATCTCACGCAGTGGCCGGATCACGATGCCCGGCGACTTCATGTCGATCAGGAAATAGGTGATGCCCTTGTGCTTGGGAGCATCGGGGTTGGTGCGGGCCAGGCAGACGCCCCAGTGCGCGGTCTGCGCAGCAGAGGTCCACACCTTCTGGCCGGTGAGCTTCCAGCCGGAATCAGCGCGGACGGCTTTGGTCCGCAGTGCCGCCAAATCCGATCCCGCACCTGGCTCACTGAACAGCTGGCACCACTGCAGGTCTCCGCGCAACGTCGCGGGAACGAACTGCTCGATCTGCTCGGGGCTGCCGTGTTCGAGAATCGTCGGCACCGCCCACCAGCCGATCACCAGGTCGGGCCGGACGATTCCGGCTGCCGCCAACTCCTGGTCGATCAGCAACTGCTCGGCAGGACCCGCCGCCCGCCCGTAGGGTCGCGGCCAGTGGGGGGCGAGCAGACCGGTCTCGGCCAGCACGACCTGTCGTTTCTCCTCGGTGACTGCCGCGACTTCGGCTACCGCCGACGCGATCTCGGGCCGCAGGTCGGCCACCGACGCCAGGTCGATGTGCAGTTCCCGGCGCACCCCCTGCTGGGTCAACGCCGCCACCCGCCGGAGCCAGCGCGACCGTCCACCCAGGAACTGGGCGATGCCGTAGGCGCGCCGTAGATACAGGTGCGCATCGTGCTCCCAGGTGATCCCGATGCCGCCCAGTACCTGGATGCAATCCTTGGCGTTGGCCTTGGCGGCCTCGATGCCGACCGAGGCCGCCAAGGCAGCCGCAATGGAGAGTTGCTCGTCGTTTTCACCGGCACCGTCGTTTTCACCGGCACCGTCGTTTTCACCGGCAGCGCGCGCCGCGTCGGCGGCGGCCACCGACGCCTGCTCGGAGCGCAGCAGCATCTCGGCGCACATATGCTTGATCGCCTGGAAGCTTCCGATCGGCTTGCCGAACTGCTCCCGCACCTTGGCGTAGTCGGTCGCGGTCTCCAGCAGCCACCGGGCCAGACCCGCCGCCTCGGCTGCCAGCACCGTCGCCGCCAGATCGACGACTCGCTGCCCGGACACCTCGAGCTCCTCGGCAACCGCGTCGTCGAGCAGCACCCGCGCCAGCGGCCGGGAGAAGTCGGTGGCTTTCAGCGGCTCCACCGTCACCCCGTCGGCCGCGGCGTCGACGAGTAGCCAGCGCTCACCCGCGGGCAGCAGCAGCACCCCGCCGGCGGCGTCCTCGCCGGCACCGAGCACATGCGGCGCCGTTCCCGAGACCCGCCCGTCGGCGTAGGACAGCTCTGCTGTCAACGCCACCCCGGCGGTGCGCTCACCGCAGGCCATGGCCTCGAGCAGACCGGCGTGCGCGCCGTCCAGGACCAGCGTGGCCAGCGCGGTGGTGGCCACCGGGCCGGGCACCATGGCTGCGGCCGCCTCGTCGACCATCGCGCAGAGGTCCGCGACCGTGCCGTCGGCGCCGCCGTGCTCCTCCGGCAGCGCCACCCCGAAGATCCCCAACTGCGCCAGGGCGCCGTAGGGTGCCCGCCACGCCCCCGGATCACCTTGTTCGACGTCCCGCGCGGCGCCCACGACGGCCGATCCTGCCGCCCAGCTGCGCACCAGCTCGCGGGCGTCCGACTGCTCATCGGAGCTGGTCGTCGAGTTCTTCAAAGATCCAGCCGACACCGGGACTCCTAAGCGTTTGGGGGGAGAAGACGGTGCTTCCCACTAGAACGTGTTCTAATAGTGCCAGCGTTCGACCGTCAAGTCGACCGCCATCGCAGCAGGCAGGACGGCGTCTACATGGCACTGAGGTGAGAAGTTGGGGGCCGGTATGCGTATCGTTTTCCGCGAGACCGCATCACGAAGGAGACGCTCGTCGCATGTCTGGGACGTCTGAGTTGTCAGCCGGCGCCTCGCCGACCCCTGGGCGTGCCGCCGGATTCGACTCCCGACCGCGCCAGGTCCTGAACGTGGCGGTGCTGGCGGAGTCCGAGCTGGGATCCGAAGCACAGCGCGAGCGCCGCAAGCGCATTCTGGACGCCACCTTGGCGATCGCGTCCAAGGGTGGCTACGAAGCCGTCCAGATGCGGGCCGTGGCCGAACGCGCTGACGTCGCCGTCGGAACCCTGTACCGGTACTTCCCGTCGAAGGTCCATCTGCTGGTGTCCGCGCTGGGCCGGGAGTTCGAGCGTATCGACGCCAAGACCGACCGGGCGGCGCTGTCCGCGGGCGTCACCGCCTACCAGCGGCTGAACATCATGGTCGGCAAGCTCAACCGGGCCATGCAGCGCAACCCGCTGCTCACCGAGGCCATGACGCGGGCATTCGTCTTCGCCGACGCCTCCGCAGCCGGCGAGGTCGACCACGTCGGCAAGCTCATGGACTCGATGTTCGCGCGTGCCATGAGCGACGGTGAGCCTACCGAGGACCAGTACCACATCGCCCGGGTGATCTCGGACGTGTGGCTGTCCAACCTGCTGGCCTGGCTGACGCGGCGAGCGTCGGCCACCGACGTCAGCAAGCGACTGGACCTCGCCGTGCGGCTGCTCATCGGGGACGGCGACCAGCCTAAGATCTAGCGGGTGAGCGACCTCCCGCCCGACGTGACGACCGCCCTCGACGAAGCGGCGTCGGCTGTGCGGCTGCTGGTCACCTCCGACTTCGACGGGACCCTGTCGCCGATCGTCAACAATCCGTCTGACGCGCGGCCGCTCCCGCACGCCGGCCAGGCCCTCATCGAACTCGCCGAACTGCCCGCGACCGCCGCCGCGCTGATCTCCGGAAGGGCGCTTCGCGACCTGCGGACGTTGTCGTCGATGCCGCCGACGGTGCAACTGGTCGGCAGCCACGGCGCGGAGTTCGACTCGGGGTTCTCCCACGACATCGACCAGGACCTGTTACAGCAGATCACCGACGCGTTGACCTCGATCGCGTCGGGCAGACCCGGCGTGACGGTCGAGACGAAGCCGGCCAGCGTCGCGCTGCACGTCCGCAACGCCTCCGAATCCGACGGCGACGACGCGCTGCGTGAGGCGCGCGCGGCGTCCGAGAGCTGGGAGGCGCACGCGACCGCGGGCAAAGCGGTGCTGGAGTTCGCCGTGATCTCCACCGACAAAGGCGAGGCGATCGACATCCTGCGCGAGCAGTATGAGGCGACGGCTGTGGTGTTCTTCGGCGACGACGTCACCGACGAGAAGGCGTTCCGGCGGCTCCGCGACGCCGACGTCGGGGTGAAGGTCGGGCCGGGAGAGACGTTGGCCCGGTTCCGCATCGGCTCACCCGAGGACGTCGCGACGGCGCTGCGGCAGCTGGTCGACACCCGGCGTCGTTTGTCAGATCAGCAATCCCCCTTGGCGTTCTGACGAGTTCGGTCCAATCTTGTCTGCATGACAGATTCTCCGGGCTCCGCGAACGCCCTTGCGACCGAATGGGATGAGCGGTACACCTCACTCGCGGCAGAGATTCCCGACGGCGCTCCCAGTGCCGTGTTGATGGACGTGGCGCGCGAGCTCGCGCCAGGACGTGCACTCGAAATCGGCTGCGGCGTAGGCGCCGACGCCGTCTGGCTCGCCGGCCAGGGCTGGGAGGTGACAGCGCTGGAACTGTCCCGAGTGGCGCTGGAACGCGCTCGAGCCAGGGGTCGACAGGCCGGTGTCCGTGTGGAGTGGATGTGCGCCCGTCTCGAGGACGCCGAGCTCACCGATGCCGGTTTCGACTTGGTGACAGCGCACTATCCAGCCCTGCGGCATTCGCCGGGGAGCGACGCCCAGAGGGCGCTGTTGGCGGCCATGGCGCCCGGCGGCACGCTACTGGTCGTGCACCACGCCGATGTCGATGTGGCAAAGGCCAAATCCTATGGCTTCGACCCAGCCGACTATCTCAGTCACGACGACGTCGTCGAGTTGCTCGGCGACGACTGGGACGTCCATGTCGAAAGACGACGGCCGCGCGACGAACCCGCCGGTCTGGACGGTCAACACACCCATAACGACGTGGTGCGGGCGCTACGCAGGCGGACCTGACGTCCGGCCACGGACCAACTGGGTCTCCAGCACCTCGATGACGGGCAGCCCAGACCTGGGCGGGTTGTGCAGCAGCTCACCTGCGCGGCGTCCCTTTTCGACGCCGGGCTGCACGACGGTCGTCAGGCCGCGTTGCAGCGCGTCGGGTACCCCGTCGAAACCGGTGACCGTCATCTGGCCGGGCACGTAGATCCCGCGGGCGCGCAGGTGATCCATCGCGGACAAAGCAAGCACGTCGGCCGTGCAGATCAGCGCCGTGATCCGCGGGTTGGCCTCCAGCGCGACCTCGGCGCCGGCGCCACCCGAGGTGGTCAGGTGCTCATAGCTCTCGACCACTGTCAACGACTCCGGATCCAGCCCGGCCGCGGACATCGCGTCGAAGACGCCCCGGATGCGTTCGCTCTGGACGTGGAAATGCGGCGTCTGAACCCGCTCGGGATCGGCCGGCGCCGGACCCGGTCCGCCGTGGGGCCAGTCGCGGCCCAACCGCATCGTCAGCAGTCCGATCTCGCGGTGGCCGAGCTCGATGACATGTTCGGCCAGTCCGCGCATCCCGGCGCGGTCGTCGATGCCCACCTGGGAGGCGCCGGGGACGTCCTTGGGCTGGTCGACCACGACGACGGGCAGCTGTCGCTGCAGCACCGCGGGCACATAGGGGTCGTCGTCGGAGGCCGAGTACACGACGAAGCCGTCGACCCCGGCGGACAACACCGCCGCCGAGCCCTCGGCGACGCTACGGTTCGGGCCGACCGCGACCAGTAGCAGGCCCTGGCCGACCGCCTCGCAGGATTCGGCCAGGCCCGCAACAAAATCCAGCGCCGCCGGGTCGCTGAACGAGTAGTTCAGCGGCTCGGTGATCACCAGCCCCACCGCGCCGGCCCTGCGGGTGCGCAGCGACCGTGCCACCGGATCCGGACCCGGATAGCCGAGCCGCTTGGCGGTGGACAACACCCGCTCGCGCAACTCGGCCGACAACTGATCGGGCCGGTTGTAGGCATTGGAGACGGTGGTGCGCGAGACCTTGAGCTCAGCGGCCAGGGAGGCCAGGGTCGCGCGCCGCCGCGGCGCCGGACTCCTGGACATGCACGTTGACGTTAGTGGACACGCGGGATTGTGCAGCGGACCGCGCCCTCCGGCGCGGCACCCGGCTGCCCGCCCAGACCACGAGCCAGATGCCACACGCGATCGTCACGATCACAAAGCTCGGCGGCAGGTTGAACATCGCCGACGCGGTCAGGCCCAGCCACACCGAGACCAACCCGATGGCCGCCGACACCGCCATCGCACGAATCGGGCGGGCCGTCACGATCAGCGCCGTGGCGGCGGGTGTGACGACGAGGGCGAACAGCAGCAACGTGCCCACCGCTTGGACCGCCATCGTGATCGTGATTCCCAGCAGCACCATGAAGGTGATCGACAATCCGCGTACCGGAACACCTTTGGCCTCGGCGACCTGGCTGTTGACCGATGTGAACAACAGCGGCCGGTAGATGAAGGCGATGCTTGCGGCCAACACCATCAGGAGCCCGAGGAATCCCAACAACTGGTCGGTGGTGATCGCCAGCAGATTTCCGAACAACACGTTCGTCAAGGTCGACGAGTTGCGGGTGGCCAACGAATTGAAGAACAGCCCCAGACCGGTCGCGAAGGCGAGCACGGTACCGGTGGCGGCGTCGCGGTCGGTGGCTCGCTTCCCCAGAGCACCGATCACCAGCGCACCGCCGACGCAGAACACTCCCAGCCCGACCGCTGCGGGCAAGCCGAGCAGCACGGCGCCGGTGGCCCCCGGCAGACCGATGTGCGCCAGCGCGTGCGCGGCGAACGACGAGTTGCGCACGACGATGAAGTAGCCCATCAGCCCTGCCGCCAGCGCCACGATGGTGCCGCCCAGCCATGCGTTGCGCATGAAGGACGAGCCCAGAATCTGTACCCAGTTGTCCTGATAGCCCATCGCCACGATGGTCTGCGTCATCACACACTCCGCATGTAGAGATCCCCCTGCAGGGTATGCGCGACCTTGATCGGCGTGCCGTACATGTGGGTGAGGAGCTCACCATCGACCACCTGGTCGATGGCGGCGTGGTGCGCGTGGCCGTCCAACAGGTAGATCGCGCTGTCCAGGATCGTCAGCAGCGGATTCAGGTCGTGTGCCACCACGAGGACGGTCACCCCCAGTTCGCGCTTGAGACGGCCCAGGAGCACCACGATCTCGTGCTGATTGCGCAAATCCAGTGACGCCAGCGGCTCGTCGAGGATCAGCATCCTCGGGCGCGCGACCAGCGCGCCGGCCAAGGCGATCCGCTGGCGCTGACCGCCGGAGAGTTCCGAGAGTCGGCGATCCGCGAGGTCGGTGGCATCGACCCAACCCAACGCCTCGTCGACCCGCTGGCGATCGGCGGCGCTGGGCCGGGCGAATCCCCAATGCCGCCCCGTCAACCCGAGCAGCACCGCATCCCTGCCACGTATCGCTTCACTCGCGTTGGCATCGTAATGCTGTGGAACGTAGCCGATCTCGTTGTTCAGCACACCGGGTCGCTCGCCGTAGACCCGCACCGTTCCCTCGGCGACGGGGACCAGCCCGAGGATCACTTTGAGCAGCGTCGTCTTACCGGCACCGTTCGACCCGATGACGGCGACGAAGCGGCCGACATCGACCTGCAGCGTCGAGTCCGACCATATCGTCCGCCCACCACGAACCACGCTCACGTCGTCGAACGTCAGCGCGGGTTCGGCTCCGGACTCATACAGGGACACCGAGCGCCTCTGCGAGGGAGTCCAGTTGGGCGACCTGCCAGGTCTGGAAGGACTCGGTGTTGGGCGGCACCGTCTCGGTGACCTCGACCACCGGAACTCCCGCCTGCTCGGCCGCTGCCCGGATCTGCTCGGGCACCGATCCTTCGGTCTGGGTGTTGTAGATCAGCACGTCGACCCCACGATCACCGAGAAGCCGCAGGAACGCGTCGAGGTCGGCGGGAGCCGGCTCGGCCTCGTTCGAAGACGCCAGCTGATAGCCCTCGGGTGTCCGGTTCTGTAGCCCCAGGGCCGCGCCCATGTCGTCGAAGACGCTCTCGGTGGCCGCGAAGCTCTTTCCGGCAGAACCGGCCTTGATCGCGGCGATGGTGTCGTTGTACGGGGTCATCACGTTCTCGAAAGCCGTGTGACGCTCCTGGAAGTAGGCGTCGGCGTCAGGCGCCAGCTTGCCGAGTTCTGCGGTCACCGCTTCGGCGACTTCGGCCACCGCCGACGGGTTGTACCAAACGTGCGGGTTGGCTTCACCCGCGTGGTCGTCCCCGGCTTCGCCTTCGTGGTCGTGGCCGGCCTCGCCCTCGTGCGCACCGCTGAGTTCGACGGCATTGATGACCGGCGCGTCGGGTGCGGACGTGGCAGCCAACTTGGCCGCCCACTCGTCGTAGTGACCGCCGTTGATCACGACGAGCTGGGCTCCATCGAAGAGCGCTGCATCGGAAGGTGCGGGCTCGTAATCGTGAGGATCCACCGACGAGCCGGCCAGCACCGTCGTGATGTTCGCGCACGCTCCACCGAGCTGCGAGACGACGTCGCCCCACTGGTCGACGCTGACCACGACGTCGACGGGCGTTGCCGGGCACTCACCGCCCGCCGCTGTGGTGGTCTCACCCGATTCGGCGGGCTCTTCGCTGGTTCCGCAGGCTGACAGCGCGAAGGGCGCAGCCAGCATGAGTGAGGCCGTGAGCAGGCGCAGTTTCGGGGACAACGAGGAGATCACCCGGTAACGATAACCGTTTCCAGTACATCTCGCACAATCGCTCGTGGATCGGCGGCTGTCAGTGATCGTGTCCGACGGCCCCACTGAGCTCGTTGGGAGTCTGCTCGAGCGCCGCCGAGGTGGTCACCCCGGCCGCCTGCAGGTCGACCAGGTGAATCTGCTTGGCAGCCGGGTCGCTGACGTAGACGGCGTTCTCGCGGGTGAACACAGCCGGGCCGGGTTGCTGCCAGTCGTCGGGTTCTGACCACGGCTCGGTCACCTGGATGGACCTCACCGTGTCACCGCATCGACCTCGACGAAAGGCGCAAGCACTAGTCTTGACAACATGCCTGGCGTATCCGTCGACCTCAATGCCGACCTCGGCGAGAGCTTCGGGGTGTGGACCCTCGGTGACGACGACGCCATGCTCGACCTGGTCACCAGCGCCAACATCGCGTGCGGTTTCCACGCCGGCGACGCTGCCACCCTGGCGCGCACCTGCCGGGCCGCCGCTGAGCGGGGCGTGCGCATCGGAGCACAGGTTAGCTACCGAGACCTCGAAGGTTTCGGGCGGCGGTTCATCGACGTGCCACCTGACGACCTGACCGCCGACGTCATCTACCAGATCGGCGCGCTGCAGGCCCTTGCCCGTGTCGCGGGAACCGAGTTGAGCTACGTCAAACCTCATGGTGCGCTGTACAACTCGATCGTCGAGCACCGTGATCAGGCGCGCGCCGTGGTCGAGGCGGTACACGCGGTGGACCCGGAGCTCGCGGTGCTGGGGCTGACCGGGTCAGCGCTCTTCGCCGAGGCGCAGCGGGTGGGTCTTCGCACTGTTGCCGAGGCGTTCGCCGACCGCGCCTACCGACCGGACGGCCGGCTGGTCTCGCGGCGTGAGCGCGATGCGGTCTTGAGCGACCCCGATGAGATCGCCGAGCGGGTGATGTCGATGGTCTCGGCAGGACGAGTGACCGCAGTCGACGGGTCGACCGTCCAAATCTCCGTCGAATCCATCTGCGTGCACGGTGACTCCCCGGGAGCCGTGGCGATCGCCTGTGCGGTGCGGGATCGACTCGCTGCCGACGGCGTGCGTCTGGAGCCGTTCAGCTAGCGGACGGGGGTGCGCCCACTAGGGTGGCGTGGTGCGCCTGAAGTTCGGCCGGCCCGACCTGAACTCCTACTCCGCTCACTTCGACGTGCCTGCCGCGTCGCCGGCGAGCCCGCTCACGGTCGCCTGGGGCGGTGTCACGACACTGCACATCGACGACGGCAGCTCCGCGCTCATGACCGACGGTTTCTTCTCCCGGCCCGGCCTTCTCACCGTCGCCACCCGAAAGCTGGCGCCGTCACATGAGCGAATCCACGCCGGACTCTCCCAACTCGGGGTCAGCCGCCTCGACGGGTTGGTTCCGGTGCACACCCACTATGACCACGCGATGGATTCGGCCGTGGTCGCCGGCCTGACCGGCGCAGGTCTGATCGGTGGCGCCTCGGCCGCCCAGATCGGGCGCGGCGGGGGACTCGACGACGTCCGTACCGTCACATCCGGCGACCCGATCACCGCCGGCAACTACGACATCACCCTGATCGAAGGTGACCACTGTCCCCCCGACCGATTCCCTGGCGTGATCACCGCCCCGATCGTCCCCCCGGTGAAGGCCTCCGCCTACCGGTGCGGCGAGGCGTGGTCGATGCTCGTGCACCACCGGCCCACCGGCCGGCGGCTGTTGGTCGTCGGCAGCGCCGGATTTCTTCCGGGCGCGCTGTCCGATCAGCGGGCCGAGGTGGCCTACCTGGGCGTCGGCCAGTTGGGGCTGCAGCCGCAGAGTTACCTCACCGAGTACTGGACGCAGACCGTGCGTACCGTCGGAGCACGCCGGGTGGTGCTGATCCACTGGGACGACTTCTTCCGGCCCCTCGACGAACCGTTGCGCGCGTTGCCCTATGCCGCGGACGACCTGGATGTGTCGATGCGGATCCTGAGCCGGCTGGCCATCGACGACGGCGTGGAATTGCACCTGCCCGTGCTGTGGCGACGCGCCGATCCGTGGAGTTGACGCTGGCGCTGACCGCGCTCATCGCCGTGCTCGGGTTCGCGCTCGTCCGGCCACACCGCTGGCCCGAGGCCGTCGTCGCGATTCTCGCCGCCGCGTTGGTGCTGGGTGTCGACGCGATCTCCTGGCACGACGCGGTGGCCGAAGTGGGAAGGCTGCTACCGGTGGTGGGCTTCCTGGCAGCAGTGCTCGTACTGGCACGGCTGTGCGACGAGGGGCTCTTCCAGGCCGCCGGCGCGGTGATGTCCCGTACCACGTCGGGCAGCCAGAACCGGTTGCTGGCAGCGGTTTTCGCCATCGCGGCCGCCGTCACCGCGATCCTCAGCCTGGATGCCACCGTGGTGCTGCTGACCCCGGTCGTCCTCGCCACCGCGCGCACCTTGAGCGTCTCGGCGCGACCGCACGCGTATGCGACCGCACACCTGGCCAACAGTGCGTCGCTGCTGCTACCCGTGTCCAATCTGACCAACCTGCTTGCGTTCAGCGCGGCGGGACTGAGTTTTCTGCACTTCGCCGCGGTGATGACGTTGCCCTGGCTGGCCGCGATTGCCGTGGAGTTCGTCCTGCTGCGTTGGCTTTTCGGCAAGGAGCTGGCCGTGAAACCCCGACGGGACACCGTCAGCGAGCCGATCGAGGTACCCGTCTTCGCCCTCGTCGTCCTGGGGCTGACGCTGGTCGGCTTCGCGGTGACCTCCCTGGCCGGCTTCTCCCCCGCCTGGGCCGCGCTTGTCGGGGCAGTGGTGCTGGGTGTCCGCGGTCTCCGTCGGAGGCGGACCTCCATCATGCGGATTGCCGCCGCCGCTGATGTGCCGTTCCTGGCATTTGTGCTGTGCCTGGGCGTCGTGGTCGACGCAGTGATGAACAGCGGGATGGAATCGGCCATGCGCCAGGTGATTCCCGATGGCACCGATCTTCTGTCGCTGCTCGCGATCGCCGCGGTGGCCGCCGTGCTGTCCAACGTCGTCAACAACCTGCCGGCCGTGCTGGTGCTGCTGCCACTGGTGACCGTGGCCGGCGCACCCGCAGTGCTCGCGGTGCTGATCGGGGTGAACATCGGGCCGAACCTGACCTATGTCGGCTCGCTGGCCAACCTGTTGTGGCGGTCCGTGGTGCGGCGCGATCTGGAGGTCGGTTTCGGCGAGTTCAGTCGGATCGGCCTGTGCACGACGCCGGCGGTGATCGTCGCCGCCGTGCTGGGGCTGTGGGCCGGGATTCAGCTGTTCGAGATCTGACCGTTGCTCAGCCGGCTCGGCCGTCACCGCACCCGTCTGCCACGATGCGCGCACCGACCCCGCTGGTGAGCCGCTCGACGGGCGTGCCGACGTGTGCGCACGCCGCGATCACCGAGTCCGGCGACGCCGCGGCGAACAGCCCGTAGAGCACCTCGTCGGCGGGAGCGGCCAGTACCGCCATCAACGTCGTCGCCGGGCCTGAACCGGCGCGGCTAGCGACAGCACCTCGGGTCAAGCTGGCCACGAACGCGTCGAGGTCGTGTGCGGTGACCTCGGGCCGATACCATTCCGCCAGGTAGTACCCGCATTCCTCAGTCCACACGGCGTAAACCGTAGGCGTGCCGACGCGTCGGCAAATCAGGGAATTCCCTCACGTTTTCCCGCTCGCTGGGCGCGCACAGCGAGGGTCGGCACGTCCAGCGTCAGCTTCGTCACCGCCGCGGGCCGGCCGAAACGGGTCCGCTCCGGCCCCCGGCAGACGGTTGTCAGCTAACCGATGAACCCCCTGCACATCCCAGGCGAGCTGATAGGCTCGTACAACAACCGCACACCTGGCAATCCAGGAGGTTTCCCCCACGTGGAGTCACGGTCGCAACGGCCGCGTGCTCCAGCGCAGCCGTCCCCGGCAGGGAACGCACCACCACTGGACTATCAGGCCACGGTGCGCCGACCGGTGGAAGCTCGCGCGGTCGACGGGTTCCTTTCCGCGGCGGCCCTGGCTCCGGCGGGTCTGGTGATCGAGGGTGAGCCCGGGATCGGCAAGACCACGCTATGGCTGGCAGCGTTGTCGCAGGCCGCCGAGTCCGGCTTCATGCTGCTTTCTGCGCGTGGCGCGCAATCCGAGTCGATCCTGGCCTATGCCGGGTTGGAGGATCTGCTCGGCGGCATCGACCACGCCGTGGTTGCCGAGCTGCCCGCGCCGCAACGTGCCGCAGTCGAGACGGTGCTGTTCCGCACCCGAGCGCACGGCCCCGGCGCCGACCAGCACGCCTTGTCAGCTGCATTGGTTTCGGCTCTGGACACAATGGCTGCGACGGCACCGGTGTTGCTCGCCATCGACGACCTGCAGTGGCTGGATCCCTCCAGTACGGCTGTGGTGGCCTTCGCCACCCGCCGTGTCACCGGAGCGGTGGGGGTGCTGGTCACCGCGCGCAACGATCCCGACGGCGTCGCCGCGAGCGCGCGTGTACAGATGTCACGCCCCGACGCGATCGACCGGCTTCGGGTGCAGCCACTGAGCCTCGGCGGGGTCGGCGCGTTGATCGCCGAACGCCTCAACCGCTCGTTCACCCGTCCGGTGCTGCGCCGAATTCACCAGACGGCGGGCGGAAACCCCTTTTACGCATTGGAACTGGCACGGGCAATCGACGCCGCCGCCCCCACCGCGGGAGCGGCCGGCCAGGTGCCGCTTCCGGCGACGCTGACCGAGGTGGTGCGGACCCGCATCGGTAGCCTGCCCAGCGCTGTTCAGGATGCCCTTCTGGTGGTGGCCTGCGCCGGAACGCCCACCGTGGCGCTGGTCGCTCATGCCATCGGTGCCGAAATCCCGCAGGCTGCGGCACTTCTCGAGGACGCCGAAGTCGACGGCGTGATCACCATAGAGGGGCAGAATCCGCGCTTCGCCCATCCGTTGTTCGCCCACGGCGTCTACACCGGCGCCGCAGCGGGCCGGCGCCGCGCGATTCATCGACGGTTGGCCGAGGTGGTCGAACAGCCCGAGCTGGCGGCCAGACACCTGGCCCTGGGATCCGTCCACGGCGATGCGGTGCTGTGGGAGTCACTCGACGCCGCAGCCGAGTCGGCACGCCGGCGCGGAGCCCCCGCGGCAGCGGCAGAGCTACTCGAACTGTCCGTCGGACTCGGGGGCGGCACCACGATCCGTCGTATCCGGATGGCCGGCTACCTCCTGCACGCCGGGGACGTCCGCAGGGCCCGAAACCTGCTCGAAGAAGTCCTCGACGAACCGGCCACCGGCAAGGCGCGCATCCAGGCGCTGCGATTGCTCGCCGAGGTGCGCATGGTCGACGACAGTTTCGGCGAGGCTGCCGAACTGCTCGAGCAGGCGGTGGCAGAAGCCGGAGACAACGTGGGCTTACGTGCCCAACTCTCGGTGAACCTGTCGTTCGCTCAGGGCAACGCAGGCTACCACGCCGGGGCGCTGTGCACCCTCGAGGACGCGGTGGCCGACGCCGAGCAGCTCGCTCATCCGCAGCTGCTCGCGCAGGCGCTGGGGATCCGGACCGTACAGCGGTTCCTCCTCGGACAGGGCCTCGACGAGGCCGGACTCGCGCGAGCCGTCGACCTCGAGGATCCCGGCGCCGCCATGCCCCTGGCGTTGCGCCCCAGCACCAACACCGCGCTTCTGGCGTTGTGGAGCGGACAGCTGGACCGCGCCCACGAACTGATGGCCACGCTGCGCAGGCGGTGTATCGCCGGTGGCCGCGAGGTCGACCTCGTGTACCTCGCTCTCCATCACGCGCAGTTGGAATTGTGGCGGGGCAACCTCGCCGAGGCCACCACGATCACCGACGATGCCGTGGAGCGGGCTTCCCAGCTGGGGGGCGACTTTCCGTTGTACGTGGCGCTGACCACCAGCGCGGCCCTTGCCGCGTTCGCCGGCCGCGTCGACGAGGCCCGCCGCGACGCCAGAGAGGCGCTCGCCGCCACCCGCCGTTTCGGCTCGGACGCAATCGACGTGTGGCCGGTGGCGATCCTCGCTTTCCTGGAAGTCTCGGTGGCCGACTTCCCGGCCGCGGAGGCCGTCGTTGCGCCGGTACTGGCTCGACTGGAGCGTGCTCCCGAAGCCACCGAGATCAATGTCGCACCGTTCTTGCCCGATGCCATCGAGGCCCTCCTCGGGCTGGGTCGCCGCGCCGAGGCGCAGACCCTGATCGAGCGGCTCGAAAGCAATGGCCGCCGCCTCGACCGCCCGTGGATGCTCGCCGTCGGCGCCCGCAGCCGCCCCATCCTGTTGGCATCCGACAACGACATCAACGCCGCGATCAGCGCCGCGACGCAGGCGCTGAAAGAACACGACCGGCTTCCGATGCCGTTCGAGCGCGCCCGCACCCAGCTGGTGCTCGGCCAACTCCAGCGCCGGCAACGAAGACGCGAAGCGGCCTCGGCCGCCCTGACCGAAGCGCTCAACACGTTCGAGAAGCTGAACACACCGCTGTGGGCCGCGCGTGCCCACGCCGAACTCAGCCGTACCAAGCCGAGCCGGAATCAGCCCGGCGCGTTGACCGCCACCGAACAGCGCGTCGCGGAACTGGCCGCGTCCGGGATGAACAACCGCGACATCGCTGCGGCACTGTTCATCAGCCTCAAGACCGTCGAGGCCAATCTCACCCGCATCTACCGCAAACTCGGTATCCGGTCCCGGGCACAGATCGGCGCTCGTCTGCACGGACGCTCCTGAGCGCCGGTCGACCGATGGTCGGCTAAACCCGGCGCTGGCGGGCGATCTCGGCGAGCACCACCCCTGCTGCGACCGATGCGTTGAGCGACTCCGTCGGCCCGGCCATCGGAATCGACACGACGGCATCGCAGTTCTGCCGGACCAGGCGGGACAAACCCTTGCCCTCCGAGCCCACCACCACCACAACCGGTCCGTCGCCGACGATCTCGTCGATCGCGGTGTCGCCGTCGGCGTCGAGGCCGACGACCTGCAGACCGGAATCGGCCCACTGCTTCAGGGTGCGGTTCAGGTTCGTCGCCCGCGCCACCGGCAGCCGCGCGGCGGCACCGGCACTGGTCCGCCACGCCACCGCGGTCACCGACGCCGACCTGCGCTGCGGGATCAGCACGCCGTGCCCACCGAACGCGGCCACCGAACGGATGATCGCACCGAGGTTGCGGGGATCGGAGATGTTGTCCAACGCGACCAGGAGCGGGGGCACCGCATCACGTTTCGCCTCGGCGAGCAGATCGTCGGGGTGCGCATAGTCATACGGCGGCACCTGCAGCGCCAGGCCCTGGTGCATGCCGTTGGCGGCGATCCGGTCCAGGTCGTGGCGCGGCACCTCGAGGATGGAGATCCCTTTGTCGGCGGCGAGTTGCACGGCCTCGGTGAGTCGTTCGTCGGAGTCGGTGCCCAGCGCCACGTACAGCGCGGTCGCCGGCGCTCCGGCACGCAGGCACTCCAGTACCGGGTTCCGACCGAGGACGATCTCGGTGTCGTCGGTTTTCTTGTGCCTACCCTGTTGCTTGCCCTGTTGCTTGCGGGCGGCCTGCGCGGCGCGCTTACCCGCCGGGTGGTGGGGCCGCGCACTCGCCGGCGGTGTCGCGCCCTTGCCTTCCAGGCCACGACGCCGGACACCCCCCGATCCGACCGTCGGACCCTTCTTGGTGCCGGTTTTACGTACCGCGCCGCGGCGCTGGGAATTGCCCGCCATTACTTGTCCGACCCGTCCAATAGTGACCATTGAGGACCGTCAGCGGTGTCGGTGACCTCGATGCCTGCTTCCTTGAGCCGATCGCGGATCGCGTCGGCCTCCGCCCAGTCCCGCCGCGCCCTGGCGTCTGCCCGGCGACGCACCTCGGCGAGCACGAGGACGTCCACCGCCGCGAGCGCGGCCGACGTCTCGTCGCGAGACTCCCAACGTTCGTCGAGCGGGTCGGCGCCGAGGATCCCCATCATCGCCCGGATCGACATCGCGTGGGTCAGCGCCGTTTCGTGATCACCTGCGTCGAGTGCCCGGTTGCCCTCGGCTCTGGCAGCGTGCACCTCGGCGATCGCCGCAGGAACCGCGAGATCGTCGTCGAGGGCCGCGCCGAACCTGGGAGTCCACTCGCCCGGCACCACCGCACCCACTCGACTGCGTACCCGATGAAGAAAGTCCTCGATGCCGGTGTAGGCCCTGGCCGCGTCCTGCAGCGCGTTCTCGGAGAACTCCAGCATCGACCGGTAATGCGCGCTGCCCAGGTAGTAGCGCAGCTCGGCAGCCCGAACCCGTTGCAGCACTGCGGGTATGGCCAGCACGTTGCCCAACGATTTGCTCATCTTCTCGCCACCCATGGTGACCCAGCCGTTGTGCAGCCAGAAATTGGCGAACCCGTTCCCGGCGGCCTCGGCCTGGGCGATCTCGTTCTCGTGGTGCGGGAACACCAGATCCATTCCGCCGGCGTGGATGTCGAACTCGGGACCGAGGTACGCCTCACACATGGCGACGCACTCGGTGTGCCAACCGGGCCGGCCGCGCCCCCAGGGCGTCGGCCACGACGGCTCCC
The DNA here is from genome assembly GCF_049683355.1 of Mycobacterium sp. Taxonomy (GTDB): domain Bacteria; phylum Actinomycetota; class Actinomycetes; order Mycobacteriales; family Mycobacteriaceae; genus Mycobacterium. The sequence goes on from NZ_JBAUJB010000139.1 coordinate 29,202, forward strand.
CCGGTTTGGCGCCCTTCCACAACGTGAAGTCCCGCTGGTCGCGTTTGCCGGTCGCGACGCCTTCTCCCTGGTGGACGTCGTCGGGCTTGTGCCCGGAGAGCTTGCCGTATTCGGGCAGCGTCGCGACGTCGAAGTACACGTCCCCGTCACCGGTATAGGCGTGTCCCCGGGCGATCAGCGACTCGATCAACTCGACCATCTGGGTGATGTGCCCGGTCGCTCGTGGCTCCGCCGACGGCGGGAGCACCCCCAGAGCGTCGTATGCCGCGGTGAAGGCCCGCTCGTAGGTCGCCGCCCATTCCCACCACGGCCGGCCGGCGTCGGCGGCCTTGTGCAGGATTTTGTCGTCGATGTCGGTGACGTTGCGGATGAAGGCGACGTCGAAACCCTTGGCGGAGAGCCACCGGCGCAGCACGTCGAACGCGACACCGCTGCGGACGTGGCCGATGTGCGGGAGCCCCTGCACCGTGGCACCGCACAGGTAGATCGAGACGTGGCCGGGCCGCAGTGGCGCGAAATCGCGCACACCGCCAGACAAGGTGTCATAGAGCCGCATGCCAGATGCGGGGCGTTCGGTCACGACGGGCCAGCTTACCGGCCAGTACAGGCCTGATCGTCATCGCCGACCACATCGGCTGTCAGGAGCGCGGTGGCGATCGCCGCCAGGCCCTCGCCCCGCCCGGTCAGACCGAGGCCGTCGGTGGTGGTCGCAGACACCGACACCGGGGCGTCGAGGAGCTCGGCGAGCAACTGCTGCGCCTCGGCGCGACGCGGACCGATCTTCGGGCGATTGCCGATGACCTGTACCGCGGCATTGCCCACCCGCAGCCCGGCCTCGGTCAGCAGTGAATGCACGTGCCGGAGCATGTCCGCGCCGCTGACCCCACGCCACTCCGGGCGGTCCGTCCCGAACACTTCACCGATGTCACCCATGCCCGCCGCCGAGAGCAACGCATCACACAATGCATGCGCCGCGACGTCGCCGTCGGAATGCCCCGCGCAGCCGTCATGACCGTCGAACAGCAGGCACAACAGCCAGCACGGGCGCCCGGCTTCGATGGGGTGTACGTCGGTGCCGAGCCCGACTCTCGGGGTCGACATCAGCGCCGTCAGGAGGCGGCGGCGAGTGCCTCGTCGAGAATGGTCGCGGCCTTCTCGTCATCGGTGTTCTCGGCCAGCGCCAGCTCGCCGACCAGGATCTGCCGCGCCTTGGCCAGCATCCGCTTCTCGCCGGCCGACAGTCCGCGCTCCTGGTCACGACGCCACAGGTCACGCACGACCTCGGCGACCTTGTTCACGTCACCGGAAGCCAGCTTCTCCAGATTGGCCTTGTAGCGACGTGACCAGTTGGTGGGCTCTTCGGTATGCGGGGCACGCAGCACCTGGAAGACCTTGTCCAAGCCTTCTTGTCCGACGACATCGCGCACGCCCACGTACTCGGCATTGTCAGCGGGCACCCGAACGGTGAGATCTCCCTGAGCGACCTTGAGGACGAGGTATTCCTTCTGTTCGCCCTTGATGGTCCGGGTTTCGATCGCCTCGATCAACGCAGCACCGTGGTGTGGATAGACAACGGTGTCTCCGACCTTAAAAATCATCAGTTTCGAGCCCCTTTCACCCCTCGATGTTAACACGGGCCGCTACCGGGTGCGGATCAACGGTGCAGGTCAGGGGCCATCGTTGGGGAACACTAGGGGTTGACAGGCCAGGCAATCCGTGCAAGGCGGACTCCGCAGAACCGGACGTTGGCGCCCGCCACCCAGCGGCAGGCAACGCCTGGAATCGGCTGTCCGCGAGACGCATCGCCCCTGCGCTACCGCGTACATCCGGCACCTACTACTCTGCATAGTCGAACCGCCGGAAACACCGTGGACCCGGCGTGCCACGTCGCCCAGCCGGCCGAGCAGGAGGCCCCAGTGAACCCCTTCAAACGGCGCACTCGTGCACACGGGCGGACCGTCCCCGTAACCGTCGCCGTCGCGGCGCTGGCTGCCGCTGCTGCGCTGAGCGGCTGCAGTGCCGGTCAGGTCGCCCAGACCGCGACCCAGGAAGCGGCGATCAACGGCACCAGCGGACTCGCCGGGCCCATCGCCCTGCGCAACATCCACATCTACGCCGTCCAGACGACCGACTACATCGAGCCCGGCACCGACGTCGAGCTGGTGTTCGTCGCCGCCAACACCTCCCCCGACGTCAGCGACGAGCTCGTGTCGATCACCACCGACATCGGCGACGTGTCGTTGCAGGGCGACACCAGCGTGCCGGTCAACGGTGTTCTGGTGGTCGGAACCCCCGACGGCCAGCCCAGCCCTCTGGAGAGCGTCGAGCCCGCCGACACCGCCCAGGCCACCGTGGAGCTGTCCAAGCCCGTCACCAACGGCCTGACCTACGACTTCACCTTCACCTTCGAGAAGGCGGGTGAGACCACCGTCGCCGTCCCGATCTCGGCCGGCGAGGCGCCTCTTCGCGACTCCGGCGAATCGGGCGGTAGCCATTCGGGCGGCGGCCACTAGACAGACCCGGCCGTACCGAAAGATCGGTTGCAGACACGGCCGACAATCGCTGAGGTTATGTCGGTCCCGCCGGTTACCGTCACGGCGTGGCCCGGGTCAGTTCGAAAACGCGTTCGCAGTACCGCTGCTCGGAATGCCGGCACCTCACCGCCAAGTGGGTGGGCCGTTGCCCTGAGTGCGGCACCTGGGGCACGGTCGACGAAGTCACCCTGATGGCGGCCACCGCGTCGGCCACGTCCCGCGCGGTCACCCCCACCTCCCCGGCCGTACCGATCAGTTCCATCGACCCCGGGACCACCCGGCACTTCACCACCGGCGTCAGCGAACTGGACCGGGTGCTGGGCGGCGGCCTGGTGCCCGGCTCGGTGACGCTGCTGGCGGGTGATCCGGGCGTCGGGAAATCGACGCTGCTGCTGGAGGTCGTCCACCGTTGGGCGCAGACCGGGCGCCGGGCGCTGTACCTGTCCGGTGAGGAGTCCACGGGCCAGATCCGGCTGCGGGCCGAACGCACGGGCTGCACCCACGACGAGGTCTACCTCGCCGCCGAATCGGACCTGCAGACCGCGCTCGGCCACATCGACGCGGTGCAGCCCTCGCTGGTGGTGGTGGACTCGGTGCAGACGATGTCCACCGCCGAGGTCGACGGGGTCAGCGGTGGTGTAACCCAGGTCCGCGCCGTGACGACCGCGCTGACGATGACGGCGAAGACGACCGGTGTGGCCATCCTGCTCGTCGGTCACGTCACCAAGGACGGCGCCATTGCCGGGCCTCGCTCGCTGGAGCACCTCGTCGACGTCGTGCTGCACTTCGAAGGTGACCGCTCGTCGTCGCTGCGGATGGTGCGCGGCGTCAAGAACAGGTTCGGCGCGGCCGACGAGGTCGGTTGCTTCCTGTTGCACGACAACGGAATCGAATGTGTCTCCGACCCGTCCGGCCTGTTCCTCGACCAACGTCCCAAGGCGGTGTCGGGCACCGCGGTGACGGTCACACTCGACGGCAAGCGCCCGATGATCGGCGAGGTGCAGGCGTTGATCGGCTCGCCTGCCAGCGGCGGCCCACGGCGCGCGGTCAGCGGTATCGATTCCTCGCGCGCGGCGATGATCACCGCGGTGCTCGAGAAACGGGCCGGGCTCCGCGTGGGGATGAACGACATCTACCTGTCCACGGTCGGCGGGATGCGGCTGACCGACTCGTCGTCCGACCTCGCAGTGGCCCTGGCGATCGCATCGGCATACATGGACCTGGCGATGCCTACGACCGCGGTTGCCATCGGCGAGGTGGGCCTGGCTGGCGATCTGCGGCGGGTCACCGGGATGGATCGCCGGCTGGCCGAAGCCGCCAGGCTCGGTTTCACCTGTGCGGTGGTCCCCGCCGGGGTGACCTCCGCGCCGGCCGGACTGCAGGTGGTGTCGGCCGACAACATCACCACGGCATTGCAGGCGCTGCGACGGATCAGCAAGAATGACGCAAGCTGAAGTCAGTCAGGGGCAGAGCCGACGACTCAACCGTGGAGAAGACATGGCCGTGAAGTCGACGGGTCGGGCCAGCCGCACCGTGGTGCCGTTGGCGCGCCCCACACTGCGGGAGACCATCGCCCGGCTGGCGCCGGGAACAGCTCTGCGCGACGGCCTGGAGCGCATCCTGCGCGGCCGAACTGGTGCCTTGATAGTCATCGGCTACGACGACGGCGTCGAGACCATCTGCGACGGCGGGTTCTCCCTCGACGTCCGGTACGCCCCGACCCGGCTGCGTGAGCTGTCCAAGATGGACGGCGCGGTGGTGCTGTCCACCGACGGCAGCCGCATCCTGCGCGCCAACGTGCAGTTGGTGCCGGATCCGTCGATCCCCACCGAGGAGTCCGGTACCCGGCACCGCTCCGCCGAGCGCACCGCGATCCAGACCGGCTATCCGGTGATCTCGGTGAGCCACTCGATGAGCATCGTGACCGTCTACGTCGCCGGTGAGCGCCATGTGGTGCCCGAGTCGGCCACCATCCTGTCGCGGGCCAACCAGACGATCGACACCCTGGAGCGCTACAAGACCCGCCTCGACGAGGTCAGCAGGCAGTTGTCCACCGCGGAGATCGAGGACTTCGTCACGCTACGCGACGTGATGACGGTGGTGCAGCGGCTGGAGATGGTGCGCCGGATCAGCCTGGAGATCGACTCCGACGTCGTCGAACTGGGCACCGACGGCAGGCAACTGAAACTGCAGCTGGAGGAGCTCGTCGGGGACAACGACACCGACCGCGAGCTGATCGTGCGCGACTACCACGCCAACCCCGATCCACCGTCGACGGCTCAGGTCAGCGCCACCCTCGACGAGCTCGACAGCCTGTCGGACGGCGAACTTCTCGACTTCACCACGCTGGCTCGGGTGTTCGGTTATCCGTCGACCGCCGAAGCCCAGGATTCCGCGATGAGCTCACGCGGCTACCGCGCCATGGCCGGCATCTCCAGGCTGCAGTTCGCCCACGTCGACCTACTGGTCCGATCGTTCGGATCACTGCAGGGCCTGCTGGCGGCCAGCGCCGCCGACCTGCAGTCGGTCGACGGTATCGGGTCGATGTGGGCCCGCCACATCCGGGAAGGCCTGTCCGCGCTGGCCGAGTCGACGATCGCCGACCGGCTCGCCTGACGGCGACGAATCAGCCGACCGGACCTGGCACCGGCATGTGCGGGGCACCGTCCACCGTGCCCTGACCGGGCTGGGTGGCGGACTCGGCGAGGACGAACGGCACGGGGGCCGAACGCAGGTTGCCCAACTGGACGACCAGGTTGTAGGTGCCCGGCCCGATGGGCTGACGTGGCAGCGGGCAGTTCGGGGCCGAACTCATCCCGGTCCACGTCACCTCGGTCGTCACCTGCTCGCCGGGCTGGAAGGTCTTGATCAGCGTCTCGTTGGACGGTGCGCAGTCCAGGTTCGACCAGAGGCGTTGATTGTCCAGCGAGTACACGTACGCGGCCAGCACGGCGGCGCCGACGTCACGCTGGCAGGCGACCAGGCCGATGTTGGTGACCACCATGGTGAACTTCGGCTGATCGCCGACCACGTACTGCGGCACGTTGGTGATGCCCTTGACCGCGAGAGTGGAGTCGGGGCAGTCGTCTCCCTCCTGCATGATCGGCGGCGGCACGACGGCGGCCGTCGGGGTGGCGGTGGGCGGCGGGGCGTCCTGAGCCGGCGGCTGGATCGGCGTCTTGACCTCGGGGTTGTCCCCCGGCAGCGGGGTGGGCGCGGCGGCCTCCGCAGACTCCGCGGATTCGGTTGCGGTGGGCTGTCCGGAGCTGGTGCTGTTCATCACGACCACAGCGACCACGGCGGCGATCACGCCGATGACGAGCACCGCGATGCCGAGCGCCAGCGCCCTGCGTCGCCAGTAGATCTGGGTGGGCAGCGGGCCCTGCGGTTCTAGATCCAGCACAACATCACGGTAAGCCCAGGTCACGCCACCTGGTCCGACGTTGCTCGGCGTGTCGCCGATGTGGGCGCAAAGCGCGCCGTCAGGCTTCGCCGATATCGCCGATGTGGTCGCGCAACACCACCTGGCCGTCGGCGAGCTGGTAGGTCAGGCCGACGATGCCCAGGTTGCCACTCTGCACCGCCTCAGCGATCGCCGTCGACCTGCTGAGCAGCTGCTTGCCGGTCTCGGTGACATGCCTGGCCTCGAACTCGTCGACGCGGGTCAGGCCGTCGCGGCGGCCCGACAGGATCGACGGTATGACTCGCTCCACCACGTCGCGGACGTAGCCGCCCGGCACCTGTCCGTCGTCGAGGGCCGACAGCGTCGCCCCGACAGCGCCGCAGCTGTCATGGCCGAGAACCACGATCAGGGGAACGTTCAGCACGGTGACGGCGTACTCGATCGACCCGAGCACCGAGCTGTCGACGACGTGGCCGGCGGTGCGCACCACGAACATGTCACCCAGACCCTGGTCGAAGATGATCTCGGCGGCCACCCGGCTGTCGGCGCAGCCGAACACCACCGCAGTCGGCTTCTGGGCCGCGGCGAGGCTGGCGCGGTGCTCGATGCTCTGACTCGGATGCTCGGCCTTGCCTGCGACGAACCGCTCGTTACCCTCTTTGAGTGCTTTCCACGCGGTCAACGGATTCGAGTTGGGCATGGCCATCATTGTGCCCGAGCAGGCGTGGATGATCGATTCGGTTGAGCTGCTGGCGTGGTACGAGCACGCCCAGCGCGACCTGCCGTGGCGACGCCCGGGCGTCTCGGCATGGCAGATCCTGGTCAGCGAGTTCATGCTGCAGCAGACACCGGTGGCGCGGGTGGAACCGATCTGGCTGGCATGGGTGGAGCGTTGGCCGACGCCGTCGGCGACCGCGCAAGCCAGTGCGGCCGATGTTCTGCGGTCGTGGGGCAAGCTCGGCTACCCGCGGCGCGCCAAACGACTGCACGAATGCGCAACGGTGATCGCCGCCGAGCACGGCGACGTGGTGCCCGACGACGTCGACACGCTGCTCTCGCTGCCCGGCGTCGGCGCCTACACGGCGCGCGCAGTCGCCTGCTTCGCCTACCGGCACCGGGTCCCCGTCGTCGACACGAACGTCAGGCGGGTGGTGGCCAGGACTGTGCACGGCCGCAAGGACGCCGGCTCACCGTCGGCGCGCGACCTCGACGACGTCGCCGAACTGCTGCCCGAAGACTCAGGGGCACCGGTGTTCTCGGTCGCGCTGATGGAACTCGGCGCGACGGTGTGCACGGCGCGGGCACCGCGCTGCGGCGTGTGCCCGCTGAGCCGGTGCACATGGCGGTCGCGGGGGTTCCCGGCCGGCACCGGGCCGCCCCGGCGGACGCAGCGCTATGCCGGTACCGACCGCCAGGTACGGGGTCGCCTACTGGATGTGTTGCGCGGCAACGCTTTCCCTGTCAGCCGGGCGGAACTGGACCTGGCGTGGACGACCGGCACCGCCCAGCGGGACCGCGCACTGGACTCGCTGCTGGTCGACGGGCTGGTGGAGCAGACGGCAGACGGCCGGTTCGCCCTATGTGGCGAGGGCGCCTGAGCTGGTGCCTGCCCACGGTCAGGCAGTGGCGGCGCAGTCCGAGTCGGCGCAGGCAAAGCGCCGCCGGTAGTCCGACGGCGTCACGCCGATGACGCGCCGGAAATGGTGGCGCAGCAGCGTCGCGTTGCCGAACCCGGACTGCTCGGCGATGTGGTCGATGTCCAGCGTGGACTCCTCGAGCAGTCGGCGTGCGAACAGGACCCGCTGGTCAGTCACCCACTGCATCGGGGTACGGCCGGTCTCCTCGACGAACCGGCGCGCGAAGGTGCGGGCGGACATGTGCGCACGCTTGGCGAGCGTGCCGACCGTGTGCGGCTTTTCCAGGTTGACCAGGATCCAGTCCAGATGCGGGGCGAACCTCTCGGAGCAGCGCACCGGGATCGGTTGGTCGATGTACTGACGCTGACCGCCGTCGCGCTGCGGCGGCACCACCATCCGGCGGGCGATCTTGTTGGTGACCTCGCTTCCCAGTTCGCGACGCACCAGGTGCAGACATGCATCGATGCCCGCTGCCGTTCCCGCGCTGGTGATCAGGTCACCGTCGTCGACGAACAGCACGTTGCGGTCGACCTGCGCGGTCGGGTACATGGCCGCCAGTTTGTCGGCGTGCATCCAGTGGGTGGTGCAGGGACGGCCGTCGAGCAAGCCGGCCGCACCGGCGACGAATGCGCCCGAACACACGGTCAGGATGATCGACCCCGATTCGGCGGCCCGGCGGACGGTCGCCAGCGCGTCGGGTGAGTAGTCGAGGCCGCCGATGGCCGGGATGGCAACCAGGTCGGCGCCGACCAGATCGTCGAGCCCGCAATCGGGGATGATCGTCGCCCCAACGGCTGTCCGCAGCGGTTTCCCCGCCTCCGGCCCGCACACCTTGAAGTCGAAGTTGGGCACCCCGTCGGCCGACCGGTCGATGCCGAAAACCTCGCAGATGACGCCGAACTCGAAAACCGCGAGACCATCGAGCACCAAAGTGGACACACTTCTCAACGCCATGGCAGCATCTTATCTAACTGTGTCGCTTCTGCCACTGTTGGCACGATGTTACTTGACCGGACTATTGCTGCCATGAGTAGCGCACTGACCTTCCTCATCCTTCTCGCCCCGTTCGCGCTCGCCGCCACGCTCATCTGGGCGGCCCGCCGGTCCGGCACGCTGCGGCTGCACCGCGACCAGTTTCGGATCGCGGCCCCGATGGGCGGCCGGTTGTTCGACGGCGCCACCCCGACACACCACGACCCGGACGACATCCGCGCCCGCTTCGAGCAGCAGCCCGTGTGGCCGAGCTCAGGCGCCACGGGTGAACGTCGATAGGAACGCCTCAACGGCGTCCCGGTATTTCCTGGGCGCATCGTCGTGGACGAGATGCCCGGCGTCCGGCACCTTCAGATACGTCGTCCGGGTCCCCGATTCGGCCATCACTTCCATCTGACCCGGCGGGGTGACCGAGTTCCCGGCCTCCATCAGCAGCGTCGGCGCCGACACCGCACGCCATTGCCCCCAGTAATCGCGGGTGCCCCACTCGGCGGCGATCTCGATCCACCGGCGCGGGTCTCCGTGCAGGCGCCAGCCAGTCTCGGTGCGGTCGAACGCCTCCAGGAAGTACTGCCCCGCGACCGGTCCGAACTCGTCGTAGATCTGTTGTGCGGCGCTGAACTCGGCGGGCAGCGCGTGCAACCACGGTTCCCACGGCCCGGTCGTCCGGCCCCGGAAGTCCGGTGCCATGTCCTCGACGACGACGGCAGCGACCATCTCGGGGCGCGTCGCAGCCAGACACCACGAGTGCAGCGCCCCCATCGAATGTCCGATCATGATCGCCGGTCTGCCGAGCTCGGTGACCGCGTCACCGAGGTCGGCCACGAATCGCTCGGTGGAGATCGGGAATCCGTCCTCCACGCCACGGCCGCGGTGCCATGGCGCGTCGTAGGTGAAGACCGAGCCGAACTGCGTCAGCCACGGCAGCTGGCGTGACCACGTGGTGCCCCGACCCATCAGACCGTGTACCAGCACCAGGGGAACCCCGGTGCCGCCGCGGCCGACCAGCAGTGGTGAGTCCATGTGCTCATCTTGCCCAGGGGTCGCGGTAACCTGACCGCATGCCCAGCCAGAACCCCGTGGTGAAGATCAACGCAATCGAGGTCCCGCCAGACGCCGGTCCGGAACTGGAGAAGCGGTTCGCACACCGCGCCCACGCCGTGGACAACCAGCCCGGCTTCCTCGGCTTCCAGCTGTTGCGCCCGGTCAAGGGCGAGGACCGCTACTTCGTGGTGACCCAGTGGGAGTCCGAAGAGGCGTTCCAGGCGTGGGCCACCGGGCCCGCCGTCGAAGCGCATGCCGGTGAGCGCGCCAATCCCGTGGCCACCGGAGCGTCGTTACTGGAGTTCGAAGTTGTACTTGACGTTGCGGGGACTGACGCCACGGCGTGAGGCAGTCCGGGGCCGACGGCGAGTGACCGAACTGACGGTCGCACTCGTCCTCGTCGCCGCCCTGGCCTGCGGGTGTGCCACATCGCGTCCGGCGCCTGCCGACGCCGCACACGGCGTGCCCATCCAGATCAACACCCCCCAGGGGCTGCGCGCCAAGCAGACCATGGACATGCTCAACAGTGACTGGCCGATCGGTCCGGTCGGGGTGCGCACGCTGGCTGCGCCCGAGGCCGTCGAGCACGTCGGCGTCACGCTGGACAGAATCTGGTGGGACAGGCCGTTCACCGTGACCGACGTCGACATCGGGGCCGGGTCCGCCACCCTGCACGTGCTCACCTCCTACGGGGTGGCCCAGACCATCGAGCTGCACACCGACGACGCCGGGATGGTCGACCGTTTCTGGGTGTCGCTCGACCCACCGGTGATCGAAGAGTGGGCCGACATCGACGACGAGCTGACCAAGTCCGGGGCGCGCTACTCGTACCAGATCGCGAAGGTCACCGACGGTCGCTGCGAGAAGGTGGCCGGCACCAACACCGACATGTCGCTGCCGCTGGCGTCGATCTTCAAGCTCTATGTGCTGCTCGCCGTCGCGGAAGCGGTGAAAGCAGGCACCGTCCAGTGGTCCGACGCGCTGACGATCACCGAGGAGGCCAAGGCGGTCGGCTCCCCCGAGCTCGACGACCTGCCGCCCGGCTCGACGGTCACGGTGCGCGAGGCCTCGCAACAGATGATCTCGGCCAGCGACAACATGGCGACCGATCTGCTGATCGAGCGGCTGGGGCCAGGGGCCATCGAGCGCGCGCTGGCCATCGCCGGGCATCACGACCCCGCGAGCATGACGCCGTTTCCGACGATGCACGAGCTGTTCTCGGTCGGCTGGGGCAAGCCCGATCTACGCGAGCAGTGGAAGCAGGCCTCGCCGCAGGGCCGCGCGCGACTCCTGCAGCAGACCAACGCCCGCCCGTACGAACCGGATCCCACCCGCACCCACACCCCGGCCTCGGGTATCGGCGCTGAGTGGTACGGCAGCGCCGCCGACATCTGCCGCCTGCACGCAGCGCTGCAGGAGGGGGCCGTGGGCGAGGCCGCGCCGGTCAAGGACATCCTGTCGGCCGTGCCCGGTATCGATCTGGATCGCGAGGAGTGGCCCTACATCGGGGCCAAGGCCGGGAACCTGCCGGGCGACCTGACGTTCAGCTGGTACGCCGTCGATCACGCCGGGCAGCCCTGGGTGGTCAGCCTGCAGGCCAACTGGCCGGAGTTCCGCAGTCAGACCGCGGCGGGATGGCTGATGTCGATCGTGACGCAGGCGTTCGAGCTGATCCCGAACGGCTGACTCACGGGCTCGACCGCAGTGACCACGCGTGCCCCCGCAAGTGCATCACGGTGCGGCTGACCGGTGCGATGTCGATCCGCCAGAACGACTTCGGCGGCGCGTCGAGCACGACGAGGATCGCCGCGCGAATCACCGCGGGGTGAGTGACGGCGAGGATCCGGCCCCGCCGCGCTGCCAGCGAATCCATCCAGCCGGCCACCCGCTCGATCAGTTCGACCACAGACTCGCCGCCGTGTGGCGCCCGGGCAGGTTCGGTCAGCCAGATCGCCAGCTCGGCCGGCTGGACCCTGCCGAGCACATCGCCGCGCCAGCGGCCACAATCGAGATCCGCCAGCTTCGGCTCGATGGTGGCCGCGACACCGAGCAGTTCCGCGGTCTGGCGGGTGCGTTGCTCCGGTGCGCAGTAGGCGTGGTCGACTGTCCCGAGCTCGGTGCCCGGGTCGACTTGCCGCCGACCCACGGCCGACAGGGTCTCGTCGGTGGGAAATCGTCCGGCTGCCATCGCGTCCGTCATGGCGTGTGACAGCAACGTCAGCCGGACGACCTCGCTCACACGTCAGACTCGCCGCGCAGACTCACACGGCCACCGTCTGTTTGCGCTCGCCCAGCAACCGCGACACCAGCGCGGCGAAGACCAACCCGATGGTCGCGTACATGACGACCTGGGTGCCCAGTGAGTACAACCGGAACTCATAGAGCACGTCGGCCGGGAACCCCTCGTAGACGATGGCGCCGGTGTCGTCGGTCAGCGGCCCCGGGGTCTCGTCGACCGTCGGCAGCACCAACATCACCACCGCGATCGACGCGACGTAGGCGCCCGCCGCTGCCAGGCCCGCGTTCCAGCCGCCCAGCCGCGACACCAACCGGCGGCCGAGATACACCGCGCCGGCCAACAGCGCTGCCGACAGCACCACCATCAGCAGGTACAGCAGGGTGCGCTGTTGGATCGTTTCGTCCTGGCTCAATGCAGGCGGACTGGCCGGATACTTCAACCCCGGAACGACGTAGAGGCTGAGCAACATCGCGCCGGCGACGTACAGCGACAGCAGCCGGGCCGAGATGTTGCCGACCCGCCCGTATGCGACGGCGAACACGACGGCGAACAGCGCGCCGATCGCCACACTGAACGCCAGCAGGCCCAGGCCCAGGCCGACGTTCATCTGGATGGCACGGGTGATGCCACCGCCCGCTTCGCCGTGGCTGTGGGAGTGGCCATGGCCGTGGTCGGCGCCGTGCTGGATGGCCTCGCGCGCGGCTCCGATACCTTCTTCGTAGCCGATGGCCAGGCCGATCTGCGGCTCGACGAAGATGCGGGCGAACAGGAAGGCAAGCACGCCGGCGGCGGCGCCGGCCAGCAGGCCGCGCCAGATGATCTGCTTCTCCATTTGTCTTCGACTCCTACCGTGCCGGGTGTCAGTGGCAGGGGAATCCGAGCAGGTGACGTGCGTCGTGCACGAACTCGTGGATGTAGGTGCTGTTGCCCAGCACCGAGGTCGCACCCTGGTCCATGCCCACGAAGTAGAGCACCACCAGCGCCAGGAACGCCGTCAGCGACAGCCACGCCGCCGCCTTGGTTCCCGACAGGTCGATTGCGCCTGCCCTGCTGCTCACATCTGGAGAAGTCATCTTGGTTCCTTTCCGGGATTTCGCGTCCCAGTCAGAGATGCGATGGCCATCGGGTCTGACTGTCACAGTGGCGCGACCGTTCTGGGCTTTCACCAGATTCCGCTGTCCATCGATTACAGGAGCATCGTAAGGCACGCCCGGCGTCATCACGCCGCCACCGCGAGATCGCGCAGAAAGCCGGACGGGCGGCCACCCCTTGGGGTGACCGCCCGGCCTACTGCGTTTCGGTCAGTCCGTGCCGGCCGCACTCGGCGTGCCGGCGGCGCCGGCCTGAGCCAGGTCCGGTTCGACGCTCACGGCAGGCTTACGACTGCCGGTGAAGGTGAACACCGCGTCCTCGCCTGCGCCCTCGCCGTCCCAGTTCTCGACGTCGACGGTCACCAGCTGACCGGGGCCGACCTCCTCGAAGAGGATCTTCTCCGAGAGCTGGTCCTCGATCTCACGCTGGATGGTCCGGCGCAGTGGCCGCGCACCGAGCACCGGGTCGAACCCGCGCTTGGCCAGCAGCGACTTGGCCTTGTCCGTCAGCTCCATCGTCATGTCCTTGGCCTTGAGCTGGGTGCCCACCCGGCCCACCATCAGGTCGACCATCTTGACGATCTCTTCCTGAGTCAGCTGGTGGAAGACGATGATGTCGTCGATGCGGTTGAGGAACTCGGGACGGAAGTGCTTCTTCAGCTCGTCGTTGACCTTCTGCTTCATCCGCTCGTAGTTGTTCTCACCGCCGCCCTGGGTGAAGCCTAGGCCCACGGCCTTGGAGATGTCGGAGGTGCCGAGGTTCGACGTGAAGATCAGCACGGTGTTCTTGAAGTCGACCGTGCGGCCCTGACCGTCGGTCAGGCGACCGTCCTCGAGGACCTGCAGGAGGCTGTTGTAGATCTCCTGATGGGCCTTCTCGATCTCGTCGAAGAGAACGACGGAGAACGGCTTACGACGCACCTTCTCGGTGAGCTGGCCGCCCTCTTCGTAGCCGACATAGCCCGGAGGGGCGCCGAACAGCCGCGAAGCGGTGAAGCGGTCGTGGAACTCGCCCATGTCGATCTGGATCAACGCGTCGTCGTCGCCGAACAGGAAGTTGGCCAGCGCCTTGGAAAGCTCGGTCTTACCGACACCGGACGGGCCGGCGAAGATGAACGAGCCCGATGGACGCTTGGGGTCCTTCAGCCCGGCACGGGTGCGACGGATGGCCTTGGAAACCGCCTTGACGGCATCCTCCTGGCCGATGATCCGCTTATGCAGCTCGTCCTCCATGCGCAGCAGCCGGGTGGTCTCCTCCTCGGTCAGCTTGAACACCGGGATGCCGGTCCAGTTACCGAGGACCTCGGCGATCTGCTCGTCGTCGACCTCTGCGACCACGTCGAGATCGCCTGAGCGCCACTGCTTTTCACGCTCGGCGCGCTGCGCGACCAGGGTCTTCTCCCGGTCACGAAGATTGGCCGCCTTCTCGAAGTCCTGCGCGTCGATCGCCGATTCCTTCTCCCGGCGCGCGTCGGCGATCTTCTCGTCGAACTCGCGCAGGTCCGGTGGAGCGGTCATCCGGCGGATCCGCATCCGGGCACCGGCCTCGTCGATCAGGTCGATCGCCTTGTCCGGCAGGAAGCGGTCGTTGATGTAGCGGTCGGCCAGTGTCGCGGCGGCCACCATCGCACCGTCGGTGATCGAGACGCGGTGGTGGGCCTCGTAACGGTCCCGCAGACCCTTGAGGATCTCGATGGTGTGCTCGACCGTCGGCTCGCCCACCTGCACCGGCTGGAACCGGCGCTCCAGGGCAGCATCCTTCTCGATGTACTTGCGGTACTCGTCGAGGGTGGTGGCGCCGATGGTCTGCAGCTCACCGCGGGCCAGCTTGGGCTTCAGGATCGACGCGGCGTCGATCGCGCCCTCGGCGGCACCCGCGCCGACGAGCGTGTGCAGCTCGTCGATGAACAGGATGATGTCGCCGCGGGTGTTGATCTCCTTGAGCACCTTCTTCAGGCGCTCCTCGAAGTCACCGCGGTAGCGGCTGCCCGCCACCAGCGAACCCAAGTCCAACGTGTAGAGCTGCTTGTCCTTCAGCGTCTCGGGGACCTCGCCGTGCACGATGGCCTGGGCCAGTCCCTCCACGACGGCGGTCTTGCCGACGCCGGGCTCGCCGATCAGCACCGGGTTGTTCTTGGTGCGCCGGCTCAGCACCTGCATGACCCGCTCGATTTCCTTCTCGCGGCCGATGACCGGGTCGAGCTTGCCCTCCATCGCCGCGGCGGTCAGGTTGCGGCCGAATTGATCCAGCACCAGTGACGTCGACGGGTTGCCCGCCTCACCACCGCGGCCGCCGGTGCCGGCTTCCGCGGTCTCCTTGCCCTGGTAGCCGCTCAGCAACTGAATGACCTGCTGGCGCACCCGGGTGAGTTCGGCGCCCAGCTTGACGAGCACCTGGGCGGCGACGCCTTCGCCCTCGCGGATCAGGCCGAGAAGAATGTGCTCGGTGCCGATGTAGTTGTGGCCGAGCTGCAGCGCCTCGCGCAGGCTCAGCTCCAGCACCTTCTTGGCACGCGGTGTGAAGGGAATGTGGCCTGACGGCGCCTGCTGACCCTGGCCGATGATCTCCTCGACCTGGCTGCGCACTCCCTCCAGGGAAATGCCCAGCGACTCGAGCGACTTGGCCGCTACGCCCTCACCCTCGTGGATGAGTCCCAGCAGGATGTGCTCGGTGCCGATGTAGTTGTGGTTGAGCATCCGGGCTTCTTCCTGAGCCAGGACGACAACCCGACGCGCACGGTCGGTGAATCTTTCGAACATCCGTGGTTACCTGCTCTCCATCGCATAGGTGGTGCATCGCACGACAGCGCTTGCAAAACTGCAGTGGCTATGCACCTGCCGTCCACTGTAATGGGCGGCGGCCCCGGGTGCCCCGCCTGGAGGTCCTTCCAGAAAACAATGGAAGTGACATCTGACGTAACAATTGGGCCAGTACCCAGCGCTGCTAGGAGTAACGCACCGGCCCGCCGATTCGTTTCCGGATGGCCGTCACAACCGGTTCGCCACCAGCGAACGCCCACTCCGATTGCCGGATGCGCCCGGCAATCGGCGGCTAGGTTGCTGCGTGGAATGCGTCGATGACGCCGGCGGGGATTCTGCCGCGGGTGGAGACATTGTGGCCGTTGCGGCGGGCCCACTCCCTGATCGCCGCGCTCTGTTCCCGGTCGATCGCTGCGCGCCCGCGACCGGTGCCGACCGAGCGGCCACGCCGCCGGCCACCGACCCGCCGGCCGGCATCCACCCACTGCTTCAGGTCGCTGCGGAGCTTGGCGGCGTTCTTGGCAGAGAGGTCGATCTCGTAGCTCACACCGTCGAGCCCGAATTCGACCGTCTCGTCGGCGGCGCCTTCTCCGTCGAAATCGTCGACCAACGTGACGGTGACCTTCTTGGCCATTTCCCCACTGCCCTTCCGTGCGCACTACTTTCTCGGGTGCGATGCGAAACCCCGGCACCAATGTGCCATAAAGGAGCCACCCATTCAACAACGCATGAATCGTGGCCGTTCAGTTGCCCTGGCGACGAACAATAGGGAACAAAACTGTGTCCCTAATCGACAGACCGGTCAGTGCCATCAACAAACGGTCGATGCCCATTCCGGTCCCCGTAGTGGGCGGCATCGCATACTCCAGCGCGGCGAGGAAATCCTCGTCCAGGACCATTGCCTCGTCGTCCCCCGCCGCCGCCGCCCGCGCCTGTGCCTCGAACCTCTCGCGCTGCACAACAGGGTCGATCAGCTCGGAATAACCGGTGGCGAGTTCGATGTGGCGCACATAGAGATCCCACTTCTCGGTGACGCCGTCGATGCTGCGGTGCTCCCGGGTCAAAGGCGTCGTCTCGACCGGGAAGTCACGCACGAAAGTCGGCGACCAAAGCTTGTCACCGACGGCGAATTCCCAGAGTTCTTCGACCAATTTCCCGTGCCCGAAACCGCGATCCCGGGGAATCTCGACTCCCAAGCCGTCGGCAATCTGCCAAAGTCTGTCCACGCCGGTCTGCGGCGTGATCTCTTCTCCGAGCGCCTCGGACAATGACGGATACATTTGAATGGTCTGCCATTCGCCGTCGAGATCGTAGACGGCGCCATCAGGCAAAGGAACCTCACGTGTCCCGATGGCCTCATCGGCAACTTCTTGAATGAGTTCCCGCGTCGTCTTCGCAGAATCGTCGTACGTGCCGTAGGCCTGATATGTCTCCAACATCGCAAATTCCGGCGAATGAGTGGAATCGGCTCCTTCGTTTCGGAAGACCCGATTCAGCTCGAAGACCCTGTCGAATCCACCGACCACGCACCGCTTCAGAAAAAGTTCCGGCGCGATCCGCAGGAAGAGGTCGGAATCGAGCGCGTTGGAATGCGTGACGAACGGCCGCGCGGCGGCCCCACCGGCCAGCGTCTGCAGGACCGGTGTCTCGACTTCGAGGAATCCCCGGCGCTCGAGCGCCGATCGCACCGCACGCACCACCGCCACCCGCTGCCGGGCGACGGTCCTGGCCTCCGGACGGACGATCAGATCGACGTAGCGCTGCCGGACCCGAGCCTCCTCACTGAGCTCCTTGTGCGCGACCGGCAACGGCCGCAACGCCTTGGAGGCGATTTGCCAGGAGTCTGCGAGCACAGAGAGTTCACCGCGACGGGAGCTGATCACCTCTCCCTGGACGAACACGATGTCACCGAGGTCGACGTCGGCCTTCCATGCGTCGAGCGATTCCCGGCCCACCCGATCGAGGCTGATCATGGCCTGGAGCTGGGCTCCGTCACCTTCCTGCAGCGTGGCGAAGCAGAGCTTTCCGGAGTTGCGGGCGAAGATGACCCGGCCGGCCACCCCCACCTGCTGACCGGTTGCCGAGTCGGTGGGCAGGTCGGGGTAGGCCTGGCGGACCTCGGCGAGGCTGTGCGTCCGGGGCACCTCGACGGGATACGGGTCACGTCCCTCGGCGAGCAGCCGCTCGCGCTTGGCCTGGCGGATCCGGAACTGCTCGGGAGCATCGTCGCGGGTCTGGTCGTGATCAGGGTGCGCGTCGGGGGGTGTCACGACGTGCCAGCTTAAATGAACGGATGGCTGGGCCCCTCAACGCGCCGATCAACCGGGCGGCGGTGCAGGCTCTGGCTGAGCAACCCCTGGATTTCAGCGACAAGGGAGTTCCGGCCGGGTGGTGGGGCCACACCCCTGCCGAGATCCTCGCGCGCGCGCCGCGGCTGTCCCGCGAGGGCGCCTTCGGGCCGGCGTGTGTGCTGGAAGCAGACGCTCTGGCTCACAACCTGGAGGCGATGGCTTCGTGGTGCCGGGAGCGCGGGGTGGAACTCGCCCCGCACGGCAAGACCCACATGTCGCCGCAGCTGGCCGCCCGCCAGCTCGACGCGGGCGCCTGTGCGATTTCGGTGGCCACCATCGGCCAGGCCGCCGTCTACCGCGCCTTCGGGGTCCGTGATCTGGTGCTGGCCAATGAACTGGTCGACGAGGCCGGGCTGGAGTGGCTCGCCGCCGAATTGGACCGCGATGACGCGTTCGGCTTCACGTGCTGGGTGGACTCGGTGCGTGGTGTCGATGTGATGACCACGGCGCTGGCGGGGGCACGGCGACCCGTCGATGTCTGCGTCGAGGTCGGTCTGCCGGGCGGCCGGAGCGGCTGCCGCTCGCGTGAGGAGGTCGACGACGTCGCCCGCGCCGCAGCGGCCGCACCCCGGCTACGCCTGGTCGGGGTGGCCGGATACGAAGCGGCGCTCGGGCAGGACCTGGCCCCGGCGGCGACATCGGCCGTGGCGGACCATCTCGCCGAGGTGCGTGCGGCGGCGATCCGGCTGGCCGCACTGTTCGAGACCGACAGCGTGATCGTCAGCGCCGGAGGCAGCACGTACTTCGACGCCGTCGCCGACGCGTTGACGGGCTGGCCCG
>NZ_JBAUJB010000140.1:0-8806 GCF_049683355.1 Mycobacterium sp.
GTGCGCGCAGCCGGATCCCGTTCCTGCGCGTAGGCGCTGTCTTCCAGCGCGACCACCCGCGGCGCCCGTGCCCGCAGCCCCTGCCTGGGCGCCGCGAGGTCGTGTGCCCACCCGCTGCGCACCAGCGCCTGCGCTTCGGCGGTGCGTGCGTACCCACCGAGCAACGCAGCGCAGCGGACCTGGTGAGCGCGCAGCATCGCGACTTCACGGCTGTGCGGATAGGGCGCCCGTGGCTCGGCCAGCGAATCGTCACCGTCGTCCCACATGATCACCAGCCCGAGATCCGCCACCGGGGCGAAGACCGCACTGCGGGTGCCGATGACCAGCCGCGCGTCACCGCGCAGCACCGACAACCAGCGCCGGTATCGTTCCGCCGGGCCAAGCCCGGCTGACAGCGCGACCACCCGGGAATCCTCGACCTCGGCGACTGCAGCGGTGTGGAGAAGATCGACGTCGCGCTGATCGGGGACCACCGCGAGCACGCCGCGACCGGTGCCCACGGTCACCGCCGCGGCCTCGGCCAGCCGGTGTGCCCACGACTCGCCGGGTAGCGCCTGCCAGACGGCTCGCGCCGCGCGGCTGTCCTGCAGTGCCGCGATGAACTGCGTCCCCCCGCTGTAGGCCGACCAGCCCGCGGTGTCGGGCTGCGGGGTGACGAAGTGCCCGAGGTGAGCCGGCGGCTTCTTCTCCACGTTGGCGTGGCGCGGCGGCACGGCCAACCGCAGCACGTCGGCCCGGGTGCCCGCGTACCGGGCGGCGACCGCGTCGACCAGCCGGCGGACCTCGTGGGTGAGCACACGCTCGGCCGAGACCACCTTGTCCAGCCAGCCGAGCTTGCCGACATGGTCGGTGTCCGAACGTCTCTCGAGCACGAACGCGTCGACCAGCCGGCCGTGGAACCGGACCCGAACGCGCACTCCCGGCTGCGCGTCGTCGGACTGGTCGGCCGACACCAGATAGTCGAACTCGCGGTCCAGGTGGGGCACCGAGAGCATCGGCAAGACCCGAGCGACCGGTTCGTGCTCGGCGGCCTGCCGGGTAGTCGTCACCCCGCAGGTCTAGCAGACGGTCCTGACGAACGACCGAAGAGCAATCCCGCGATGATCAACAGCAGCGAGGTGGCGTACGCCCACCAGATCGGCACCGCCAACGCCTCGGTGTTCTCCGGCGCCAGCACGAACTTGCTGATGCCGATCATCGCGTCCGACACCGCGAAGCACACCGCGCCAAGCGCCGTCCACGGTGTCGGGAGGTCGGCGAGCAGCGCGGCGCCCACCATGGCGCCCAGCACCGCGATGTACAGGGTCACCGGTACCGCCATGCCCTCGGCGAGCAGCCGCGGCCAGAACCACACCAGCAGCGCGACGCAGGCCACGGCCACCAGCGCCACCGCGACGATTCGGGCGGGTGTCGGAGCGACCAGCGGCAGCAGCGCCGCCAGGAAACACAGGTGGGCGACCAGGAACGCCGCCAGACCCAGTACGAACGAGGGCTCCCACCAAGGCATCGCGAGCAGGAAGTCACCCGCGGCCGAGAAGAGCAGCGCACCGACCAGCCACCGACGTTCCCGCGCGATGGGATGGCCGAGAGCGGCGCCGGCCAGCAGCACCGCGGGCAGGGCCTTGACCGCGGGTTGCAGGCCGAACTGGCCGGTGAGTTCGGCGCCCGCCGGGAGTCGGACGGCCGTGACGATCAGGAACAGCCCGTAGCCGGCCGCCACGGCCACCCCGACCGACCACAGCACCCGGGTACGCAACTGCGCAGCGACGGTGCTGCCGCGGTCGGTGGTGGTCATGGTCAGAACCTACTAAATCGGGTCGCGTCGTCGCGCGATTGTCCTTGTCCCCCTTCGGCAGATTCGTCTACACCTGCGAATATGGCGCTCTGATAGGTTCTTGAGGCAGATGGTTCAAGCCCTGCGCCGCCGGCAGCCGGACACCGTTCGGGTCGCGACGCTCGACGTGGCGCACAGCCACCGGCGGTCCGCGGTGATCGTCGGACCGGTGCGGCTACCGCCCACCGAGGAGCTCATCGCGCGGTTTGCGGCGATGGCCGCCGTCGGTCCGGTGACGCGGGTGGGGTTGCGTCCCTCGACCACCAGCACCCGCTGGCGGTACGTCCCCGACAGCGTCGGTGATGCCGTCAGCTCCACCGTTCGCGCGGCCGGATCGGACCCCGTCACGCTGCTGGCGCCCCTGCGGCAATGCCCGGGCGACGGCATCCGGGTGTTGGCCGCCGGCGACCATCTGGCCATCGACCTCAGCCACGGGCTGGGCGAGGTACCCCTGTTGGACATGCTCATCGCAGTGCTCCTGGGAAGCGTGGATCCCGCCGACCCGGCTGTTTGGGCCGCCTATCGACATCGGGTACCTCCGCTGCCGGAAGCCGTCCGGAGAGCTTTCGGCCTTGGGCTGCAACGCCTCTGGCCGCTGTAGCGGCAGTATCGCCGTGGTGCCGCGGCGGTGCCGGCCGGGTCCGGCTCGCCGGAACCCAGCGGGATCCTGCCGCGTCCCGCGACATACGTCGGGCAGATTCCGGCAGATACCGTCGCCCAACTGCGCCGCCTGCGCGATTCGGCGCTGCCCGGTGTCAGCATGTTCGCCGTCTACACCTGCGCGCTGCACCAGGCGTTCACCGACGCCGGTTTCGACGTCGATCCGACGGTGACCGTTCGCTTCGATGTCCGCCCGTACCTGCCGACGGGGCACAGCACGCTGGCGACCTTCTCGGCGGGGCTGGAGTTCGCCCTCGATCACCGGGCCGGCCCGCGCGGATTGCATGGCGAGATGGTGGCGGCCAACCGAATGGCGCGGCCCGTGGCCAACCTCGTGGTGAGCACGCTGAAGGCCCGGGCCGCGTTGCGCGCCGGGCACCAACCTGAATGGCTGGCGCCCCCTCGACCCCGGTTGCGGTTGCTGCATTCCAGCATCGGCGACGTCCCCCGCACCGGGTGGACGTTCAGCGAACCGACCGCGGCCCGGATCCTGGTCGCCAGCGACCCGGCCGAGCCGTCAGGGATGACCGTCACGACGTCCACCGCAGCAGGTGCGGTGTGGCTGACGGCGGCATTTCACGATTCGCTGTTCGATGCCGGGTGGGTCGGCACTGCGCTCGATTCGGTTGCACAGCAGGCGCGTTCGCTGATGTCACACCGTAAGGCCAGGTGAACCTCAGCCGCTGCCGTCGGCAGTGGTCTGCGGCGGCACATCCCAGTCGTGGGCGGTTCCGAACACCACGGTGTCACCGTCTTCGTAGAACACCGTCCAGTTCGGCGACCTTCGCAGCGCGTCCTGCATGATGTCGACGGCCTCGGGCCGGAAATCACCGTAGTACCGCACTGCCTTGTTGGATTGTTCGCTGAACAACACGTAGGCCCGGAAGGCATCGTACTGCGCGTAGTCGTCGAGCGTTTTCAGGTCCTCGGGTGTGGGGAACGACGCTTTCAGTTCCGGAAGGTTCGGATCCCGGTAGTCCCACAGATCGAAACCGATGGTCGAGTCGAAGTAGTGGTTGTACCGGGTGACCTCCGCGTAGCTGGCGTTGATCCGGGTCGGCATCCCTCCCAGTCGCAGCGTCACCAGACGGGTGCGCACGTCGGCTCCGTCGGTGATGCGGTCCATCAGTTCGACCTGCGGGCCGCGCTAGTGTGAGTCCATGTCGCCCGACCACGAGGTCCTGATCGTCGGTGCCGGGTTCTCCGGCATCGGGACGGCGATCGGACTGGACCGGTCCGGGATGCGCCACTACCTCATCGTCGAGGCCGGTGACGGTCCCGGCGGCACCTGGTACTGGAAGACCTATCCCGGTATCGCCGTGGACATTCCGTCGTTCTCGTATCAGTTCT
Source organism: Mycobacterium sp. (assembly GCF_049683355.1). GTDB lineage: Bacteria > Actinomycetota > Actinomycetes > Mycobacteriales > Mycobacteriaceae > Mycobacterium. Next base: position 3,845 of record NZ_JBAUJB010000140.1, read on the forward strand.
CGTTCGAGCAGAGCACCTCGTGGTCGCGCACCTACGCACCCGGGAACGAGCTGCAATCCTACGCTGCACACTGCGTGGACAAGTACGGCCTGCGGCCGAAGATCCGCTTCGGCACCAAAGTGCTCAGCGCGGATTTTGATGATTCACAAGGGTTCTGGCGCATCCGGCTCGAAGGCGCCGCGACGGCCGAGACCGTCACCGCCCGATTTCTCGTCAACGCCAGCGGTGTGTTGACCGTCCCCAACTCGCCTGACATCCCCGGCGTCGACTCGTTCGCCGGAGCGACCGTGCACACCGCCCGCTGGGATCACGACCAGGTGCTGGCGGGCAAGCGCGTCGCTGTCATCGGTACCGGCGCCTCCGCGGTGCAGGTGATCCCCGAGATCGCGCCGATCGTCGAGCGCCTGACGGTGTTTCAGCGCACGCCGATCTGGTGTTTCCCGAAGTTCGACGTCCCGTTGTCCGGCCGGCGCGACGGATGATGCGGCTGCCGCTCGGCAGGACCCTGCAGCGGCTGCTCAGCCAGGCCTACGTGGAGTTCACGTTCCCGCTGGCCGCGCAGTACTTCACCGTCAACCCGCTGGCGCAGCGGATGGACGCGGTGGGGAGGGCCTACCTGCGCAAGCAGGTCGCCGACCCTGCCGTCAGGGACAAACTGACGCCCCGCTACGCGGTGGGCTGCAAGCGGCCCGGCTTCCACAACACCTACCTGTCGACGTTCAACCGCGAGAACGTCGACCTGGTTACCGAGCCCATCGACAAGATCACCGGGTCGGGTGTCGCCACCGTCGACGGCAACCTGCACGAGGTAGACGTGCTGATTCTGGCGACGGGATTCAAGGTGTTCTCGGCACTCGACGACAATCCCTCGGCGCCCACCTTCCCGGTGACCGGCCCAGGGGGACGCTCGTTGAGCCGGTTCTGGGAAGAGCACCGACTGCAGGCCTACGAAGGTGTGAGCGTCCCGGGGTTCCCGAACTTCTTCACCGTCTTCGGCCCGTACGGATACGTCGGCTCGTCGTACTTCGCGCTGATCGAGGCACAGACCCACCACATCGTCAGGTGCCTCGACGCCGCGCGCCGACGACAGGCCACCCGGGTCGAAGTGCGCTCGGAGGCCAACGACCGGTATTTCGCCGAGATGATGCGCAAGCGGCATCGTCAGATCTTCTGGCAGGACAGCTGCCGGTTGGCCAACAGCTACTACTTCGACCAGCACGGCGACGTTCCGCTGCGGCCCACGAGCACGGTGGAGGCCTACTGGCGCAGCCGCCGCTTCCCGATCGACGACTACCGGTTCGTGTCCTAGATCTCCCGGCTGTCGATCTGGCTGTCCGAGTCGCCGCCGTCGTCGGCGTCGGCTTCGGTGTCCTCCCCCAGCGCCGGCTCCAGCGCGATGCTGGACGAATGCTGGCTGCCCGATCGTGTCGGCGCGGCCGAATCGGCCGGTTGGAGCGCGACCACGGCGCCGACGGCTCGGCGCAGCCCGGGCGGGCCCTCGACACGCAGGAACTCGCCGATCCGACCCGCGCGGTAGCGCAGCGGCGAGCCGATGAACTCACCGAGCACCACACCCGAGCCCAGGGCCAGTGCCACTGCGGCCGCCGCGATCAGCTGTCTCATGCCGTCGGTGAACTCCTCGTCGACCGCGAGATAGAACACCGCCCGGAAGACGGCGAGGCCGGGCAGCATCGGCATGATGCCTGCGGTTGCGGTCACCAGCGCAGGCGACTGCCGGCGGATCGAGATCAGCGTCGCGATCACACCGACACCCACTGCGGCGATGCCGCTGGCCACCACCTGGCCGAAGCCTGCGGTGCCCAGCCCGATCAGCACGAGCTCGGCGAGCCCGGCGGTGAGCCCGGCGGTGACCACCGACCGCCACGGCGCGTAACTCGCCACGGTGAGGGACGCTCCTGCCAGCGCCGCACCGACCACCGCCAGGGCGATGGGAAGCGGCCGGTTCGGCATGATGAACGTCTCGGTGGCGTCGACGTGCAGCTCGATCACGACGCCGAGCAGCTCCGCGACCTGCAGGCCGGCCAGGATCCCCACGACGATTCCCGCGGTCAGGAACATCGCCTCGGTGAGCCGGGTGACGGCGGTGAGCATGTAGCCGGTCACCGCGTCCTGCATCGCGCCGACCAGCGTCATTCCCGCCAGCAACATCACGATTCCGGTCGCGACGAGCGCGGTGGGCCCCTGGCCGGCGAAGTAGTAGGCCGCCACCGCGACCAGGGTCGCGATCATCGCGCCCACCACGTGCTGGAAGAAGAACGGGGTACCGATCCTGTTCAACAACCGGCCCGCCCGGTCGATCGTCGCCGCGGTGAGCGCGGCCAGCAGGCAGGTGAGCCAGTTGCCGCCGAACAGCATCGCGATCCCGAGGGCAAAGCCCGCCCACCCGGCGGTGGCCACCCAGCGCGGATACGGGTGTGGCCGCTCGGACAGCTCGTCCATCGCCTCGTGCGCCTCGTCGACCGTCACACCACCCGTGGTGATCCGGCCGACCAGCCGGTCGAGTTCGGCCACCCTGGTGTAGTCGGTCGAGCGGGCGTTCACCGACCGCACGATGGTGATCGGCGGACTGTCGGCGGTCGGCAGTGCCGACACGAACACCGTGGTGACGAAGATGTCGACGACGCAGTCGGTGAGCCGGTAGGCCTTCGCGATGTCCTGAGCGGTCGCGACCACGTCCGCGGTACCCGAGCCGGACGACAGCATCACCTCGGCCAGCCGGATGGTGAGGTCGAGGACCTTGCGGGTGTGCAGGTCACCCATCGTGTTCTGGCTACGGCTGCGCTGACCCGCGAGCGGCGCCGGGTCACGCCGCCCGCGAAGTGCCATCTTCAGGCCACGGCTGATGCGTGTCGTGCCGACCGTTTGATCTCTCGCCATTCCCCAGCAGGATACTGACCTCCCCGGAGGACGCCTTCTCGGGTCGCTCGGCCTAGACCGCGCTCTTGAGGTCGTCGACCTTGTTCAACTGCTCCCACGGCAACTCGATGTCGGTGCGGCCGAAGTGGCCGTACGCCGCCGTCTGCGCGTAGATCGGGCGCAGCAGGTCCAGGTCGCGCACGATGGCTCCGGGCCGCAGGTCGAAGACCTCGCCGATGGCCTTCTCGATCTTGACCGGGTCCACGGTTTCGGAGCCGAAGGTCTCGACGAACAGGCCGACGGGCGCAGCCTTCCCGATCGCATACGCGACCTGCACCTCGACCCGCTCCGCGAGGCCGGCTGCAACGACGTTCTTGGCCACCCAGCGCATCGCATAGGCCGCCGAACGGTCCACCTTGGACGGATCCTTGCCGGAGAACGCGCCGCCGCCGTGCCGGGCCCAGCCGCCGTAGGTGTCCACGATGATCTTCCGACCGGTCAGCCCGGCGTCTCCCATCGGGCCCCCGAGCACGAACTTGCCGGTCGGATTGACCAGCAGTCGCGGCGCCGAGGTGTCCATGGTGTCGTGGCCCAGTTCGGCGAGCACGGCGTCGATCACGTGCTGCTTGATCTCCGGGGACAGCTGGTCGTCGAGGTCGATGCCGTCGGCGTGTTGGGTCGACAGCACGACGGTGTCCAGCCGCACCGGCTTGTTGCCGTCGTACTGGACCGTCACCTGGGTCTTGCCGTCCGGACGCAGGTAGGCCAGTGTGCCGTCCTTGCGGACCTCGGTCAGCTTGCGGGACAGCCGGTGCGCAAGCGCGATCGGCAGCGGCATCAGTTCCGGCGTTTCGGCAATGGCATAGCCGAACATCAGTCCCTGGTCGCCGGCGCCCTGCAGGTCCAGCGGATCCGAGCCGCCACCGACCCGGGTCTCGTGCGCGGTGTCCACGCCCTGGGCGATGTCGGGAGACTGCTTGCCGATGCCGATATTGACGCCGCAGGTCGCACCGTCGAAACCCTTGTCGGAGCTGTCGTAGCCGATCTCGAGGATCCGCTCACGCACCGTGTCGGTGATGTCGGCGAAGGCGTTCTTGGCGGTCGTGGTCACCTCACCGACTACGTGCACCTGCCCGGTCGTCACCAGCGTCTCGACCGCGACGCGCGACCTGGGGTCGTCGGCGAGCAGTGCATCCAGCACCGAGTCGCTGATGGCGTCACAGATCTTGTCAGGGTGCCCCTCGGTCACCGACTCACTGGTAAACAGCCGAGCTTCACTCACGGTCGATCCCTTCTTGTATGTCGTGGCGATGGTCCCGCCCGTTGCGCTCCATCGCGTTGCCTCCTGCACCCAAGCACGTACTGCAACCTCGTGCCCGGCCTACCCCCTGCCGGCACGCAGGAATGCCGCGATCGCGTCCACAATACGGCTGGCGATCAATGTCTTCGAACCGTGCTCCAACGCCGCCTCGGCACCGTCCGCCGACAGCAACCAGCCGTCGTTGTGATCGACCTCGAACGCGCGGTTGTCGCCGACTGCGTTGACCACCAGCAGGTCGCAGCCCTTGCGCTTGAGTTTCGCGCGGGCGTGGAAGAGCACGTCGCCGTTCTCGTCGCCCGTCTCCGCGGCGAACCCGACGATGGCTCTCATGTGGGGCAACTGGCCGTCGGTACGGGCGCGCACCGCCCCGGCCAGGACGTCGTCGTTGCGGACCAACTCGATCGTGGGGTCGTCCGCGGCGTCCGGGCCCTTCTTGATCTTGCTGGTCGCCAGGTGCGCGGGGCGGAAGTCGGCGACCGCGGCGGCCATGACCAGGACGTTGACGTCGGGGGCGCGCTTGGAGACGGCATCTCGCAGTTGGACCGCCGAACCGACATGGACCACGTCGACGCCGGCCGGATCGATGAGGCCGGCCGTGTTTCCGGCGATCAGCGTCACCTCGGCACCACGCTGGGCCATCACCCGGGCCATCGCGTAACCCTGTTTGCCCGAACTGCGGTTGCCGATGAAGCGGACCGGGTCGATCGGTTCGCGGGTGCCGCCGGCGGTCACCAGGACCTTGACGCCGGCCAGGTCGTAGGGCA
>NZ_JBAUJB010000141.1:0-6668 GCF_049683355.1 Mycobacterium sp.
GACCGCGGCAGCCAGCGCGCCGGCCGACGGGTACCTGTCGGCCGGGTTCTTCGCCATGCCGCGCGCAACGACGTCGTCGAATGCCGGGTGCAGGCCGCGACGGACCGCACTCGGCCGCGGCGGCGCGGAGAACAGGTGTGCCCCCATCACCTCCCGCAGGTCGCCCGACGTGAACGGGGCTCGGCCGGTGAGACATTCGAACACCAGGCACGTCAGCGAGTACACATCCGAGGGCGGCCCGCCGCGTCCGCCGTTGAGCCGTTCCGGCGCCATGTAGGCGCAGGACCCGATGACCAGCCCGGTGCTGGTGATGTTCGCCTCGCCGCCGCCCTGGGCGATGCCGAAGTCGACGAGGTAGACGAAGTCCTCGGGCGTCAGCAGCACGTTCTCCGGCTTGATGTCGCGGTGCACCAGGCCGCTGGCGTGGGCGGCGTCCAGCGCGGCCGCGACCTGGCCGACGATCGAGACGGTGCGCGCCGAGGGCAGCGCTCCGTGGACGCGCAGTTCGTCCTTGAGGCTGGCGCCCTCGACGAGTCGCATGTCGATGAACAGCACGCCGTCGATCTCGCCGAAGTCGTGCACCGGGATGACGTGCGGGGCCTGGAGTCGGGCGGCCATCCGGGACTCACGCCGGAAGCGTTGCTGGAAGGTGGGGTCGGCCGACATGTCCGCGCGTAGCAGCTTGATGGCCACGACCCGGTCCCGGACGGTGTCGTAGGCGCGGTAGACCTCGCCCATCCCGCCGACACCGATCAGCGACTGCAGCTCGTAGGGGCCGAACCGGGTGCCCAGACGAGAGACGCTGTTCGGGTAGCCCATCTAGGTTGTCCTCCTTCCGGCACGCCGTCGAGGGTTCCCGAATGACGTCCCGACTAACCGGCGGCCCGTCGGGCGGCGAACGACACCGTCACCTCGTCGCTGACCTTCATCGCGCCCATCATCATCGAGTAGGGCTTCAGCCCGTAGTCGGAGTGCCGGACCACGGTCTCACCGGACATCCTCCACGCCTCGGCCAGTTCGTCCACGTGAAGTTCGACCGTATGCGGGCGGGCTGTGTCGCGGATCTCCAGGGTCCCGCCGAGGCGGTAACCGTCGTCGCTGCGGGTGATGTCGGCGGACTGGTAGCGGATCTGCGGAAACTTGTCGGCGTCGAGGATCTTCAGCGCGTTGGACCGCGCCAGCGCCTTCTCCGGACCGGCGAGCCCTTTCACGCCGCCCTCGCCCCGCAGTACCTCCAGGGAACCGACGTCGACCGTCACCGCCAGTTCGGCGGGTTCGTCGTCGGCCCAGCGGACGGTGGCCTGCCACGCCATCGTGAGGGTCAACCGGTGGCCCATCTTCGCTGCCGGCCCGGTGACCCCGGTGGTCACCAGCAGCTCGCCATCAGAGGAGTCGAACTCCCACACCGCCGCGGCCGCCATCAGCTGAATGTAGCCCCATCGGCTTTGACGGCCGGGGAATGTCCCGCAACGATGGATGGCAACTTCAGACGCGGAGGTCAGACGGCACATGCTCGATATCAGCCCGTGGGTGTGGGGTGGGACGCTCGGCGTGATCATCGCCCTGCTCGCTGTGGACCTCACACTGGCCGCGATCCGGCCGCACCGCGTCGGGTTCAAAGAAGCCACCGCGTGGTCGGTGTTCTACATCCTGGTCGCCGTGTTGTTCGGCGTGTGGTTCACCGCGACCTACGGCGGCACCTTCGGCACCGAGTACTTCGCCGGCTACATCGTCGAGAAGAGCCTGTCGGTCGACAACCTGTTCGTGTTCGTGATCATCATGGCGACCTTCGCGGTGCCTGAAGAGCATCAACACAAGGTGCTGACCTTCGGCATCATCCTGGCGCTGATCATGCGAGCGATCTTCATCATTCTCGGCGCGACGTTGCTGTCGCTGTTCTCGTTCATGTTCCTGGTGTTCGGCCTCCTTCTGATATTCACCGCGATCCAGCTCTTCCGGCATCGCGATGAGGACCCCGACATCGAGAGCAACATCATGGTCCGGGCCACCCGTCGGTTCCTGCCCGTCACCGACGAATATCACGGCGGCAAGCTGGTCGCCCGCATCGACGGCCGCCGGATGTTCACACCGCTGGTCGCGGTGCTCATCGCGATCGGCAGCGTGGACCTGCTCTTCGCGCTGGACTCGATCCCCGCCGTCTTCGGTATCACCGCCGAGCCCTACATCGTGTTCACGGCGAACGCGTTCGCGCTGCTGGGCCTGCGGGCGCTGTTCTTCCTCGTCAAGGGTCTGCTGGACCGGCTGGTGTACCTGTCGACCGGGTTGTCGATCATCCTCGCGTTCATCGGCGTCAAACTGGTGCTGCACTGGGCGCACGTGGACATCGATCCCAGCGTGCCGGAGGTGGACACCTACGTCAGCCTGGTGGTGATCGTGGTGATCCTCGCGGTAGTGACCGTGGCAAGCCTGATCAAGACGCGCCGCGACCCGACGGCGAAGGCGCATCCGGGGTCGCTGCGGGCCACCCGGGACGACGACAAACACTGAGCGTCCTGACTGCCGTTGAGACTGCGCTCACGGCGGAGAAGTTCGAGTAGCGCCCGCCGTCAGCGCAGTGTCAACGCCGTCGCGGCGCACCCAACGCGTGCAGCACCGAGTCGACGACCCGATCCAGGAACTCCGGCGTGGTGTTCTGCCGACGGCCGTGCGGCGGAACGACATGCGCACCTTCGCCGACCAGTGGGCGCCGGACGGGGTGATGGAATTCCCCTTCGCCCCACCCGGATACCAGGTGCTGCGTAGCCGCGACGACGTCTGGGACTACAGCTCCCGGATCCGTGTCGACGAGGTCGTCGAGCGTCGGCGGCACCACGCCCTCGATCCGGACACCGTGATCCTCGAATTCTCCGCCAAAGGCGCGATGCTGCAGACCGCCGACGACTATCAGATGGACTACATCGCGGTGATCACCACTACCCCCGAGGGCATTCACCGGCGCGGGCGGCCAGCCGGCGGGGTGCGCCGCGTCGTCCAGTTGAGTTCCTCGGCGGTGGCCCGCGGTGAACCCGCCCTCGGCGAGATCCACGACCTCGGCGCAGGACGGTTCGCCGATTTCACCGTGCTGCGCCCGTCGTGGTTCATGCAGAACTTCATCGGCGACAGCCCACTGGCCGAGTGCATCGTCTCGGAGGTCCTCGGCGAGCCGGCAAGACATGTCGAGCCTCACCATCGACGAACTGGCAGCGCGACTCGTCGACGCCGGTCACGGGGCTCAGTTCGCCGCCGGACTGGCCTTACTGGATGATCGAGCAGGCCGTCGAGAAGTACGCCGACGGGGTGCCCGTCTCCCAGCACCTGATCGCGGTGCGCACCGTCCGCTGAGGGCGCCCCCACCTCACCAATCCAGCCCCGGTAGGCGAGATCGCACTGACGGCTGTGACTGCGTCTGAAGTTCAGGCATTCACGCCCCTGAGCGCAACCTCGCCCACAACAGCGGCAGACCTCCCCTGGTCAGCAGCGGTTGAGCAACTCACCGAGTACGGCCTCGAAGCGGTCGGCCAGGCCCCACAAGTCGTCCACCAGGTGCGGGCAGGAGATCAGCCCCACGTTCAGCGTGTCCCCCAGCGACATCACCGTCACGTTCAGACCAGAACCGTGGAAGATCGGCCCGAGCGGGAACAGCGCTGTCACCTCGGCGCCGCAGCTGTACAACGTCCGCGTCGGTCCCGCCACGTTGGAGATGATGACGTTGTGGATGTGAGCACGGGTCAGCGGAGTCCGAGACATCAGCCCCAACATCCACCCGAACATTCCCCGCGAGATCATCGCAGCCAGATCCACCAGCAACGCCGGACCCAGCGATCCACTGTGTTCCTTTGCGCACGTATTTGATTCAGCGATGGTGAGCAGCCGTTGCACCGGATCATCGATGTCGGTGTGCAGGTTGCAGAACATCCCCGACAGCTGATTGCGGCCCGGCCGGTCGGTCAGCCCCTGCACCGACGACGGGACGGCAGCGATCAGCGGCTTGTCCGGGAGCTCCTCCCGGTCGGCCAGGAAGCCACGCAGCGCACCGGAGCACAGCGCCATCACCACGTCGTTGACCTTGACGCCGAAACGGTTCTTCACCTTCTTGACGTCGCTCAGGTCCAGTTGGGCCAGCGCGATGGAGCGCTCCGAAGTCAGCTCAGTGTTGAAGCGCGTCGCCGGCGCGGAGAACGGTGCCGCCATCGCCTTGCCGTTGACCGCCCGATCGACCGTCTTGACCACCAGGTCCGCCGTCGCGGGGATCACCTTCGTCAGCTGCCACGGACGAGTCACGAAGCGCATAAGGCCATCTGCGGCAATCGCCCACGGCGCGGCATCACCCGGCCCGTCGACAGGTTCGGGCAGCGCAGCGTCGAAGTCGAGATCACACAGCGTGTTGAGCAGGTTGGCGGCCGAGACGCCGTCGACGACGGCGTGGTGCACCTTGAGCATCAGCGCCAGCCGGCCGCCGCCCTCGGGGACGGTGCCACCGACGCCTTCCATGACCCACATCTCCCACAGCGGCTTGCTGCGGTCCAGCGGCACCGCCGCGATGTGGGCGCAGAGGTCAACCAGTTCCTTGCGTCCGCCGGGTACGGGCAGCCCGATCCGTTTCAGGTGGCGCGACAGGTCGAAGTTGCGTTCCTCCACCCACACCGGGTGGTCCAGGTTCAGCTGGCTGTCGGCGAGCTTGGCCCGCAGCTCCGGCAGTGCCTGCATTCGCGATCCCAGGTCGTCACGGAACCGTTCGAAGGAGTAGCCCCCCGGCACCGTGGACGTGTCCAACTCGGCGACCGAGCAGATGTTCAGCGGGATCCTCGACGATTCGCTGTACAATAGAGCCGCATCGAGGCCGCTCAGGCGTTCCACACTGCGGGTGTACCCTCGCTACCCGCAAACCCAAACCCAAGCCGCGAGACGACCTCGCCGCGGTTGATCGACACCCAGTCCCTGGCCTCCAGGTACGGGCGGAAGGTCTCGGCGATCGCCAGCTGGTCAGCAGCTGTCTTCGGCCGCTGCAGCTCGTAGAGGTGCGGGAACTCCGTCCACGCCACCACCGCGTCCCACAGCCGCAGCGCCGCCTCGCCGGTGGGCGGGTCGATGAGCACCGGCCCGAACAGGCACTGCCCGTCCGGGAAGAACAACGTGGGCACCCCGTAGCCGCCGGCGTCGACAACACGCTGATGGTCGGCCGTCACCTCGTCGCCGGTAGTCGGGTCGGCGATCGCCTGGTCGACCAGGCCCGGGTCGAAGCCCAAATCGTCCAGGAGGTGCCGGGCGACCGCCCTCTCGTGCGGCTTGTGCCCCTCGACGTGCAGTGCCCGCGCCGCCCGCTCGTACCAGGCGTCGACGTCGGCCATCGACTGGCGGCGCAGCAACGCGCCGATGCGCATCATCGACCAGCCGTAGGACCACTCCCGTTCCCACGGATGCTTCTTGCCGTCCTGCCGGTTGACCTCCTCGAGACTGAAGAACCGCCAGTTCACCTCCAGACCGGTCAGGTCGCGCACTTCGCGGATCCACCGTGAGGTCTGGTAGGCGTACGGGCACATCACGTCGAAGTGGAAGTCCACCGAGACAGGGCGGTTGCTCACATCGTGAACCTCAGGTTGCGGGCGGCGCGATCACCGAGTTCGTCGTCACCCGTCCACCGGATCGTCCCGGAGTCGATCTGGGCCTGCGGGTCGATACGCCCGCAGGCCAGCTGGATGAACGTGGTGGAATCGGTGGTCACGGTGACGTCCGGGTCGTCGACGTGGTCGACCCGCGCGGCGCGTCCGTCGACGGCGACGTGCAGCCGACGGGTGAGGGGCCCGGTGAGGTCGAACGTGAGACTCTTGCCGTCGGGCAGGCCGACCTTCTTGCCGACGATGTAGCCGATCGAGTTCTCAACCTCGGCCAGGGCGATCTCCGCGGCGACGCCGGTGTCGTCGGTGGCCCGGCCGAGCGGGGTGGTGATGTCGCGCTCGTGGACCCAGAAGTCGAAGACCCGGATCGCCAGGAATCGGCCGTAGGTGGCGGGGCCGACCGGCGTCCAGCAGGGGCGGTTGAGGTCGACGTCGGACAGGGCGGCCAGGTCACGACGGCGGTGGTCGTAGACGGCACGGACCTTGGCGGGGTAGGCGGTGGTGTCGGCGAGGAACTCGCCGGCCTTTTCGAACGGCGGCGGCGTCTTCTCGTCGTCGGGCAGCCAGCCCGCCATGACGGCTTCGATGCTGGTCACGTGGTCGACAACGCCGCGGACCGTCCAGTCGGGGCACAGCGACTGCGCCTGCCACTCGTCGTCGCTCAGGTCTGCGCACAAGGTTTCGAATGCGGCGTAACAGTGCTGCAGGGCGTCGCGGAGCTCGTCGAGACTCCTGGCGTTCGGCATGCCCACGACCTCTCATCCGGTTGCTCCCGCCACATGTCTAGCGTTGAGACTGCGGTGGCGGCGTCGAAATGAGCAAAAAGTCCGCCGCCAACGCAGCCTCAACGTGTCAGTGGTCCTTCGTAGTGTCAGTTCATGGCACAGGAAGGTCCACGCCGCTGCCCATGCTGTCCGCTTGTTCCTATCGACCAGTGCGTGATTGCGGGCCAGCGACTGCAGCAACGCGGCGGCCTTGTCCCACACCTGCGGGTAGGCGTCGACTCCGAACACGGTCGCCTGCGGCCGAGCGACCGCGGCGTCGAGCAGCCCG
>NZ_JBAUJB010000142.1:0-5781 GCF_049683355.1 Mycobacterium sp.
GACAGACCCGACGAGCTGACCCCGGACCAGGGCTCGCCGGACATGGCCTTCGCCGTGACATGAGCGGCTCGGCTCCCTCCTTGTACCTGTGACGAGGCTGCAGAGTTCGCACAACGCTACGGCCCGCGCACTTGCTCCCTCCGAAGAGGCTTTTGACACCCCGCTCAGCCCGCCGCCTCTCAACGACGAACCGGGGCCTGCTACCCGGCGTTCCGGTGCCTACCGGGACGGGACTTTCACCCGCTAGTTCAGTCCAACTTCCAGGACGCAACATGCCGGTCAGACTAGACTAGAACGTGTTCCAGTTCACCCTGGCGCGAACAGACACAAAATCGCACAGTTTTGCGCGAAAGCGTGCGAGTTTGTGTCTTCTCGCGGAGAAGGTCAGGCGTCTTGCTTGGCCGGCGGCCGGTAGAAGATCACCAGCTGTCCGATACCGCCGGCGAGGCCGAGGGCCACGGCGATGACCAGGCCCCACCACCCGTGCAGCAGGTCGTAGACACCGGTACCGGAGAACAGCAGGTAGTCGAGGCTGAGCTTGCCGGCGCCGAGGGTCGCGACAGCGACTGCCGCCACGGCCAGCACCAGGTTGTACTCCCAGCCTTCTTTGACGATGAAGAAGCCGTTGGGCCGGTGCACGGTCCACGCCGCGACCAGCATCAGCGCGACGAAGCCCGCCGCCGGGATTGGGGTGAGCAGACCGACCGCCAGACCCAGACCTGCCGCCATCTCCGTGCCTGCGGCGATCCGCGCATGGAACATGCCCGGCTTCATGCCCATACTGTCGAACCAGCCCGCCGTGCCCTTCAGCCCGCCCTTGCCGAAGAACTTGTTGTAGCCGTGCGCGGCCATGGTCAGACCGAGGACAACTCGCAGGATCAGGAGTCCGACATCGTAGGCAGTCATGCAACAGAATGTAGGGCTTGCCGGCGGGCAGGAGCGCAGCGACCCGGGAAAACGGCGTTGTCACGTCGCCGCCCACACCCGTCCGCGCCGGTCTGAGGCAAACAAGCCGGAGCGTACGCATTCTGATGAGAATCGGCCGAGATCCATCACCAACCGTACGTTCGGCGCACGGGCGACCCACCTATGCCGCGGGCACCCAGTTGCCGTGGAAACCCGCCGGGACACGATGCGGCAGTTTGACGACGGCGATGTCACAGAGCGTGCCGGCGTCGAGGATCACCAGTTCGCTGCGGTCGGTCGACCGGTCGTACACGTACCCCATCAGCACCCCGTCATCCTCGGCGGCATGCTCGGACGAGGGTGCGAAGACGAACTCACCCAACGCTTTTCCCTTACTGAAGCCACGTTGTGCGGAGTCGCCGCCGACCAGGTCGTGTTTGAGCAGCACATCGCCACCGTCGGTGCCTTCGCCGACGGTGGGTGCATAGCCGTACCGGTGCCGCTTGCCGACCAGCCGCTCGTCGACGCGCGGGAATTCCTGCGCCCGGTCGTCGATGCGCGATTCGCGGACGTTGCCGTCCGCGAGGTCGACGGTCCACCGGTCCAGTGTCGGCGGCCCGTCATTGGGGCCGAGATGGTCGGTGTCGAACATCTTCGGGTGACGCACGACGTCACAGACGACTGTGTCACCGTCGTCATGGGCGTTCATCGGATGGAAGACGTAGCACGGTTCGACGTCGAACCAGCGCACGTCGGCATTCGTGCCCTCGCGCGGCATCACGCCGATCCGCGCCGGATACCTCGGGTTCCACGAATACGGGAAGCGACGGTCGGTGGCGCGGCCGGCCGGGCGGCGAGCCGCGACGGGGTCGGGAACACGCACCCGGCCGATCACTGCGGACAACAACAGTCGAGCGGGCAGCCGCAATGCACGGGGCACGCCCATGGTCGCCGCCTGGGCGACATCAAAGGTGACCGGAAGGTCGTAGAACACCACATGACGCTCGGTCAACGAGAAGTCGTGCATCATCGGGCTGCCGGTGACCTCGATGTCCACCGTGCGCCGCGCCCTGCCGTCGGCGCCGATCACCGAGTACTGCACGGTGTTGCCCCGCAACATGCTGTAAGACACCGCGTGCAGTTCCCCGGTATCGGGATCCCGCTTGGGGTGGGCGGTGTAGCCGCCGGTCAGCGTCCCGTCGAAGTCGCACACCCCGACGGTGTCGAGTTCGTCGGTCAACTCGTAGTTCGCGACCCCGGATTCGATCAGCGCGAGCGTCTTGCCGGCGTGTCCGATCACGTTGGTGTTGGCCCCTACCCCGGAGATCGGGAACCGCCCTTGCGGCGCCGGTTCACCGAGTGCCCCCGCCGCGAGCGGGCCACGGACCCACCGGTTGCGATACCACTCGGCCCTGCCGTCGCGGATGCGGATGCCGTGGACCATCCCGTCGCCGACGAACCAGTGGTAGACGTCGGGATCGATCTCGCCGACGGGGTTCGGACCGTTGCGCAGATAACGACCGTCGAGGTGGTCGGGGATCGTCCCGGTCACCTCGAGGTCGGTGAGCGTGAATTCCTCCGACAGCGGCGCGAAGGCGCCTTCGAGATAGCGATTCACCATCGCCCGACCCTCTCCATAACAGCGCCATAGGCCACCCATGTATAACAGCGTTATCCAGCGAGGGCAACCGTGGCGCGAGCACGCACCCGCCCTACGACATGGCAGCCGACCGACTTTGCTTTGTCCGGTCGGACAAGACTCGGCGACATTTCTGATGCAATGCACCAAATGATTCACATCCCTTTCCGGCTTTACTGAGATCTACCTCACGTGGCCGATGCACTTTCCCAAGGGAACAGGACACCGCAATGACCGACTCCACGTACCAAATCCTGGCCATCGGGCTGTACTTCGCCGCGATGATCGCGATCGGGTACTACGCCTACCGCCAGACCAGCGATCTGGACGACTACATGCTCGGCGGGCGCAAACTGCATCCCGGTGTCGCAGCGCTGTCCGCAGGGGCCTCGGACATGTCCGGTTGGCTGCTGCTCGGCGTGCCGGGTGCGATCTACGCCGCGGGACTCGGGGAGTCGTGGATCGTCATCGGCCTGGTGATAGGCGCGTACCTGAACTGGCGCTTTGTCGCCCCGCGGCTGCGGGCCTACACCTTTATCGCGAACAACTCGATCACCGTGCCGAGCTTCTTCGAGAACAGGCTGCGTGACCATTCGCATGTCCTGCGGATCGCCGCCGGGGTGATCATCCTGGTGTTCTTCACCTTCTACGTGTCGTCCGGCATGGTTGCCGGAGGGGTGTTCTTCGAGACCACATTCGGCTCGTCGTATCTGTTCGGCATGCTGCTCGTTGCCGGAACCACGTTGAGCTATACGCTTTTCGGAGGATTCCTCGGCGCCACCCTCACTGACGTCGCGCAGGGGGTGTTGATGCTCGCCACCCTCATCGCGGTGCCCGTGGTCACGATCATCGCCGTTGGCGGTCCTGGTGAGGTGGTCAACGCGATCCAGGCCGCAGACACCGCGCACAATCTCGCCGACCCCGGCGATGAGATCCACCGCACCTCGCTGTTCTACGGCGGCAGCGTGATGGCCGTCCTGTCCGCAGCCGCCTGGGGACTCGGCTACTTCGGCCAGCCCCACATCATCGTCCGGTTCATGGCGCTCCGGTCCCCGGCGGACGCAAAAGCCGGTCGTCGCATCGGCATCAGCTGGATGGTGCTCAGCTCCCTCGGCGCCATCGCCACCGGATTCGCAGGCCTGGCGTACTTCTTCAACCGCGGTGAAACACTCGACAATCCCGAGACCGTGTTCCTTGCGCTCGCCCAGATCATGTTCCACCCGTTCGTGGCCGGGATCGTGCTCGCGGCGGTGCTCGCGGCCGTCATGTCGACGATCTCCTCGCAGCTGATCGTCTGCTCGTCGGCTCTTGTCGAGGACATCTACCGCGCGTTCGGCAAGCAAACCAGCGCAACAAAATTGGTCAACTACGGCAGGCTCGGTGTGTTGACGGTCGCGATGGTGGCGATCGCCCTCGCGCTGAACCCGGACGGGACGATTCTCGATCTCGTCGGTTTCGCCTGGGCCGGCTTCGGTGCGGCGTTCGGCCCGCTGATCATCTTGTCGCTGTTCTGGCGCAGGCTGACTTCCGCAGGTGCGATCGCCGGCATGATCACCGGCGCCGTGGTGGTCGGCATCTGGGGCCAAACCGAAGCCCTGGCCAGCGCGATGTACGAGATCGTTCCCGGCTTCATCGCCTGTTCGGTCGTCGCGGTCGTGGTCTCGCTGGTGACCACTCGGCAGAACGACGACATCGAGCGGGAGTTCACCGAGATGGACGCGGCAGTCCGCGAACCGGCTGCCGTGAGCTGATCCGCGCGGTGCGGGACCAGCCGTCCCGATAATAGCGTCATGGTTACATGGCAGCCGTGACCGAACCACGGGACTCGCTGGTCGAGGCGGGTGTGCGCATCCTCGAGCGCGACGGATTACCCGCGCTCAGCGCGCGCAACGTGGCCGCCGAGACCGGCACCTCGACGATGGCGGTCTACACGCACTTCGGTGGGATGACCGGCCTGATCGACGCCATCGCCGTGGAGGTGTTCGCGCGGTTCACCCGGACGCTGACCGAGTTGCCCGAGACCGACGACCCGGTGGCCGACTTCCTCGCGATGGGCCTGGCCTACCACCGGTTCGCCCTCACCCACCCGGAGCGCTACCAGCTGATGTTCGGCACGTCCGCCCCGCCGTCGGTCGCGGTCCACCGGGCAGATCTCACCGTCGCCGGCAGCGCGACCAACCGTGCCGAATGGGCCAACTCGTTCGGTGCACTGCACAGTGCCGTGCACCGGATGATGGTCGCGGGCCGGATCCGCGACGACGACGAACTGGCCGTGGCCGGCCGGTTGTGGAGTATCAACCACGGCGCGGTGCTGCTCGAGATGGCCGGCTTCTTCGGTCACGAAGGACACGGGTTGATCCAGATCCTCGGCCCACTCATACTCGACACGCTGGTGGGCATGGGTGACGACCGCGAGGCGGCCACCCGGTCGATGGACAAGGTCATGGCCGCGCAAGCCGGTCAAACCTGTTCCCGCAGTGCGTGTTCGAGTCTCAGCAGGTATGCGTCGACGTCACCGATCGCCGACTCCGCTGCGTGCACACTCACCGCGATCGTGTCGCCGATCCCGTGCACGCCGTGTGTCACCCCCATCATCGGTGACAGGCCCGGACATCCCGCGGTCAGCAGCACCGGCGCGCCACCGAATCGAAGGTCCTTGGCGCCGCGGTTGACGCTGGAGACCACGGTGTTGCCGGCCACTGCGGGTGACCGCACGTCGGGGTCGAATTGCCGCACACCCCAACGAAGTACCGGCGCCGGGACCGAGGCGAATGCGGCGCTTTCGGCGCGCATCGCCGGGTGGGCGGCCCGGCGGCGCCGCTGCCGCAGGTCGGCGACGATCCGGCGTATTCGCTGCCCGACCTCCGCGTCGGGGTAGAGCCCGACGCCGACGTTTCCGAAGTGGTTGTGCGCCAGCCGCGGACCCGCCTTGGCCATCGGCACCTCCGCGCCGAGCAGCGACGGGTCGTCCCCCAGTTCACGCAGGTGCCCGGCCAGAGCCGTCGACACCGCCGACAGCACGCCGACCGTGACCGTCGGGCCAGCCAGGTCACCGGGCGCGCAGAACACGGTACGCATCTGGCGGGATCCGGACGGGCGGGTATTGCTACGCAGTGCGGGCACCGGAACCGCTTGAGGGGGAACCAGTCCCGCCGCAGTGTCGCGGACCAGTCCGCGGTGTGCGCGCGCCGCCGAGAACGCGCGCACCGGGAGCCCCGCCGCGGTGTGCGGCGACC
>NZ_JBAUJB010000143.1:0-7904 GCF_049683355.1 Mycobacterium sp.
TGCGGCCGTGGGGCCGGGGTGCGGCGGGGTCAACGCGTGCATCATCAGGAAGGCACCGATGGACGGCAGCACGTAGAGCATGAACGAGGCGCCCAGGCGCCGGGCCACGGTGTAGATGATGGGCAGCGATTCGATCGCGGCCAGCGCCGCGATCGCCAGCGCGGCGCCCATCAGGTCGCGCAGTGCGCCGAGGTCGGCGTGCGGGAGCACCGGCGCGGGCAGATGGGAGGGCAGCTCGCCGATGCTGGCGACCGGTATGCCCAGCACGACGACCAGCACGGTCGCGGCGACCACCGCGCTCAGCGATTCCGGGATGCTGCGGTGCAGACGAGGCAGCACGGTCATCAGCAGCGCGACGAAGGTCACCACCCCGAGGCTTTTCCAGGCGTGGCCCCAGTCGGCCTGGCTGACAACGTGCCAGGCGGCCACCAGGGTGCGCTCGCCGGGTGTGCCTGTCGTCGCGAAGGTCGCGGGAAGCTGCTGCAGGAAGATGATGGCGGCGATCCCGAGGGTGAATCCCTCGATCACCGGCCACGGGATGAACGTCACCGCGCGACCCAATCCGGTGGCACCGGCGGCCAGCACGATGAGCCCACCCAGCACGGTGACCAGGGCGACACTGCCGACCCCGTGCAGGACGACGATCGGGGCGAGCACCACCGCCATCGCGCCCGTGGGTCCCGACACCTGAACGTGTGAGCCGCCGAACACCGCGGCCACCAGGCCGGCGATGACCGCGGTGATCAGCCCGGCGGCGGCACCGACTCCGGAGCTGATGCCGAACGCCAGAGCCAGGGGGAGCGCGACCACGCCGACGGTAACGCCGGCGAGGATGTCGCGGCGCCACGACCGGGGGAGCTCGGAGTAGTCGCGACGACTGGGCAGCAGGCGGGCGAGGTTGCTCGCCGCGGACACGATCATCGGGGCGGCTGCACCGGCGGCAGCGCTTTGATCGCCTCGAGTTGATCGCGCTGCGCGCCGAGGGTGTCGGCGAGGAATGTGCGGGCGATGACGAGCAACTCGGAGACCTTGGGGTGGGCGAGTTGATAGAAGACCGCGTTGCCGACGCGCTGGCCGCTCACGACGTGGTGGCGCTTGAGCACCGCGAGGTGCTGCGAGAGCAGCGTCGCCTCGAGATCCGTCTCGGCCAGGATCTCGCTCACAGGAGTCGGCCCGCCGGAGGCGGACAAGATCTCCAGGACACGGATCCGCGCCGGGTGGGCGAGCGCCTTGAACAGATTTGCCTTGATCTCGTAGAGCGGCCGGTCGGCTGCGTCGGGGACACGATCAGGCACCAGGCACCTCGCGGATTGATGGATTGAACGAATACTCAATTCACTGTAGCTGCCGATGTCGCCGAATCCGTCGACTGTGGTGCGGCCAACCGGTCGCCGATATTGGGCACACTGGATCCATGGACCCGGTGACCGCGCTGCGCCAGATCGCGTACTACAAGGACCGCGCGCGCGAGGATCCCCGACGGGTGATGGCCTACCGCAACGCCGCCGACGTCGTCGAGGCGCTCACCGCCGAGCAGCGGGACCGGCACGGCGCGGCCAACAGCTGGCAGTCACTGCCCAAGATCGGACCGAAGACCGCCAAGGTCATCGCGCAGGCCTGGGCGGGGCGCGAACCCGACGTGCTCACCGAGCTGCGCGACACCGCCGCCGAGCTCGGGGGCGGCGAGATCCGGGAGGCATTGCGCGGTGACCTGCATGTGCATTCCAACTGGTCCGACGGATCAGCGCCGATCGAACAGATGATGATGGCCGCCCGCGATCTCGGCCATGAGTACTGCGCGCTGACCGATCATTCGCCACGGCTGCGGATCGCCAACGGCTTGTCGCCCGACCGGCTGCGCCATCAGCTCGACGTCATCGACGAGCTTCGCGAAAAGGTTTCTCCGATGCGGATTCTCACCGGTATCGAGGTCGACATCCTCGAGGACGGCTTTCTCGATCAGGAACCCGAGCTGCTCGAGCGGCTCGACGTCGTCGTCGCCAGTGTGCACTCGAAGCTCGCGATGGACGCCCCGTCGATGACCCGCCGGATGCTCAAGGCGGTGGCCAATCCGCACACCGATGTCCTCGGCCACTGCACCGGCCGGCTCGTGACCGGCGGCCGGGGCCAGCGTCCCGAATCGAAGTTCGACGCCGAGAAGGTGTTCACCGCCTGCCGGGACAGCGGCACTGCCGTCGAGATCAACTCCCGCCCGGAGCGGCGCGATCCACCGACACGGCTGCTCAAGCTGGCGATGGACATCGGCTGTGTGTTCTCCATCGACACCGACTCCCACGCTCCCGGCCAATTGGAATTCCTGGGCTACGGTGCCGCCCGCGCTGTGGACGCCGGACTGACCGCCGACCGGATCGTCAACAGCTGGCCCGCGGAGCGACTGCTGGATTGGACATCGTCTTGAGTCAGTCCGAGTCTTGAGTCAGTCCGGCAGCAGCGGCATCTCCAGACCCGGGTCGCGGCCCACCAACACGGCCCGGGTCAGCGCGGCGTTGCCGTAGCGGCCCCGCACCCGGTCGATCGCGGCGTCGACGCTGGTCAGGTCGGCAACCACGGAGGGGAAACCGAACGGAAGTTCCAGCTGCTGGGCCCCGTCGCGGTCGATGTTGCACACCGCGAAGCCCACCAGCGTCAGCCCGCGCGTGGCGATCAGCGGGCCGGCGGCGGCGACCAGGGCGCGTGCGGCGCCCAGGATCACCTCGGTCGACGCCGTGGCCCGCGGCATCGTGTGGGATCGGGTGGCCCGGCCGAAGTCGTCGAACCGCAGCCGCAGCACCACGGTGCGCCCGCTGCGTTGCGCTTTGCGCATCCGCCGGGTGATCCGGTCGATCAGGTTGACGACGACCGCGTCCACCTCGGCCGGCGTCATCGTGTTGCCCGCCCGGCCCAGCGCTCGTTGCGCCCCGACCGACCGACGCCGGTGCCCTGTCACCACCCGGCGGCGATCGACGTTGTGGGACAACGCGAACAGCTGACGGCCCATCGCCGGTCCGACCATCGAGCTCAACATCGCCTCACCGAGTTCGGCCACGTCGGCGACGGTCTCGATGCCGTGGGCGTGGAGTTTGTCGGCGGTTTTCGCGCCGACCCCCCACAGTCGCCGCACCGGTAGCGGGTGCAGGAACGCCAGCTCACGGTCCGGCGGCACCAGCAGCAACCCGTCGGGCTTGGCTTCCTGGCTGGCGACCTTGGCCAGGAACTTGGTGCGGGCGATGCCGACGGTGATCGGCAGGCCGACACGTTCGCGCACCTGTTCGCGTAGCCGGGCGCCGATCTGTACCGGGGTGCCCGCCACCCGGCGCAACCCCGAAACGTCGAGAAACGCCTCGTCCACGGACAGCGGCTCGACCACCGGGGAGGTGTCGTGGAAAACCTCGAACACCGCGGTGCTGGCCTGTGAGTACGCGGCCATCCGGGGCGGGACGACCAGGGCGTGCGGGCACAGCGCCCGGGCCTGGCGGCCCCCCATCGCGGTACGCACCCCATGGGCCTTCGCCTCGTAGCTCGCGGCCAGGACCACGCCGCCGCCGACGATCACCGGCCGCCCGCGCAGCGCCGGGTCGTCGCGCTGCTCGACCGAGGCGTAGAACGAGTCGAGGTCGGCGTGCAGGATGCTCGCCACCGCTTCGGACACGAACACATGTTCGCATCCGGGTCCGACAGGCTAGCGGGTATCGCCGTAGATGCTGGTGGTCCAGATGTGCACGAGGTTGTCGAGCACGCGATGGTCGGGCAGTGCGGGCTGGTGGCCGGCGAACGACGCCGTCATCACCGCTTCGTTGAGCAGGTTCAGCGACGTCGACAACTCGACGGCAGGCAGCGTGACGGGCGCGGCACCCGCGGCCCGTTCGGCCTCGATCACCGCGGCGATGTGGTCGATCCAGCGCTGCATCGAGGTCGCCCACAGGGCGCGGGCCTCGGAGTTGGCGGACTTGACCGCGACGGTCGCGGCGCAGACCGCGCGATGGGCGCCGAACGTCTGGAAGAACGCGTTGATGCCGTCGCGCCAGATGCCGCGGCGGGCGGTGGACCGATTCGCGATCAGCCCCTGCAGGGCGGTGTCGGCTTCGTCGATCACCCGCTCGAGCAGTGTCACCAGCACGGCGTCCTTGGAGGGGAAATAAAAGTAGAACGTCGGCCGGGAGAGCCCGGCACCCTTGGCGAGGTCGTCCACCGAGATCTCGGCCAACGACCGGCCCTCGAGCAGGCGCTCGGCGGTCTCCAGGATGGCCAGTTCCCGGTCGTCGCCGGAAGGGCGTGCGGCGCGTCTGCCCCGGCCGGGGCGCGCCTGGCTTGCAGTCGTCACGGCAGTGACAATCTGGCCGGGGTCACGGCAGTGACAGTTCGGCCGGGCTCACGGCAGTGACCATCCCGCAGTGCTCACCGGGCTGACTTTACACCCTGTCGAAAATCTCGACAGGGTGTTGACTCATTCAACACGGCGTTGATAGCTTGACACCATGACCGAATTTGTCGACGTAGTGATCGTGGGCGCCGGTATCTCCGGCATCAGTGCCGCCTGGCATCTGCAGGACCGCTGTCCCGGCAAGAGCTATGTGATCCTGGAACGCCGTGCCAACCTCGGCGGCACCTGGGATCTGTTCAAGTACCCCGGCATCCGCTCGGACTCCGACATGTTCACGCTGGGTTTCCGTTTCAAGCCGTGGACGTCCGAGAAGGCCATCGCCGACGGCCCCGACATCATGTCCTACCTGTTGGACACCGTCGCCGAGTACGGCATCGACAAGCACATCCGCTACGGCCAGAACGTCAAGACCGCCGACTGGTCCGACGCCGACGACCGCTGGACGGTCACCGTCGACCGTGACGGTGAGCAGGTGGAAATCTCCGCGCGCTACCTGATGGCGTGCAGTGGCTATTACAACTACGACCAGGGCTACTCGCCGGAGTTCGCGGGGTCGGAGGACTTCGAGGGCGACATCATCCATCCGCAACACTGGCCCGAGGATCTCGACTACGCGGGCAAGCGGATCGTCGTGATCGGCAGCGGCGCCACCGCCGTCACTCTCATTCCAGCACTTGTCAATTCGGGTTCCGGCCACGTGACGATGCTGCAGCGTTCGCCGACCTTCATCGCTGCACTGCCCGACGTCGACCCGTTCACGGTGCAGACCAACAGGCGGTTGCCCGAGAAGGCCGCCTACGTGCTGAACCGCTGGAAGAGCATCCTGGCGCAGTCGGGCCAGTATCAGATCGCGCGCCGATTCCCGGACATGTTCCGCAAACAGTTGCTGACGATGGCCCGCCGCCGGCTGCCCGAGGGTTTCGACGTCGACAAGCACTTCAACCCGCGTTACAACCCATGGGACGAGCGAGTGTGTCTGGCGCCCAACGGGGACCTGTTCAAGACCATCCGCGCCGGCAAGGCCGACGTCGTCACCGACACCATCGAGCGGTTCACCGAGACCGGGATCCAGCTGTCCTCCGGGCAGCATCTCGATGCCGACATCATCGTCACGGCAACGGGTTTGAACCTGCAGCTGTTCGGTGGGGCGACGATCTCCCGTAACGGCAAGGCGATCGAACTCAACGACACCATGGCCTACAAGGGCACGATGCTCACCGACATGCCGAACATGGCGTTCACTATCGGGTACACCAACGCGTCGTGGACGCTGAAGGCCGACCTGGTGTCCGAGTTCTTCTGCCGGATCATCAACTACATGGACGACCACGGATACGACAAGGTCGAACCGAAGCATCCCGGCAGCGCCGTCGACGAACGGCCGCTGATGGACTTCACACCGGGCTACGTCCTGCGAGCGCTGGACTACCTGCCCAAGGCCGGCTCTCGTGCACCCTGGCGCCTCAAGCAGAACTACCTGCTCGACCTGCAGTTGATCCGCAGGGGCAAGGTCGACGACGCGGCGCTGGAGTTCTCCAGGCACCGGGTGCCCGCGACCAGCACGGCGTAGCAGCGATTCAGCCTCCGGCGAGGACGACGATGCCGTCCTCGTCGCTGTAGGCGATCTCGCCGGGCACGAGCAGCACGCCGCCGAACTCCACAGCTGCGTCGCGCACCCCGTCACCGGTCTTGGTGCTCTTGCGCGGATTGGTGCCCAGCGCCTTGATGCCGATGTCGAGGGTGCGCAGTGTCGCCGCATCCCGCACCGCGCCGTTGATGATCAGACCGGACCACCCGTTGGACCGGCCCAGCTCAGCGATTACGTCGCCGACCAGTGCGGTGTGCAGGGAGCCGTCGCCGTCGACCACCAGCACCCCTCCGTCGCCCGGCTCGCCGAGCACCGACTTGAGCAGTGCGTTGTCCTCGAAGCATCGCACCGTGGTGATCGGCCCCGCGAATTGCGAACGACCACCGTACTGGGTGAGCTGTAGATCGCAACTGCGGACATCGGGGCCGATCTCGTCGACGAGGTCGGCAGTGGGGCGTGGCGTAACGGTCACCGCGCCATTATGACGTCGTGCACGAACTTCGCGAGCCCCGGTTCGGCATCTGCCCGCACGTCGCCTGCGGTCAAGCTGTTTTGAGCTAGTCGCCGTTACCGCCGTCGGGCCACGTACATCACCGCGGCGATCGCCAGCAGCGCGGTGAACAGCGCCGCCGCGATGGGCAGGCGGGACGAGTCGTGGTCCTCACGCTGGGCCGGCGGGGGGCCGGAGACAGCGTTGCTGGCGGTGGCGACCGCCGACTTCGCTTGTGCTGCGGCCTCGTTGGCGGCTGAGCTCAGATCACCGTTGGTTTCAGCGAGCTGCGTGGCAGCCGGTTGGGCCTTCTTGGCGGGCGCCTTCTTGGCCGGTGCGGCCTTCTTCGCAGGCACCGACTTCTTGGCGGCTGCCGCCTTCTTCGCGGGTGCCTTCTTCACCGGCTTGGCCTTCTTGGCGGGCGCGGCCTTCTTCGCGGCGGGGGTCTTCTGCGCCGGCGGCGGCGGCGGCTCCTTTGCAGGGGTTGCGGCATCGGGACTTTCGTCGGGCCGATCCGGCTGGTCTGCCATGTCGCTGCTCCTTTTGAGTGGTCTGCACCCGGCAGTGTTCCCCATCATGCCAGGTCGCATATCGGCCGCAGTCCGGTGTCATCCGGTGAGCGCCAGTGTCGCGGCCGCGGCCAGCGTCACGGCCATCAGCCCCAGTTCGGTGTACGCGCGGGTCCTCGAGACGACTGAGGTGGTCCGGTGGGTGCGGGCAGCGGGAAGCCAGCTCGACCGGTTGCGCCATGCCAGCGCGGCGAGCGCAACGGTGAGCACGATCTTGGCGGTCAGCACCCTGCCGTATCCAGTCGTGTACAGGTCGGCGGGCGAACGGAGCACCACCGCCGCGCCGAGGACACCCGCGGCGAGCAGCACCGCCACGCACCCCAGAGAGAGATGGGAGAACCGAGGCAACACCCGCGCCCACTGCCCGCGGTGCTCGACGGTGAGCACCAGTGCGGCGAGCACCCCGCACCACAGTGCCGCGGCCAGCGCGTGCACCGCGATCGCGGCGCCGCCCCACGGGCTCAGCGACAAGTGCCCGGTCAGAGGATGACCGACGATGCCGATCCCCGCGAGGCCGGCAGCGACGACACACACAGGGCCCGACCGCGGCGCCAGGGCCGCCATCAGACACAGCGCCGCCGCGGTGACGACCGTGATCAGGCCCGCCCGCCCCGGGGCGGTGTCCAGCGTGAACGCGACGGCGGTGCGTGCCCCGAGGCGGGTGACGTCGGTCCCGGTCGCCTCGGCGCTGGCGATCACCAGCCGGATCAGCTCGGTGACCAGCCCGACCGCCGAGGCCACGACCAGTGGCACCCTCGCGGTCCAGATGAGCTCGTCACGGTGGCGGCCTGCGTCCAGGACGGGTGCCACGGCCAGGCCGAGCGTGAGGACCGCGGCACCGTCGGCCGCCGCCCGCGCCAGCGACGGGGCCAGCGC
>NZ_JBAUJB010000144.1:0-1697 GCF_049683355.1 Mycobacterium sp.
AACCTGTTCGAGCCGAAGGCATCCGGCGGCGACCTAATGGATCAGTGCTCGAACTGGCACGACATCCCATGAGCGCTACAGATGACCTCACCAACCGGCCGGGGCACGATCTAGCTTTAGGAGTTGACCATCACTCCAGGCGGCAACGGTGCTCACCGGCCGGCGGCTCGGTGATCAGCCTCCCGCTCCAGAGACAGAATCCCCGTCAAGGACACGCTGATCAACACCCATTAGGTTGCGTACCCGGCGCCGATCGCCACAACGCCCGCCGCCACCCCCCGGAGGTTCGGCATCGGCCGATGCTAGCAATGCGTATCCGGTAAAGAGACCACAACGACAATGTGAGTCTGTCTTTGCCAGATCCCCCAAGCGAGCTGGAACAGGCGGTCCCAGCGGAGGGCTATCCCAGCAAGGTGAGCCTGGCCAACTTTGCGAGGGCTGCCGAGAGCCAGCGCGCGGAATCGTTCCAGCAAAGGTGCCTATGGCAGCGCGGTGACCAGCTTCTCCACCGACACCCGCGGCCCGGTGTAGAACGGTGTCTCCTCGCGCACGTGCCGGCGAGCGTCGGTGGCACGCAGGTCGCGCATCAGGTCGACGATCCGGTGGAGCTCCGGGGCCTCGAATGCCAGCAGCCACTCGTAGTCACCCAACGCGAACGCGGGCACCGTGTTGGCCCGCACGTCCTTGTAGCCGCGCGCTGCCATCCCGTGCTCGGACAACATGCGGCGCCGCTCGTCGTCGGGCAGCAGATACCACTCCAGTGACCGGACGAACGGGTAGACGCAGATGTAGGCACCCGGCTCCTCGCCGGCCAGGAACGCCGGGATGTGACTCTTGTTGAACTCGGCCGGCCGGTGCAGCGCCACGTTGCTCCACACCGGCGTCGACGCACGCCCGAGCGCGGTGGTGCGCCGGAAATCCGAGTACGTCGCCTGCAACGCCTCCACGTTCTCGGCGTGCGTCCACATCATGAAATCCGCGTCGGCGCGCATCCCGGCGACATCGTAGAGACCGCGCACCACCACGCCGTTGTCCTCTTGTTGCTTGAGGAAGGTGGCGGTCTCCTCCACGACGGCCGCCCGCGCATCGTCGTCGTAGGCCAGCGCGCCCGGCCGTACGGAGAACACCGAGAACATCAGGTAGCGGATGGTGGAGTTGAGGGCGTCGTAGTCGAGCTTGGCCATGCGCCTATCGTGCCACGGGCACGGCTCAGCCTCCGGCGACCACCAGCCCGGCCACCGCCCGCGTCGCGGCCGCCACACAGGCAGGCACCCCGATCCCGTCCAGGTACGAGCCGGCCACCGCCAGCCCGGCAGGCAGGCCGGCCCGCAGTTCGGCGACGACGTCGGCGTGGCCCGGCCCGTACTGCGGCATCGCATCGATCCAGCGGGCCACCCGGTGTTCGACCGGCTCGGCCGAGATGCCGAACAGCGTTTCGAGGTCCTGCCCCGACCATGTCAGCAACTCCTCGTCACCGATGGCGCGCGCAGCGTGGGTTTCGGCGGCGTCACCGAACCGTCCGAACGACAGCCGCACCATCTCGAAGTTGCCGCGCCGCCCCCACTTGCGCGATGACAACGTCACAGCCTTGGCGCGCAACCGCCCCGGGCCGGCGACCAGCACTCCGGACTGCTCGGGCAGCGGCGTTCCGCCCGGCAACGCCAGCGCCACCACCGCCGCCGAGGCCACCGGGATGC
>NZ_JBAUJB010000145.1:0-3015 GCF_049683355.1 Mycobacterium sp.
ACGTTACCCGGCAGGTTCTCACGATGACCAGAAACGAGCGTCGATCGGCCTTACTCGGGCGACCGGTGCGTCAGCTCTCGAAGTAGCTGCGGTAGCGCTCGCGAAGCACGTTCTTCTGGATCTTGCCGGCGGCCGTGTGCGGCATGGCGTCGGTGAACAGCACGGCTTTGGGCACCTTGAACCCCGACAGCCGGGTGCGGGCGGCGGCGATCAGGTCCTCTTCGGTCAGCACGACGCCCCGGCTTCGATGTCACGGTGGGGGCGACGTTTCACCGCCGGACTTGCCGAACTGGACCCGGTTGATGATGTTGGCGTCCAGGTCGTGATCCATGGGCGGGGTGGTCCTCTCGCCGGATCGGTTCAGGGCACTCAAGCGGGGACGAATCGAACGATGCCGATGTCACCGACGCGCTCGAACGCCGCACGCACCGCCATCCCCGCAACCACTGTGGTGGGGTCGCAGCCCTCCACGGTGGAGAGCATCTGCGGGCCCTCGGCCAGGCGGACCACGACGACCGGGTAGGGCGCCGATCGGGGTAGGTCGTTCCACGGGGGACGGCTGACGACTGCGGCGACGAGCACGGTCGCGTTGCCGGACAGTTCGGTCCACGTCAGCTCGGCGGAGTGGCAGCGGGGACAGAACGGGCGCGGGTAGTGGAACAGCAGCCCGCACGCGGTGCACTCGCGTACGGCGAGGCGCCCCCGGACCGCCGCCTCGAAGTGGCCGCGGTTGACATCATCGATGCGGGGTAGGACCGCCGGATCGGCCAACCCCTCCAGGTAGGTGGCGGTCACGACGGCGCCTCCGCGAAATTGATTGTCTCGGTGGTCATGACCCCTCCAGGATGACGGTGACGTGGCTGCAGAGCATGGAACCGTAGGCGTGGACGACCCCGAGGTCGGCCTGGCCGACCTGGATGCCGGCCGCGCGGCCGGTCATCTGCTGGTAGGCCTCCAGTATCCCGCAGATTCCCGAGGCCGTGCCGGAGTGGCCGAAACGCAGCAGCCCGCCGTTGGTGTTCACTGGCAGCCGCCCACCGGGACGGGTGGCGCCTTCCCGGTAGAGCTCGACGGCTTTGCCGCGCTCGGCGAGGCCAAGCTCCTCGAGCAGCATCAGCGGGTTGGAGCTGAACGCGTCGTAGAGCTGCGCTAATTGGATGTCGGCGGGGGTGATGCCGGCCTGGGCGAACGCGGTGGCGCCGGAGCGGACCGCGCCGGTCCGCGAAAGATCGGGCATCGAGGTGAGGAACCCGTGGGTATGGCCCTCCCCGATGCCGACCACGTGCACCGCTCGGTGCGGCAGGTGTGCGGCCCGATCCGGCGAGACGACGACGAAGGCGCCGCCACCCTCGCACGGAATGGAGCAGTCGAGGTAGCCGAACGGACCGGCGATGTGCCGCGCGTCGAGCACCTGCTCGACGGTGAACCTCCCGGCGTCGGCGCCGATGGCGGTCGGATGCGCCAGCGCCCATTCCTGCTGGGCGGCCACGGCCTCGGCGAACACCTCGCGACCCTGCCCGACCTCGTCGAGCCACGACTGCGCGATCAACCCGTACAGGGTGGGGATGGACGGCGCGTAGGGAAGCTCGTAATCCGGATGGCAGGTCATCGTCATCAGGCGCCGGCCGACGTCACGGATGGGCGGGAAGACCCCGGCCGACACGCACAGGACTGCCGAGCACTGACCGGCCTGGATCGCTCGCGTCGCGACACCGAGCATCGCGAGGTGGCTCCCGCCGCCCAGCTGGACACCGAGTTGCAACCCGAGCTCGTGGAGCCCGAGAGAGTCCTGGATCTCCTCGGACAGGAACGTGTGCTCGATGGACTCGCCCATCATGGAACCCACGCAGATCAGCCCGTCGATATCAGAGCTCTCCATCCCCGCATCACGCAGGGCGGCGACGGCCGACTCGAGGTGCAAGTCCAGGAAGGGGCGGTCGAGACGGCCGGGCGTGACCTCGGAGAATCCGGCGAGCGTCGCGAGTGGTGCTGGCATGGGTCAAGACGTTAGCAGTGACTAACAATCGCTGGCCTGGGGTGGCGGTGACCGCACACCGCCACCGACGTCCGCTCCGCGTCAGGTTCGGCATGTTGCTCGACACAGGGTGGCCAGCCGACGGCTGGGTGCCGTTTCGGCTGAGGCGAAGTCTGACGGCTCGTTCGAGCTCATTGAGCACGCCTATCCGGTCGGGAGCTGCAGAGTCGCCTCGCTGGGCACACACGGCCCCTCCTCGCTGCTGACCATGAGCTCCAGGTCGATCAGGCTCGTGCCGTTCACTTCGCGCTTGCCGATGACGCGACCGGTGAGGGTTGCGGTCTGTCCCGGGTAGATCGACTTAATCATGGAGATCTTGCGACGACGGAGCAGCGCATCGGGACCGGCCCAGTCGCCGAGGCCGCGGTCGATGAAGCCGTGGAAGAACAGTGTCGACAGGTAGATCGTCCGCTGACCCTGGCTGCGCGCGTACTCGGGATCGTGGTGGCCAGGGAACCAGTCCCAGGTGGACGCCGCATTCATGCAGACCCGCTTGTAAGTGACCGGGATCGAGACCGGGGTGATCTCGTCGCCGACCGCGACGTCGTCGAACCGTAGTGTCGCCGTCGGGGTGCTGGTCATGGCTGCTCCTCAGTTCGGCCCAGGTGGTCGCCACCGGTGATGTCGTACCTGAACAGCACGTTGGTGTTGCGCGCGATGACCTTGTCATGCTGGTCGGCGTAGGTGGTGAGAGAGGTGATGAACACCCCGGTGCCGAGACGGGTGGTCTTCTCCGGCGAGACCGAGACGATCTCGTCGACGGTCCACACGTGGTCGCCGATCCGTGGCCGGCGTTCCAGCTCGGTGGTGGTGGAGGCATTGATGATGTGGTGACCGGGCAAGGGCACGCTGAATGCGAACAGCGAGTCCTCGCGGTGGAGGTGCTCGGGGGTCCATTGGGGGTTGAAGCTCAGCGTCATCAACAGACCCGGCGGGCATTCGTCGCCCTCCCAGTACCGCGGGTTTCCGTCCTCCACCAG
>NZ_JBAUJB010000146.1:0-6383 GCF_049683355.1 Mycobacterium sp.
GCTTGGTATCGACCGGACCGGCGTGCGGAACCTGTTCCCCGACTACACGGAGTTACCCACGAGGGTGCCGGTACCCGTGTGGCGGGTGATCCGGGTCGGCAGCGTCGCGGTGCTGCTGGCCCTCATCGTCACCATGTTCGTGCGCCCGCACGCCGGCCTGTTCATCTTCTTCGGTGTCATCGTGCCGCTCTGGCCGGGCCTGTTCCTGATCGCCCCAGGGCTGTGGCGCAACGTCTGTCCACTGGCGGCCTCGAACCAGCTACCCCGGGTGCTGGGCTTCGGTCGCAGGATCAACCCGCCGGGCTGGTTGCGCAACCGGGGTTATCTGATCGCGATCACGCTGTTCTTCGGCATCGCCGGGGCGCGGCTGGCCGGGTTGGACGACAGCGGCCCCGCGATGGGTAGCGTGCTCGCCGCTGCGGTCGCACTGGCATTCATCGGCGGCTGGGTGTTCAAGGGCAAGAGCGGCTGGTGCTCGAGCATCTGTCCGCTGCTGCCGCTGCAGCGCGCCTACGGGCAGACGCCGTTCGTGACGGTGCCGAACGCCCACTGCCCGACGTGCGTCGGATGCGCCAAGAACTGCTATGACTTCAAGCCACGGGCGGCGTATCAGGCCGATATGGCGGACCCCGATCCGGGCTGGAGCGCGCCGCGAAAGCTGTTCGTCGCCGCGCTGCCGGGCTTCGTGCTCGGCTTCTTCACGCTCAGCGGCCAGGTGGGCACGACGATTCCCCAAAGGTATCTGCTGCTAGGACTTTTCGTCCTCGTGAGCGTGGGGTTGTTCTTTGCGGTCGAAGCCACGACACCGCTGAGTCCGGCGATGGTCGCGGTGACCTTCGCCGCGATCGCCCTCAATATCTTCTACTGGTTCGCCGGACCCGTCCTCGTCACGTCGTTGGCGGAGGTCGCCGGCCTGGAGGCGCTCTGGCTGGGCTGGGTGATCAGTGCGACGGTGGCCGGTGTGACGGTGTTGTGGGTGGCACGCACCAGGGTCAGCGAACTGCAATTCGCACTGACCACCGGCGCGCGGACCGAACCGGTACTGCTGCGGGCGCCGGGCACGCGCGCGGCCGGGCAGGCCACCGGGGGTGTCGGCGCGCGGGTGTGTTTCGAACCGGACGGCGCGACGGTCGCCATCGATGCGGGAATGAGCTTGCTGGACGCAGCCGAGAAGGGCGGGCAACCCCTCGAGGCGGGCTGCCGCATGGGCGTGTGCGGGGCCGACCCGGTCGAAGTGCTCGACGGTATGTCCCAGCTGTCGCCGCTGGAGCAGGACGAGGTGAAAACCCTGCAGCGGCTGGGCCTTTCAAAGTCCACCCGGATGGCGTGTTGCGCCCGGATCACGGCAGGCACCGTGAAGGTGTCGTTGACCCCCGAACCCGGTGTCGGCGACGACGCGACGCCGACTCGCTACGACCGGTCGATCGTCAGCGTGGTGGTCATCGGCAACGGCATCGCCGGAGTCACCGCGGCGGACTTCATCCGTCGAGGTCATCCCGATTGCGAGATACACGTCGTGGGGCGGGAGCCGCACGCGCTCTACAACAGGATGGGCATCTCCCGGCTGGTGTACGGCCGATCAGCGATGCAAGGTCTGTACCTGCTGCCTGAAAAGTGGTACGACGAGCACGGCGTCACGGCGTGGCTGAACACCCATGCCGCCCGGATCGACCTACCTTGGCGCCGCGTCGTTCTCGGCACCGGGGAGACGCTGCCCTACGATCGCCTCATTCTGGCGATGGGTGCGAGCGCGTGGGTTCCCGCACTCGACGGCCTGGATTGTCCTGGCAGCTTCGTGCTGCGAGAAGCGGGCGACGCCATCGGTATTCGGGCTTACACGCAGCACCGCGGCTGCCGTCGGGCGGTGGTGGCCGGTGGCGGCCTGCTCGGCCTGGAAGCCGCCTACTCGCTGCACCGGCTGGGCCTGCGGGTCACCGTGCTCGAGCGGGGCGAACGGCTGCTGGCCAAGCAGATCGACGCGCGGTGTTCGGAGCTAGTCGCCCAGCACTTCGCCAGGGCGGGCATCGAGATACTTCGCAAGGCCGAGACGGCGCGGGTGCTCGGATCGCCCGCGGTGACCGGGGCGCTGCTCAAGGACGGTCGGACCGTGCCATGCGATGTGTTCCTTGCCGCGGTCGGAATCCGCCCGAACATCGAGCTGGCTCGCGACGCGGGCATCCCGGTCAATCGCGGTGTGTTGGTCGACGACCGGATGCAGACGCCGATCCCCGGCGTGTATGCCGCCGGCGACGTCGCCGAGCACGGCGGACAGGTATTCGGACTGTGGCCGATCGCGACTGAGCAAGCAGAGGCGGCCGCAGTCAATGCACTCGGCGGCGAAAGGGTGCTGGCCGCCGAGACACCGGCGACGATCTTGAAAGGCGTTGATCTGGAACTGTTCTCGATTGGGAGGATGACGACAGCGCCAACCGACGAAGTCATTGTGGTCGACCGGCCCGCGGCCGGGTCGTACCGGCGGCTGGTGGTGTCCGGTGGTGGGCATGTGGTGGGCGCTACCGTCCTCGGCCACCATCCCGGCGACGTCGCTGCGGCCCGTCAGGCGGTACGCAACCGGCTACCGGTCACCGCCGATGCGCTGGCTGCGCTGCGGGCAGGTGACTGGAGCGCGTTGAAGCAAGTCACAGGTCCCGGTCTGTGACCACTCCACTGAGCATGACGCGTTCGACCAGCCGGGCTCGCTTGTTGTGCAGGGTGTTTCCGTCCAAACCGAATTTGGTGAACAGGGCCCGCAGATGGGTCTTCACCGTTTCGACGCTCACGTACAGTTCGTCGGCGATCTGCTGATTCGATGCCGGGACGGCGTAGGGGGAGCCGCCCTTGCACGGCCGGCAGAGCGCTAGGAGCACTCTTAGCTGCGCCTCGGTGAGGGAACTGCGGGTGGGAATCTCGCCCGCCACGCTCGTCGTGTTCTGGGCTGGGCGGGTGCCGTCACGATAGGTGAAGATGCATTCGCCGATGCGGATCTTGTCGCCGGGGTGCAACGGGCGTCGGCCGTTGAGCCGCTCACCGTTGACGAAGGTGCCGTTGCGGGACAACCCGTCGTCAATCACCGTCCAGTGGGTGTCCACCCATTCGATGATCGCGTGCAGGCGCGACACGCTGCTGTCGGCCAGCAGAGGGATAGTGGCGTCAGGCGATCGACCGATGACGATCCGCGCGGCCGTGTCGAGACTGTGCTCACGCGCGTAGCCGTGCTCGTCGGTGAACTGCAGAGCGGGGCTGGGCCCAAGGCTCATGACTGCCTCACGGCTACTCAGTCTAGGCGTCGGTCTCGGTCAGCCGTTGGCGATCCAGTCGTCGGTATGCATGACCGCGCCGCTGGGTGGAAGTGGGGCCGGCCGCGGGGTGATTGCCATCACGCTCACGATGCCTGGCTTGACCGCGACGGTGTGCATGGTCGGTGCCGATCCATCCTGCGTGTCGGCGACCGCGACACCCGATGCGCTGAGGATCGCGCCTGCGGCGACGATCCCGATCATGGTTGCGCGGGCGAGTGTGTGCAACATGGTGAACTCCTCGAATTCTTGCTCATACACCCGGTTGGGCACGTACCAAGCTTCGCAGCTGTGCTGAGCGCAACACATCGCTCGAGCAGGGGATTCGCACGGCCCGTGGGTGTGGTTGCCTTCACTCGGTCGGGGGAGGCGGGAGAAGGGCGGGAGAAGACCGCCTCACGCCGGCTCGACGTGAGGCGGTGTGGGGGCGACTCAGTTCCCCGCACGGATCTCCAGCTCCACCTCGTGACCGCCACCGAGAACGGCCGGCGGCACCGCGGTGAGGGGGATCGAGAGCTCGCATCCCTTGGGCACGCCGGGAATCTGGATCGCGTCATCGGCGACGTGGAAGCCGGGCGGGCAGTAGGTCAGGTCGCGGGGGTGCTGGAACACGGCGACCGACGGCGGCAGGTCGTCGTCCATGTAATCGCCGTCAACGACCGGGCCATGGGTGTGCGCGAATGCGGTTGCGGGCGCGCCGAGAAGTGCGCCCAGGGCGAACAGGCCAATGGCAGCTGAACGCGCGAGTGTGTGAAACATGTCGAACTCCTTGTGTTCTGGCGAAGCTGTGCGCGGTTGCGTACACAAGAATGATCACCGCGACGTGTTCGGCGATCCATCGCCCTTCGGGGTGTTCGCGCGCCTCCTGCAGGGGATTGAGCTCATCCCTGGGTGTGATAGGTCAGGATCTGTTCGCCGACCCGCAGGCTCCACTCCGGCTCGAGTTCTGTCGGCCCCGTGCCGATTAGGGTCCAATCGGGCGCCCCCGGTGCGGCAATGAATGTGCCGGCCGGAGTAGAGGCATCGCGCACGAATACAGTAGAACCCCCGATGGTCACGTAGGCGTGCACTCGCGAGACGTGCTGGTCGTGATGGACGACGATCGGCGTGGCCACCGCCCCGCGCACGGCATCGTCGCGCAGGGGGTCACGGCCGATGACGTAGTTGCGGTCCAACGGGTATACCGCGCCGTCCTCAGTGCCCAGATAGCCGGCGACGGGGGCCTGTGCCGACGTTTCCGCCGCAGGCGTTCGCCCTGACGCGATACCGATCGACGGCTGGGTGCGTACGGTAGTTTCCTGAACCGGAATCGACTGTGCCACAGTATTTTCAATCCGTTCCGGGGCTTCGCGCGGCGCGGTCGTCGAGTGAAGGATGAATCCACCGCCGGGCACCACGCCCGCGCGCAGGTCCGTGTGCGGGCACGCCGACAGGCCCGCTGCGGTCACATCGGCGACCGTGATCGACCGGACCGGGTGACGAACGACTTCGTCGACCCAGGTGAAGGCGCGCTCGCCGGACAGCCGGTGAGTGTCTGTCGCGGTGGCGATCTCGGCGGACACCCGCTGGCGTACCAGCACCATCAGTCCGTCGTCGGTCGCCGCGACGACGCCGAAGGGCGGCGCGCCGATGCCGTCGGCGCCAAGGACGACGGTGGCCAGCAGATGCGCGAGCGCCGCTCCGGGGTTCGCGGAATCCGCAACCGCGTCAATGGCTGCCAGCAGCGGATCCGGCGGAACGTCGGTGTCGGCGATGTACATCACGGCTTCGCCGACGCGGGCGACGAGGCCGTGGCCACAGGCGATGCTCAGCGTGTACGGCTCGAGGTCCAACGGGCACCGTCCGTGGTGAGCATGCTTGATGCGCTCACAAACTCCCACGGTAGACCCATTAGGTTGGTTGGGTGCGATTAGGCGTGCTCGACGTGGGCAGCAACACCGTTCACCTGCTGGTGGTGGATGCGCGCCGCGGCGGGCACCCGACCCCGATGAGTTCCACCAAGGCGTCGCTACGGCTGGCGGAGGCCATCGACCATTCGGGAAAGCTCACCCGCCGGGGCGCAGACAAGCTGATCGGCACCATCGACGAGTTCGCCAAGATCGCCACCAGCTCCGGATGTTCGGAGTTGATGGCGTTCGCGACCTCCGCGGTGCGCGTGCGAAGAACTCCGAGGACGTGCTGGCCCGGGTGAAGTCGGAGACGGGTGTGGCGCTGCGCGTGCTCACCGGCGTCGACGAGTCCCGGCTGACGTTCCTGGCGGTGCGCCGGTGGTACGGCTGGAGCGCCGGCCGCATCATCAACATCGACATCGGCGGCGGCTCGCTGGAATTGTCCAGCGGCGTCGACGAGGAGCCCGACGTCGCGATGTCGCTGCCGCTCGGTGCGGGCCGGATGACGCGGGAGTGGCTGCCGGAGGATCCGCCCGGCCGGCGGCGGGTCGCGATGCTGCGCGACTGGCTGGCCAACGAGCTGTCGGAGGCCGGAACGGTGATCTCGGAGGCCGGCAGTCCCGATCTGGCCGTCGCGACATCGAAGACGTTCCGCTCGCTGGCCCGGTTGACCGGCGCCGCGCCGTCGGGGGCCGGGCCACGGGTCAAGAGAACGCTGACGGCGGCCGGTCTTCGGCAACTCATAAATTTCATCTCTAGGATGACCGCGTCTGACCGTGCGGAACTGGAAGGGGTGAGCGCCGATCGGGCCCCACAGATCGTCGCGGGCGCTCTGGTGGCGGAAGCCAGCATGAAGGCTCTCGGTATCGAGAGTGTCGACATTTGCCCCTGGGCGCGCGAGGTGCCTCGCATCCATATCGATCTTGCCTTCCACATCGGGCAAGCCTTCCGCACCACGCGCTCAAAATAGGTGAGGCACCACCGCCGGCCACGCGCTCAAACTCAGTGAGGCACGCCGCAGGCTGGCCTGTCGGCGCTCGTCGGCGATATATTCCACCGTGCCGGCGTCCAGATCGGAGACCACGGTGATGTAGTCCTGTCCTTTCCCGGCCGCCTTCTCATCGACCCCGACGTGGGCCGGTACGTTCAGCGGTTTGGCGGCCAGGCCGCGGGCCACGGCACGGTCCATCAGGTGCCA
>NZ_JBAUJB010000147.1:0-12177 GCF_049683355.1 Mycobacterium sp.
GTTCAGGATCCGCGGAATATTCTGCCACCCAATAAGTTTCCTTACATCCCGCCGGAGGCAGATCCCGAACCGGGAGCCCCGGCGCCGCCGGGAGCGTTGCCGCCCGGATTAGCACCAGGCCCAGGCCCTGAGCCGCATCAACCATGGCCCGTCCAAGAACCGCCTAACGCCGGTCCGCCACCGCCCCCGCTGACGGCGTGGATACCGCCGGCCCCTTACCCAGACGCATGGCCACCTCCCCCTCCCCTGCCGCCAGGGCCGTACCCGCCCCTGGCGGCACCCTCCGGGCCAGCTCCCGCGCCGCCGCCGGACCCGAACGCGTTGCCGCCATCCGACACCGTTTTGCCACCAACAGCGAGTGGAGCAGCGTACGGCACGTACGACCAGAACGGCACATTCATCGACCCTGCCGGCGCGACCGGCGTGTACGTACCGGGCGCCGCGAACATGCGGCCGGCAGAGAACTGGGTGGACCTTATGATCGATCCACGGCATATATAGATGGCAACAAATCCCTCATTGCCGAAAAGTGCAGTTCGCCGTCGCGCATCCCGAGCCGCCGGCCCAGCGAACGGCAACGCGGAGGCCACCACCGCGATCCGCCTCACGCCGTCGACCGCGGCCCCCTCCAGTAGACGCGGCAGGACAGCCGGACGCCCGCAGCGTCGGCCCGCGAATCGGCGTCTAGTTGTCTTTATGGCGTTGGCGTTCGGCTTCGTCGCAGCGGTCGCCGTCGCAGCTGTGGTTGCTGTCTTGGCCATTCAGCAGAACCAGGCCCAGGCTGAGCAGGCGCGCAATCAGCGGTTCGTCGACACTGCCACGCAGACGGTCGTCAACATGTTCAGCTTCACCCAGGACACCATCGACGACAGCGTCGGCCGGTTCGTCAGCGGCACCAGTGGACCGCTGCGCGACATGCTCAGCCAAAATAACAATGTCGAAAACCTCAAGGCGATGTTCCGCGACACCCAAGCCACTTCTGAGGCGGTCATCAGCGGCGCGGCACTCGAGGCGATCGACAACGTCGCCAACAACGCCTCCGTTCTGGTGGCCGTGCGTGTCACTGTGACCGACATCGACGGCGTGAACAAGCCCTCCCAGGCCTACCGCATGCGGGTCGTCGTACACGAGGACGACGACGGCCGCATGACAGGGTACGACCTGAAGTACCCCGACGGGGGTAACTGATGCGGCGGTGGGCCTCAGGATTAGTTGGGGTGGTTGCTGTGACGATGGCGATTGCTTTCGTCGGACTTGCCGGCGCGGCCGGCTGGATGTACTGGAATCGGGTTGAGCTGCGGGCTGAACAGTCGACGCGCAGCGAACTCGCGCCGCTGGCCGCCAGGCAGATCCCCGCGGTGTTCAGCTACGACTACCAGACCGTCGAACGCAGCCTCACCGACGCCCAATCGATGCTGACACCCGAATACCGGCGCGAATTCGAACGGCGCGCGAACAACGACATCATCCCGCAGGTCAGGGAGCGGCAGGTGGTCA
Organism: Mycobacterium sp.; assembly: GCF_049683355.1. Taxonomy (GTDB): domain Bacteria; phylum Actinomycetota; class Actinomycetes; order Mycobacteriales; family Mycobacteriaceae; genus Mycobacterium. Next base: position 1,498 of record NZ_JBAUJB010000147.1, read on the forward strand.
GCCAGGCCAACGTCGTGGGCGTGGGAGTGCTAACCGCCCAACGTAGTTCGGCGTCGGTGATGGTGTACCTCAACCGCACAGTCACCGACAAGTCGCGCCAATCAATCTACGACGGCAGCCGATTGCGCGTCGATTATCACAAGGTCGACGGCAAATGGCTGATTAACTACATCACGCCGATTTAGCTAATCGGGGACACACCACTAATCCGGGACACACCATTAAAGTCCTAGCGACCAAGGTTCGCTAGGTAGCCGCGCAGCAGGCAGCACCAGAGGTCTGCCACGTCCAGGCGCGCTCATTCGCACGCCCAGCGGGATGGACCAAGGCGCCCGACCATGCGCGGCGTAGGTGTCGTAGACCAGGCCTTCGGGCAGACCTCGATGAGCCGTTGCCGCGTGCCCTCGGGATGGGGGCGGCAGCGCGCGGTGGATCGCCTGGACATATCTGCGATTCCATTACGGCGTGTCTGCGTGCCGACGGCGGTTGTGTAACTCTCAACAACTTGTGACGTGGCCGCAAAAGATTTCGTATAACGGCGACTCGTAACCGCCTCTCGGTGGCGACAAGACACATGTCATGCCGACCCGAACCAGCATCTCTACCGTGTCTTTGTTGCATTGCGCCCGAACAATTCCACGGGTCGCGAGCGCGCTGAACGACGGCAGGAGCGCAGCCGTGACCGTGTCGATGATTGGTGTCGTCAAGCGGACGATCCATTCGCCAATGATGGCCGGCTCGTCTTGGCGAACCTTCCGAAACAGGGGATGGCCCTCCACATGGGCCATTGAGGCCGCGCAGGCCGCGATCACGTCGGTGCCGTTGCCCGCGGACTCAAGGTCTCCGGTCACCGTCCGTAGAAGTGACTGCAACTCCCGGTCCAACAACAAGTGCCCTGCCTTCTCGACGGTGCCCAACACGCGGTACGCGGTGGTGCGGGATATCCGGCCTTCGGCTGCGATGTCGGTCATGCGTGTCCGACTGACCCCGTAGCGTAGAAAGGCTCTCAACGTGGCGTCGAGGTAGCGTTCGTTCACCGTGGTGAATCCGGTTCCCGGCGCCGCGTGGACCTTCGACATCGATCCACCCTCCTTGCCATTCGCTAGCGATGGTGAGACAGTTGGTCGAAAGTATCCCATATTCCCGGATACGGCCAAGCTAAGTCGGCGACTGGAGGCTTCGATGGACGACGTCATGGAAGAAATCTATGACCCCTTTGACTCGCAGGTGCAGCACGATCCGTATCCGGTCTACCGCACATTGCGCGAGCACCATCCGGCTTACTGGTGTGAGCGGCGGGGGTTCTGGGTGCTGAGCCGCTATGACGACGTCTACAACGCGTTGCACGATTGGGAAACCTTCTCCTCCAGCAAAGGAGTGTTCCCCACGAGCGAGCCGGGCGCCGAGGGCATGGACATGGCGGATACGTTGCTGCCGATGATGATCATGATGGATCCGCCACGCCACACTGCCCTGCGGAAACTGATCAGCCGAGGGTTCACTCCGCGCCGGATCGCGGCGCTTGAACCCGCCGTCGAGGAGCTCGCCGGTGGGCTTTTTGACTCCATTTTGAAGGGATCGGATGGTGGTCACTGCGATATCGTTCGTGACTTCGCGGGTCCACTGCCAGCGATCGTGATCGCCGACTTACTAGGGTTGCCCCGAGAGGACCGAACGCAGTTCCGGGAATGGTCGTCCGCCCTTGCCGAGGGGGACCCGACGTCGCGGGAGAACCGGGAGTCATCACTGGTCGCGCTCGGCAATCTGTACCAATATTTTGGCGACGTGATCGAACGGTGTCGCCAGACACCTGGTGATGATCTAATAACGGCACTCGTGCAAGCGGAGGTCGACGGCGAGAAGTTGAGCGACTCAGAACTCCTCGGATTCTGTCTGCTCTTGCTCATCGCCGGCCATGAGACCACCACCAACCTGCTCGGCAACGCCGCAGCTCAGCTCGCCGCCCACCCTGACCAGCGGGCGCTCCTCGCCGCCGACGAACGCCTACTGCCGGGCGCGGTCGAGGAGTTGCTGCGATACGACTCTCCAGTCCAGGGCTTATCGCGCACCCTGACCCGCGACGTAGTCATCCACGGAGAGACAATGCGTGCCGGCCAGACGGTCTTGCTTCTCTTCGGCTCCGCGAACCGCGACGAGCGGGTTTTCCCGGACCCGGACCGTCTCGACGTCGCTCGCAAACAAGATCACCAGGTCGCGTTGGGGCATGGTGTGCATTTCTGCCTCGGCGCCTCACTGGCTCGCCTAGAAGCCCGCATCGCCCTGTCGCTGATGATCAACCGGATGCCCGGATGGGAACTGGACCCGACGGTCGCACCGACCCGCATGGAATCAGGACCTATCCGCGGATACAAATCGCTACCGATTACGTGGTCGTCCTCTGCAGACCACCGGTCAGCGTGATGCCTATGTGCACCAGCACCAGGGCCGTACCTGCCGCGCCAGCTGCGGGTACAGAGCCAGATCACAGCACCTGGTATCGATAATGAAGCGTGGGGTTGAGTGGTTTGACGGTTCGTCGGTCGTATGGGGGTTCGAACATTTTCGGCGGTCGTGTCCGAGAGCTGCGCGGTCTCAGCGAAGTTCAGCGTGGTGGCAACTGCCTGACACGAAGCAACACCCGTAATTCGCGTAGCGAACCATCCGATCGATGGATCGATAGGTAGATAGATAGATAGATAGATAGGTAGGTAGAAAGACATGCATCGTGAAAAGGCCGGATCGCTCGCGGAAATGCATAAGTGAACACGCTCGACAAGTCATCGCTCAGGCAAAAGTACGCCACGGAGCGAGCCAAGCGGATGCGGCCGGACGGCAATGACCAATATGTGCGCACCGTGGGTCGATTCGCCGGCTTCCTTGCCGACCCGTACCTCCCGGTTGTCAGCCGCGAACCGCAGAGGGACCACGTCCGGATCGCAGTCATCGGTGGTGGCTTCGCCGGGCTCTTGACAGGTGCTCGCCTCAAGCAGGCCGGTGTAGGAACCGTGCGCATGATCGAGAAGGGCGGCGATTTCGGAGGAACCTGGTATTGGAATCGCTATCCGGGTGCGCAGTGTGACACGGCGTCGCTCGTCTACATGCCGCTGCTGGAGGAAACCGGGCACATGCCTTCTGAGAAGTACGCGCATGGCCCGGAAATTTTGTCGCACTGCCGCCGGATCGGCAAGCACTTCGGGCTGTACGACGACGTGCTGTTCCACACTGAAATCACCGAACTCAGGTGGGATAGCGGACGGTCCCAGTGGAATATCGGCACCAATCGCGGCGACCAGTTCAGCGCCCAATTCGTCGTGATCGGGCCCGGGCCGCTACACGTGCCCAAACTGCCTGGCATCCCTGGGCTCGAGTCCTTCAACGGCCGATCATTTCATACCAGCCGGTGGGACTACGGCTACACCGGCGGCGATCCCTCCGGTGCCCCCATGGATCAGCTCGCCGACAAGCGAGTCGGCATCATCGGAACAGGTGCCACGGCTGTGCAATGCGTTCCCCACCTGGCGAAGGCATGCCAGCAGCTTTATGTTTTCCAGCGAACCCCTTCCTCGGTCGATGTGCGAGACAACGTCCCAACCGATCCGCAATGGTTCGCCCAAATCGCCGAGCCAGGATGGCAGCAACGCTGGCTAGAAAATTTCGCTGCCAACCAAAGCGGCGAACTGTGTTCTGAGGATCTCGTCATGGACGGCTGGACTGACCTGGCCCACAGAGTGCTTAATAGAATCCTGTCGCTGCCACCCGACGAGTTGAACGCTGAGGCCATACTGCGGGAATTTGAGGACGCCGATTTCGAGAAGATGGAAGAGATCCGCGCCCGGATAGATGCCGTAGTCTGCGACAGCGACACCGCCGGCAAGCTCAAGCCGTGGTATCGCCAACTGTGCAAACGCCCGTGCTTCCACGACGAATATCTGCAGTCCTACAACCTGCCGACCGTTCAACTGGTCGACACCGATGGCAAGGGAGTCGAGAGGATCACCCACGACGCGGTAGTTGTCGACGGCGTCGACTACCAAGTCGACTGCATCATCTACGCGTCAGGTTTTGAGGTGGGCACAAGCCACACCCAGCGGATGGGGTTCGATCCGACCGGGAGAGACGGAAGAAGGCTCTCGGAGCACTGGGCAGAAGGAATGCGAACCAAGCATGGCATCCACACGCACGGGTTTCCCAACCTCTTTATTGCGCAAGCCGCGCACGGCGCGAACCTCATCTCCAATGTTCCGCACAACCTCGTCGAGTCGGGTGCGACGATCGCCACGGTAATCAAACATGCAGTCGACAAGGGCTTCTCGGAGGTCGAGGTCACCGAAAGCGCAGAGAACGCTTGGACCGAGCTGGTGCGATCGGGGCCAGACAGCCTTGTCGGATCGCCGGACTGTACCCCCGGCTACTACAACAACGAGGGTCAGCCAAGCGGGCCTGGCCTCGACCTGCTCCTTGGGTACCCGAAGGGTCCAACTGCTTATCTGAAGTACATCAAGGCTTGGCGTACCTCGGGCGAGTTCGAAGGCCTGAGCTTCCGTTGATTGGCGGTCAGTACACCTCGGTGGCGTTCACCCAGCGGCTCATCGACGAAGGTGTGGACCCCTCGGTCGGGTCGGTCGGCGACGCCCTGGGCAAGGCGCTGGCCGAGACCACCGTCGGGTCGTTCAAGAACGAACTCATCCGCCGGCAAGGCCCGTGGCGTGACGTCAACCAGGTCGAGCTGGCGACCGCCGAGTGGGTGATGTTGGTTCAACACCGAACGCCCGCACGAGTACCTCGACGACTTCACCCCCGAAGCCGTCGAGAAACTCCATTACGATCACAGATGCACCCCACCAAAAGCGGGGTGATTCAGCGCAAGCAGTCTCCGGACTCACCGGGATGGTCAAAGTGCCTTCCCGTCAGGATCTTTGAACCGTAGACAAGTCCAATTAGAGTTATTGTCAATACCTGTGGATCGGTTTGTTTCAGGCGACCTCCGTTTCGGTTGATTCGACGGACTCGTCGGGTGTGATGTCGACGGGCCGTTCGAGCAGTTTGCCTTTGTGGAACACCGCGCCGGCACGGACGAGGGCGACCAGGTGCGGGGCGTTGACCGCTCGCCAGCGGGCTTGTGCGGCGTCGATGAGCTTGTAGGCCATGGCGATTCCGGCCGCACGCGAACCGGGCCCATTCGTCACTTTCGTCCTCAAACGCACTGTGGCAAAAGTACTTTCGATCGGATTAGTAGTCCTCAAGTGGACCCAGTGTTCGGCGGGGTACTTGTAGAACTCCAGGAGGACGTCGGCGTTGTCCACGATCTTGGCGACCGCCTTGGGGTACTTCGCCCCGTAGTCGACCTCGAACGCTTTGATCGCGACCTGCGCGTGGTCGATATCCTCGGCGTTGTAGATCTGTCGGCGGACATGAAAAACTGCCCACTGGCGGACATGAAAATGAAAGTGCGCGTTCGCGGCCAATAAGAACTGCCCACCGGCGGACACACTCTCCTAAAGGCTTGAAGAGTGACGTTATCGCATCCGAGAGCGACATTTCCACCATTGTTGTCTCACGGTTGTCACGCCTCGTGGTGAATGCGTCCCTCGACGTCGGTAAGCGGCAGGCCGCCTCCACCCCAGCGCCGCGCGATGATCTCCGCGGCGATCGACACCGCCGTCTCCTCCGGCGTCCTGGCGCCGAGATCCAGGCCGATCGGGCTGGCCAGCCGGGCCAGCTCGGTGTCGGTCAGGCCCGCGTCCCGCATCCTGCGCAGCCGGTCCTCGTGGGTGCGCCGCGAGCCCATCACGCCGAGGTAGCCGACCTCGGGCAGACGCAGCGCCACCTCGAGCACCGGCACGTCGAACTTGGGATCGTGGGTCAGCACGCAGATCGCGGTGCGACCGTCGATCGCGCCCTGTTCGGCCTGTTCGGCCAGGTAACGGTCGGGCCATTCGACGACGACATCCTCTGCGGCTGGGAAGCGGGCGGCGGTCGCGAACACCGGCCGGGCGTCACACACGGTGACCCGGTAGCCCAGGAACGCACCCTGCTGCGCGAGGGCCGCCGCGAAGTCGATGGCACCGAACACCAGCATCCGCGGGCGTGGCGCGTGACTGGCCACGAACACCTCCATGCCCGCGTCCTGACGCTGGCCGTCGGCGCCGTAGGACAGCACGGCCGACCGGCCGGCGGCGAGCAGGCCTCTGGCGTCGTCGGCGACCGCGTCGTCGGCGCGGACCGACCCCAGGGATCCCTGAGCGGTGGCTTCGCCGACGAGCAGCCGCAGTCCCAGCCGACGCGGGTCCGGGTGGGCGATGACGGTCGCGACCGCGATCGCACGATGGGCGGCGATGTCGTCGGCCACCGACTGCAGCTGCGGAAAGGTGTTGCGCGACACCGGTTCGGTGAACACCTCGATGGTGCCGCCGCACGTCAGCCCGACCGCGAAGGCGTCGTCGTCGCTGACCCCGTAGCTCTGCAGCTCCGGGTGGCCGGTGGCCACGACGTCGTTGGCGACCTCGTAGACAGCGGCCTCGACGCACCCGCCTGACACCGACCCGGCCACGCTTCCGTCGGGTGCGACCACCATCGCGGCCCCCGGCGGGCGGGGCGCGGACTTCATCGTGCGCACCACCGTGGCCAGCCCAGCGGTACCTCCGGCCTGCCAGACCGCCAGCAACTCGCCGAGGACATCGCGCACGAGCGCAGTGTATGCCCGCCTACAGTGCAGTGATGGTGGCTGCCCGGCGGATGCTCGCACTGTGCTGCTCGGTCATCGGGCTCGCCGCCGCGACCAGCACGGTGGCGGCGGAGCCGGTACCGCCGGTCTCCGACGAGGCGCGCGCGGCCGGCTTCGTCGACGTTCGCAGCGTGATCCCGGACGCGGTGATCGACCTGCGCTACGCAACGGCGGACAATTTTGTCGGCGCCCAGCTGTACCCGGACGGGGCCAGGTGCCTGGTGCACGAGTCGCTGGCGGCGGGCCTCGTCACCGCTGCGGAACTGTTGCGACAGGGTGGGGAACGGCTCGTCTTCTGGGACTGTTACCGCCCGCACGACGTTCAGCAGGTGATGTTCGACGCGGTGTCCGACCCGGCCTGGGTCGCCCGTCCCGGGCCGTATGCACGCAGCCATGAGGCGGGCCGTTCGGTGGACGTGACGCTGGCGGGCCCGGACGGACTGGTGGACATGGGCACCGGGTTCGACGACTTCTCCCCTCGCAGTCACGCCAGGGCCACCGACGGGGTCAGCGCCGCAGCTCAGGGCAACCGGGCGCGGCTGCGGGACGCGATGGCCGCCGGCGGACTGACGGTGTACGCGGGGGAGTGGTGGCACTTCGACGGTCCCGGCGCCGCAGTGGATCGCCCGATCCTCGATGTGCCCGTCAGTTAGGTCAGAGCTTGGTGAGGTCGGTCCGCATCAGCATGATGTTGTACTCCGACCACAGCGACAGGTTCCAGTAGAGGTCCGAACCGGTGCCCACGGTCGACGGTGACCATGGGTGCAGCATCGGCGCGTAGATCCCGCCGTTCTGCTGGCCCATCAGCACCGTCGCTTCCGACCATTCACCCTCAGGGGTGTCGGAGGTGCGCATGACGATGTTGTTGGACTGGTCTCCGTACAGAACGATGTACTTCTCCAGGTACTCGTTGTACTGGACCGACATCTCGCTGACGGTGTTGCCGGGTTTGGTCGCACCGCAGGCGCCGCCCGACTTGCCGATGATCGCTGAAGCCGACGACGGATTGCCCTGCACCCACCTGGCCGGGCTGCTGCCGAACCACCCCGACGAGGCCTTCTTGTAGTACTCGTACTCGGACACGTCGAGGATGTCCTTTTCGGCGACGCGTGCGATGTGGGCTGCGCCCTGGCGGCCGTTCGGGGTCCCGTACATGTAGACGTAGCCGTCGTCGCCCTTGACGAAGGCGGACTGCTGGAAGTTCCGATTGCCGCTGAAAATCGAGTTGTAGCGCACACTTTCGCGCGCGACGGTGAAGTTCTCGCCGTTGTCCGTCGAGTACGCGATGGCCGAGTAGTTCGTGGTCCACCGGCCCGAGGAACCCCAGTTCGACACCGACATGAAGCTGACGTACTGCGTAGCGCCGAACTCGGTGCCGGGCGTGGGCAGCGAGATCCCCGCGGTCGGGATGAGCGTCACCGAGTTGGGCGCCCAGGACGGGCGGTTGATGATGGGCCGCGCCTGGTTCGGCTCGGACAGCGGCGCGCCGCCGAACATGTTGCCGTTGAACCATTCTCCGTCGGGGATGGTCATGCCGTCCGACAGGTCGTCGTCGGAACTGCGGAACAACGTGTTGTAGATCCACCTGCCGCTCATGTTGGCCGAACCGAAGGTGTCGCCGACGGCGATGAGGACCTGGTTCTCGTTGATGTCAGGGGTGCTCGGGTCATCGGGAATACCGTTGTCCCACATGACGCCGACGTCGGTTCCGTAAACCTGGTATCGGGCAAGCGTGTTGGCCAGGGTCTTGTCGCTGTAGACGTTCTTGCCCGTCACCCAGCTGACGAAGTTCGTCGACGGGCTGACCTGAGGGTTGAGCCACGGCGAGTACGGCACGAAGACCGCGGCCGAGGTGACGTCGTCGGCCGTCAGGGCCGGGCTGGTCGGCGCCACGGCAGTGGTCCTGGCCGCGCTGACCGTGCTGCGCGACACGAAGAGGTTCTCGAGCTCGCGACGGGCGAACGACATCAGCGCCCACAGGAACGGCGGCTGCGCCGGGCTGTCCGGGGTGGCGTCGGCCTTCTGGCGCGCCCAGTCCAGCATGCTGTTGACGACGTTCACGACCGCGGTCACCAGGTTCGGCTTCGGCGCCTGCTCTGACATCGTCGGTTCCGAGAGGAGCGCCGCCACCCGGGGCGACACCGTGGCCGGGCTCGCCGCGGCCAGGCTGCTCGCGCTGGCGAACACCGCGACCTTCTCCGGCTCCTGCGGTGCCACCGCGGGATCGGTGGATGCCTTGGTGGGTTCGGTCGCCGCCTTCTCTGTTGTCGTGGACTTCTCTGTTGCGGAAGTCTCCTCGGTCGCTGATGTCTCCGCCGGGACACTCTGCGACCGCTTGGTCTTGGGTGGCGCCGACGAGGTGTCGGGCTCCGGCTCAGCCTCGGCCTCGGTCTCGTCGTCGGTCTCGTCGTCTTCTGCGTCCGCGTTGGCCTCGGGCTCCGGCTCGGCGTCTTCGTCGTCGGCCTCGGGTTCGTCGTCCTCGGCGTCAGCCTCGTCGTCCTCAGCCTCGTCGTCCTCAGCCTCGTCGTCCTCAGCCTCGTCGGCGTCGTCGTCCTGGTCGGTCTCTTTCGCTGTGTCCCGCTTGCTCGGCGAGTCGCTGTCGGCCCCGTCGGTGTCCGACGTTGCTGAGGTGGCCGACGTCGACGGGGACGAATCGGTTTCACCGGCCCACGCCACGCCCTGGCCTGCAAATACTGCTGAGCCGACGCCCATTGCGACGGCTAGACCGCCGACTCGACCGACATACGCTGCGGCACCCATGAAACCCCTTCGATCCAGCCTTGTCCGACCCCCCGTCGTCATGGCCATTGAAGCGCATCGGTACCGGAAGTGGCGAGCAAATAGTTAAATCGTCACGGCTTTCGAAACGTTACTGTGACCAAAGGGCTTTCTCGGCTCAGACTTTGGTCAGCAAATCAGTCCGGAGACGCTAGTCGAGGCTTTCCAGCGCCTTCTCATAGAGGGTGACCGCCTCGGCAATTCCGTCGCCCACCCAGGCGTCGACGACGCCCACCTGATCGGCGACGAGCTGGACCCGGCTGAGCCACACCTCGAAGTCCGGATCCCGGCGAAGTGCGTCGATCTGGGCGACCGAGCCCTGGATCAGGATGAAACCACCCAGCTCGATACTTTGCGGCTTGAGCAGGACCCTGTCGAACCCTCCGATACGTCCCTGGTCCCGGAGGCCGGACAGATAGCCCTCGGTTTCGATGAGCAGCGCCAAGGCCGCCCGCTCGCGCCCGCTCGTCGGCACTCCCCATGCCACCCACAGTCCTGCTTCGGCCAACGCTCCTCCTCGGTCGGGCTGGTCACGGCGCGACCAAGTATGTCGTATTGCCGACGCGCGACCGCACCTGCGCGGTGTTGATGTTCACGTCGCTGTAGTCGAGGTGGTCGATGAACCTGCCGCCGAGCAGTCGCGCCTTTTTCACCAAGGTGAGCTTCTCGGCGGGCCAGCCGTCGCCGTTGCACCAGCCGTCGTGGGCGCGGGCGACGTCGAACACCGTGTATTGGGTGTCATCCGGGGTTCGGCGCAGCGGTTCGCCGTCGAGTCCACGCGTTCCGGTGCCGCCGAACCGGTGACGCGGGTTACCGAGCAGGATGAACCGCAACCGGTCGGCCGGCGCAGCATCAGGCTCTCTTACGAGCTGCTCGAGCCATTCGGAAACGACCTCGGCGCCCTGGCTGTGCGCGAAGAGTCGATAAGACCGGACGCGTGGGATGTCACGGTCAGAAGGACTGACTGTCGGCGTATCGCTGTCTGCGGTAGTGGCGCCCGTTGCCGCGGTTCCGGCTCTTGTACGTCGGGAGCTGCGAGTCGCAGTTCGGGCAGATGAGCCGAAGGTTCTCCCGTTGGTTGTTCTCCGGGTTGCCGTCGATGTGGTCCAGGACCAGGGCGAGGGGCTGGTTCAGCCACACGCTGGCTCGGCCGCAGATCGCGCAGCAGCCCGACTGGG
>NZ_JBAUJB010000148.1:0-1784 GCF_049683355.1 Mycobacterium sp.
GGCTGCCCCACGAAGGCGCTGCGAGGAAGTTGGTTTCGGTTCGCTGGGCCCGGGCGAGATTAGTGGGCGTTGGACCAGTGAGGCTTCGCCTCTGACCGCCGAGTCTGGGGTCTTGTGGCGAGCGTGAGCTGCGGTCACGCTCAGGGTCATGGACAAGCCGGTGACTGTGAATGATGTGCTCGACGGTTATGTGGCGCTCGATCTGGAGTGCATGGATCGCATTTATCTGAACGGCTATGTGCCGAATCTGCAGGTGGGTGGTCAGGTGGTGTCGTTCATGACCGCGCATCTGGGTTATCCGATTCCGTCGCCGGCGATCATGGAGAAGATCGGCACCGGGTTCCGCAGGGCGGTGGACCGGTTCGCCGGCGACAACAAGATCCCGGTGGTGCGGTTCGGAAAGGACGACCGCAAGATCGATCGGATGCGGCCGTACCTGGCCCGACAGGCGGCAACCGGTCGGTCGGGGGTAGCCGCGATCGGGGTGGCGCAGGAGTTCGCGCCGGTGTTTGTGGCGACCAAACGCAGCGGACAGACCACGGGCGTGTGGTTCTCCTTCACCAAGGCCCAGCGCCGGGTCACCTGTTTTTACTTTTACCTCTGGGACGATGATTTCGGGCTGGCGTTTGTGAAGATCTGCGCCTACTTCCCGTATCCGATGAAGATCTGGGGCAATGGACATGAGTGGGCCAAACGGCAGGCCACCAAGGCCGGCATTGGGTTCACCGAGCTGTCCAACGGGTTCGCCACCTGTGACGATCCCGCCGCGTTGCAGGCGATCTGCGATCGGCTCGGCCCGGGAACGATCCAGGTGTTCGCCGAACGGTGGTGGTCGATCCTGCCGCTGCCGCTGACCGAGCATGACCGCGCCGCAGGGTATTGGTGGGAACTGTCGATGCGCCAAATCGAGACTTCACGCACCCTGGTGTTCGACGCACCCCGGCACGCTCGCGGGTTCTTCGAGGCCTTGGTCACCGACAACCTCGACATCGGCCGCCCGGAACTCATCGAGCGGATCTTCAAACGCGGCCAACGCCGCGGTCGACCGGCGGCCGGTCAATTCAAGACCAAGATCGTCACCTACGGCACCGAGGTCAACGTCAACGCTTTCTACCGGCACTCCCGCATCAAGCAGTATCTGAAGGATGGCCGCGCGCTGCGGATCGAGACCGTCATCAACGACCCCGGCGACCTGGGCTGTCTGCGGCGCCTGGCTCATCTCGATGAGCTGCAGACCCGCGCCCGGGCGGTCAACACCGCCCTGCTCGATACTGAACGTGTCGGTCAGGGCTGCGTCCTGGCGAGTCCAGCCGTTGAGCGGATCGCCCAGCCCACCCTCACCGAGGATGGCAGGAGGGCCCCGGCCTTGCGGTTCGGCGACCCTCGGGTCCAAGCCCTGGCGGGCGCCCTGCGCACCAGCGTGCTCGCCGTCACCGGCATCACCAACAAGAGCCTGCGCGCCTTGATGACCGGACTGCTGGGCGGTACGCCCTACACGATGAACCAGGCCAGCTACGACCTGGCTCGGCTGCGGACCAACGGCTTGATCACCCGGGTTCCGGGCAAGAATCGCTACCGCCTCACCAGCGCACGGACTGCGATTTGCGATCTTCTACACCAAAGTCCACGACCGGCTGCTACGACCGCTACTGGCCGCCGACCAGCCGCCAGCTCCACCACCGATACGAAAAGCGTTGCAGAACATCGATATTCACATCACCGAAACTATGGGCCAGGCGCGCATCCTGGCAAACGCAGCCTGAAAACTCAAGACAGCTCTTAAA
>NZ_JBAUJB010000149.1:0-4843 GCF_049683355.1 Mycobacterium sp.
GCTGCCCATCATCTACACCGTGGCCCGGCGCCTGGGCGCCTCGTTCATGCTCTACGTGCTGCCGTCCATCGGTGCCTTCCTGATGATGCACGCGTTGACCCCGCCGCACCCCGGCCCCACGGCCGCAGCGACGGTGATGGGTGCCGACGTCGGGATGGTGGTCGTTGTCGCCCTGCTCGTCGGCGTACCGACCTGGTACCTCGCCGGCTACCGCCTCGGACTGCTGATCGCCAAGCGGTACCCCGAACATGCCGGTGCCGAACCTGCTCGGCGACCCGAAGGACTATCCCGAAGACGAGCTGCCCGGATTCTGGACGATCATCCTCGTGCTGCTGCTGCCGCTGGGATTGATCTTCTTCAACACGATCTTCTCGACGCTGGAGGCAGACGGCGTGGTCGCCGACGACAGCATCGGCTACCAGCTCTCCCGGCTGATCGGGACCACCTCGATGGCGCTGCTGATCACCGTCCTGCTGGCCATGGTGCTGCTGTACGTCCTGCCACGGCGGCGGCGCCGCGAGCCCATAGGTTCGGTGTTGGAGAACCTCGTCGACGACGCGCTGGCGCCGATCTGCTCGATCATCCTGATCACCGGGGCCGGTGGCGCTTTCGGCGGGATCCTCACCGAGACCGGAATCGGGCAGACCCTGGCCGACGGTCTGCATGACGTAGGCCTGCCGGTCATGCTCGCCGGCTTCCTGATCGCGATCATCTTCCGGGTCGCCCAGGGCTCGGCCACCGTCGCGGCGACCACCGCCGGCTCCATCATGACCCCCGCCGTGGCCGAGATGAACCTCGGTGCGATCCTGCGATCCCCCTGGCAGCCGTCGTCGTCGGCATCTGCGCCGGCTCGATCACGTTCTCGCACGTGAACGACTCCGGCTTCTGGCTGATCGGGCGTTTCTGCGGTTTCGACACGGTGACCACCTTGAAGACGTGGACGGTCGTCGCCACCGCCATCGGCTTCATGGCAGTCGTGCTGGCTTCCGTGGTCTACCTGGTCACCAGCTGACTCAGACCTCGGCATGCACCAGCGTCGCGAACACCACGACGTTGTCCAGAAAGCTCGCCCGCTCAGTGTCGAAATCGCCGCCACAAGTGATCAGGCGCAGTTCGGCATGGTCGGGCGATCCGTATACCGCGTGTGTGGGGAACCCGTCCTTCGGATGACGCTCGACGCGGGTGACCCGGAACACCGCACGCGACCCGTCGGCACGGGCGACCTCCACCGTGTCGCCCGGCCTCAGCGCACCGAGGTTGTGGAACAGGCCTCGTTCGCCTTTCCAGTCGACATGCGCGACCAGCACCGCCGGCCCGAGAGCGCCGGGCATTGGAGCGCCCGCGTACCGGCCGGCCGCATGGGCACTGTCGGGGACCTCCATCGTGCCGTCGGCCTGAAGACCCAGGGGCACGATCTCCTCGCTGCGCACACCGAGCGCCGGGATGTTAAGGGAGACCGGTTCGGCCGGGGCCAGCATCAGAGCCGGACCCGGAGGCGGCCAGAACGGCAGAGGGGGCGGCGCGGGCGGCGGCGCGACGGTGGTCGGCATGCGTGGCTCCGCACCGGCTACCCCGCAGGTTGCGACGCCGAGAAGACCGGCGCCGATGATTCCCGCCAACCGCGCGCCGACCCCCGCGCTCAGCTGCCTCCGCCGGTGCTGCCGTCGCCGCTCGCGACGCCTCCGGCTGCAGCAGTCGCCGCCGCGCCAGGCGCCACCCCGCAGTTGGCGGGCAACGTGGCTTCGGCTGGGAGCCCCTGCAGACCCTTGGACTGCGCAAACGTCGATTCCCCCAACACCGTATCGAGGTTGTAGCTGCCGTTGTTGTCCACGTCGACGCCGTGCTGGACGACGGTCTGGTTGGCCAGCAGTTCGATCGTGCGGTCGGGCAGTTCCGCAGCCGCGAGCGTCCGGTCGTACAACACCCTGCCGGTCTCATCGGCGACCGGGAAGCGCTCCAGGGCCAGACCACTCGCCGCGCTGGTGTCCCCCTGTGTGGTCAATGCGATCTGGACCGGACCGTAGGAGGGCAGACCCTCCTCGACTGAGATGAAACCATTGCCGTCTGTATCGGCAGGCGGCAATGGACAGACGAAATCTCTGCCTTCGAAGCCGCCGTGGATGTGCTGCGCGTGCGGAGCATTGGGCACCAGCCCGGACGCGTTGATCTGCACCCGCAAACTACCGTCGGGGTTGGGGGTGAGCGTAGCGGTGCCGGTTGAGACGGTGCCGTTGAGCGGTGCCAGAGGTATCACCACCGGTAGTGCCGGAGCCGGGGGCGGCGGCTGCGCCGGGGCGACCGCTGGGAAAGCCAATGGCAGGGCGGCCGCCGCGGCCACCGCGCACAGATTCTTGGGATGCATTTCACTCCTCCTCGGGTGTCACGTCTGGCACGCGGATCACGGATCACGGATCACGGATTGCCAGACCGGGACGATCGTCGTTTGTGTCCCGACCCCCAGCTACCCGGCTCGCAAACGGCGAAACTGAAGAAATGTGACATGCAGGTGACACCACCCGGGCACGGCAGAGGTTGCGGCGCCAACCGCGGTCACGCCTTTCCGGCACCCCACGCCGGATCCCGGCCACTGCGCCCGGCGATACGGTCGATCGCGGGTGCGTCCTGCGGCACGGCGACCGCCGGACCGAACAACCCCTCGGTGCCCGAGGCGTCGAACTGTGTGAGATGGGCCAGACAGGCCTCGGCGGTGGCCGCATCGACGTCGAAGGGCTGGCCGGTGGCCCTGGCCAGATCCCAGCCGTGGATGACCACCTCGGCCAGCGCCACCGAGCCACCGGGCAGGTCGACGCCGCCGCCCGGGTCATCCCCGTCCAGGCATCGGGTTCCCGCCACGCCTGCGCCAGCTCCGCGAGGTTCGCGGGATAGGCGGAGCGCCACTGCGGGTCCAGGTCGCCACCTTCCTCCGGTGGCGTGTCGGTCAACGGACCCAGGTCTTTTCGTGCGGCGGCGGCGAATGCGACGGCCAATCCCCCGACGTGGGCCACCAGCTCGCGCAACGACATCTCGGCACACGGTGTCGCCGCATCGAGTTGGTCATCCCGGACGTTGTTCAACACCGCGGTAGTGCGGCGGCATGCCTCGCTCAAATCGATCACGGCATTACGACCCACCGGCGAGGCAAAACTCATCGCCGGCCCAGGTTGAATCAGGACTCTCACGAAAATTAGGTGAGTACAACAGGTGACCCGGATTCGTGGTGGGTCAGGCGGATTCGGTGAGTGGTTCGAGGGTGACTCGGTAGCCGAGGGATTCGAGTTGGTTGATGGCTCGGGATTTGGTGCGGGCGGGCTGGTGTGCGGTGTAGTAGTTGGCTCCGGGGTCGCGGTAGAAGTCGCCGTTGGTGAGCATGTTGTGTGCAGCGATGATCATGGCGTGTTCGACGGCGACTATGGCCCGCATCGGGCCACGTCGAGACGCGATGCGTTTGTACTTCGCTGAGAAATAGGTGTTCTTCGATCGGGCGGCCGACAGCGCGGCGATCCCGAGGACGCCCTTGAGGTAGCGGTTGCCCGGACGGGTCTTGGTCGACTTCACTCGGCCGGCGGACTCGTGGGAGCCCGGTGACACCCCGGCCCAAGATGCCAGATGCCCGGCGGTGGGGAAGACGCTCATGTCGCCGCCGGTTTCGGCGAGGAACACCTCAGCGACGATCCGGGAGAATCCCGGGATGCTCATCAGCAGGTCCCGGGCTGGGCGAAAAGGTTCCATCGCCTCCTCTCTATCCGATCTTCTCCGACCCGACCGGCCCGTGCCTGGAGGGTTGGGTGACGCTGACCGGGCTCGCCCAAGCCACCCGGCGGTTGCGGGTCGGCGTGCTCGTCACCGGTATCCACTACCGCCATCCCGCCGTCCTGGCCAACATGGCGTCCACCCTGGACATCGTGTCCGGTGGACGTCTGGAACTCGGCATCGGCGGAGGCTGGAACGAGGAGGAGTCCGGGGCCTACGGCATCGAACTCGGCAGCATCACCGAGCGGTTCGACCGGTTCGAGGAAGCCTGTCAGATACTGAAGGGACTGCTGTCGCAGGAGACGACCACGTTCGACGGAAAGTTCTACCAACTCACCGACGCCCGCAACGAACCCAAGGGGCCCCAACAGCCACACCCCCCGATCTGCATCGGCGGCGAGAAGCGCACCCTGCGGATCACCGCGCAGTACGCCGATCATTGGAACTTCGTCGGCGGTACACCCGAGGAGTTCGCCCGCAAGCGCGACGTGCTCGCCGCGCACTGCGCCGATGTCGGCCGGGACCCGAAGGAGATCACGCTGTCGGCCCACATCCGACTGGGCGAGGACCGCAATTTCCGCAAGGTGGTCGAGGATTCCATCGCGCTCGGGGCGGAAGGCCTGGATCTGGCGATCATCTACCTGCCGCCGCCGTACGACCCCGGTGTGCTGGAACCGCTGGCAGACACCATCTCCATGTCCGGCTTGCTCAGCAAAGAATAGCCGTGGTCACGAAGCGATAACGGTCAAGCAAACCGGGGGTCACATCCGGGCAGATGCGACGTCCCGCCGGGCCGCTGGTTCGCTAGATGCCGTAACGAACGAGTTCGTCGGCGGTGATCAACCGTTCGGCCTTTTCGGGGAACCCGCGGCTCTTGACCGGGTGACGGAACAATGACCAGGCAATTCGCCCTACTCGGTACCGGGAAATCGGGTTGATGTACACGGTGATTCTCCTGCGGTGTTCCAATAGCTGGACCGGGGAGCCACCTTACCGCAGCGCCCTCACCGAGTCATTAGATACCTACCCTCTGGCAAACTGCCGGAGGCACGCCGATCAAAGATCGGATGTTTTTGGAGTGACTGAAGTGACG
>NZ_JBAUJB010000150.1:0-6957 GCF_049683355.1 Mycobacterium sp.
CGATCGAGGATGCTGGGGCCTTTGTCCCAGTTGATCCCGACCACGTCGCCGTACCGGCGCAGCAAGTCGAGCGCTTCCCCGAGCACACTCACGACGGCGGACACCCCCTCGGCGTCCAGAATAAAACAGCCTCAGAAACCGTCAGCGCACCAATTCGGCTCCCGCGCTGCCGTTGAGACTGTGCTCACGGCGACGACGTGCGAGAAGGCCCCGCCGTGGACGCAGCCTCAATGGCACGTCAGAAGCCACCACGTGACCGCACCGCACGGTCCACCCGCGCCAGGATCTGATTCTTGTTCTGCCCTTTGACCACCCGCACCACAATCCAGCGGAGGCCGGCGAGGTACTCCATCCGGATGATGTCCTTGCGGTAGGCCACCGGATCCTCGCGATGGTGCTCGCCGTCGTACTCCACGCAACCTTGATCTCCTCCCACCCCATATCGAGGTAGTACCGCGGATACCCATGCGCGCCCAGCACCGGGATCTGGGTGGCCGGCCGCGGATAGGCCGCGTTGATCAGCAGCATTCGCAGCCACGACTCCTTGGGCGACTCCGCACCCGCGTCCACGAAATCGAGCACCCGGCCCACCCGCCGTAGACCCTTCACGTGCGGGTGCCGTTGCGCCAGGTCGAGGACGTCGTCGGCCTTGAAGTGGGTAGCCCTCGCCAATGCGTCCAGTCGGGCCACCGCACCACCTCTTCGGGACCGCGCCGCGCGAGGTCGAACGCCGTCCGCTCGACCGTCGTCGCCGGAAGGCCGTCTATGGAGACGATCTCGTCGTCCAACACGGTGTCGTTGCAGGTGCGCACCCCGGCCGGCGCTCGGTGATTGGGCCAGTTCAGCTCCACCACATCGTCATCGACCCACTTCGCACCCCACAGCGCCGACGCCGTCACACCCGAGATGACCGCCCTGCGCCCCGACCACAGCCACGCCGCGACCGCCCGCTGCTGCAGGGTCAGCTCAGCCCGTTTCGGCGCGTAGACGTCGGGCAACACCCGGCGATAGCTCGTCCGCAGCTCGTGGCGCGTCAACGCCCCGAGCGCCAACGCCTCACTTCCCAGGAACACCCGCTCCATGCCGGAAGCGTGCCATTTCAAGACGACGGGCCGCTGAATCCATCCACAGCCCCCATTGAGACTGCATCCACGGCGACGAAGTGCGAGAAGAGCCCGCCGTCAGCACAGTCTCAAGGAGTGGTTGCCGCGCCAGTGCCGGACAGCACCACCCTCAAGTTCAGGGCAGCTGCCGTGGCAGGGCCGACGATACCGTCGACCTTCAATCGCGGTGTGCGTCGTTGGAACTCCCTGACTGCGGCTTCGGTTTGCGGGCCGTAGAGGCCGTCGATCGCGAGATGCCCGGCGTACGAACGATATCCGTACTTGAGGCGGCGCTGCAGCTCGGCGACCTGTGGCCCCTCGGAGCCGCGGTAGAGCAGGATGTGCGCGTACTCGCCGACCGGGACCGGCGGTCTCGGTGTCGGCGCGGGATCCGCGATGACGCCGATCCGGGATTGGATGTCGCTGCGCAGGATCTCCATGTCGATCGCGCCCGGATCCCATTTGCCCTGGAAGCGGCCTGCGTATTCCTTGTGCCCGATCGTCCGCACGGAGTTCTGCGCCAAGCGGCGGTTGATCGCGGCGCAACAGCGGACCAACGCGTCATACTGCGCGTCGGTCCAGTTCGTGCGGTGTCGCGCCGTCGGACTGGTGCCGCTGTTGGCGCACTCGATCCCGATCATGTGCCAATTGCCCATGTTGGCCGGCAGCCACGGGTACATCCCGACGCCGGCGTGCCAAGCGACCCCGGCTGCCACAACCGTCACCGTGCCGTTACGAGCGATGTGCAGCTGCGACAGCGGCCCGGCAAGATCCGGCCTGCCGTTGGCGATGGAGGTCGCACTGGCGCTGTTGGACCCGGTGTGGTGCACCATAACGCCGCGGATGTCCTTGAAGCCGCCGTGGCCACGGTCTCGCCAGCCGGGATACTCGACGACACGGACACCCTAAGCGTGCAGCACGTCCGCGAGCCAGACGGGATCGCCCCGCCACGGGCCCGTCAGCGGCACGAAAGGTTCCCTTCGCCGATGCCGAGTGTCCACGTCCGCCCGTTGAGACTGCACACAGGGCGCAAAAGTTCGGGTAGACCCCGCCGCCAGCGCAATGTCAACGCAAACGCACCAGCAGTCTCAACGCAAGGTAACGGCGACGATGGCCATGATCGCGAACGAATAGACGGGCCAGGGGATTTCCGGACCGTTGTAGAACTTCACGGTGTCGCCGATCGCCCAGCCGATATAGCCGTAGATCCCGACCTGGATCGCGGTGTAGGCGATCAGCGCGACCACCGCGATCCCCTTGCCCATCCGCTGGCCGAGGCCGACGGTGACGTAGGAGAAGAACGCCCCGGCCTCGGGTACGTGGGGCGTCATCGTGACAAACCCCACCGAGAACAGCAGCAGGACCAGCGCGGCGGTCGCGAAACCCACCGGCGCTCCGGCACCGTTGCCCAGGCCCATGCCGAGCGGCATGTTGCCGCCGAAGACGGTCAGCGGGGCCGCGGCGGCCACCACCATGAACACGATGCTGACGACGCCGAGTCGGCCGTGCAACCGACCCTCTTGGGCCGTGATCGTCTGTTCGCTCATCGGGACTCCTGGGTGGGGGTGAGGGCTTGCTGGAGCAGGTTGTGGTCGAGCGCGTGTGCGGTCAGGCCGTTGCGGCCGGTGACGGTGGTGGCGGCGACGAGCGCGTTGACGATCGCCTCTTCGGTGGCCTCGATCGTCAGGTCGAACAGCCGGGTCATCAGTTGTGGTGCGACCATCCGCAGCGGGATCTCGGGCCGCGGTGTGTCGGCGTCCTCGTCCCACGCGTACGGCGGGATGCCGCGGTTGCCGGTGGCGAAGGCGAGCATCAGGTCACCGCTGTACTGCTCGCCGGTGCCACCGATCCGGCTGACCGCCAACCCCGCTCGTTGGGCCAACCGGGTGCACTGGTGCGGCAGCAGCGGGGCGTCGGTCGCGATGATCACGATGATCGACCCGGAGCCCGGCTCGTACTGCCGCGGCATGTCGGGCAACGGGACGACGTCGGCGCCGATCAACTCTCCCACCGGCACCCCGTTGATCCGAAGGCGTTCGCGCCGGCCATGATTGGCCTGCACCAGCACCCCCACCGTGTAGCTCCCCGCGGCGTTCTCGGTGACCCGCGACGAGGTCCCGATGCCTCCCTTGAAGCCGTGGCAGATCATCCCGGTGCCGCCGCCGACGGTGCCTTCGGCGACGGGACCACCGCGCGCGTCGGCCAATGCGGCCGCGACGTGGTCGGCCCGCACGTGGTGGCCGTTGATGTCGTTGAGCAGCCCGTCGTAGGTCTCCCCCACCACCGGCAGCGACCAGTACATGCCGTCGCCGCGGGCGCCCACCTGGGCGGCGACCAGCGCGTCACGCACCACGCCGACGCTGTGGGTGTTGGTGATGCCGATGGCCGAAGTGAGCTCGCCGGATTCCCGGATCCACTCCAGCCCGGTCATCTCGCCGCTGCCGTTGAGACGGTGACACCCCGCGAAGACCGGCTCGGCCCAGATGTCCGCGTGCGGGACGACGACGGTGACGCCGGTGTGGATCGCCGGTGGGCCGTCGTCCTGCAGCGTGGTGTGCCCGACGGCCACCCCCGTGACATCGGTGATGGCATTGTCCGGCCCCGGCGGGTGTTCGCCGATGACGATGCCGAGATCTCTCGCCCGCACTCGGGGCCTCCAGGTCAGCTAGTTCTTTTCCTAGTTGGAAAATAATGCGCCCAGACTGCGGCGGGCGCAACCCCAACGCCAGAATTGGTTCATCAGCGGGTAACCTCGCATCGGATCGAGGCGACGGGAACGGAGTGGTCAACGCGTGGGACGGCCGAACCGACAAATCGAGCGACGAGCCGAGATCCTCGATGCCACAATCGCTTTGATCGAACGCCATGACCTGGCCACGCTGCGCCTGGCCGATGTCGCCGAGGAACTCGGCCTGACCACCAATGCCGTGCGCTACTACTTCAAGGACATGACCCAACTGCTCTCCGAGCTGGCGTTGCGGTCCGATGTCCGGTTCTACGACGACCGGCTCGTAGCCATCGAGGAGGCCGACGACCCGGCCGCCCAACTGGCGCTGACGATCGCCGCGGGGCTTCCCACCGGACCGGAGGACGCCGAGTGGCGCGCGATCTGGCGGGCCGTGCTGGCCGCCGGATTCGAGCTCGACCAGCGCCGCGACGTGCAGGGCATCTATCACCGGCAGGTGGACCTCTACACCCAGATCCTGACCGTCGGCCGGAGGACGAAGGCGTTTGCGCTCGGCTCCCCGCCCCGTGACATCGCGATGACGTTGATGGCCATGGAGGACTATCTCGGCTACCGCATCGTCGCGCGCGACCCCGCAATGAACCGGCGGACCGCACTGCGGCTGATGCGTCAGTACGCCGAGCTGGCGACCGGGGCGCGGCTGCCGTAAATGGGGGCGTCGAGACTGCGCTCAGGGCGACGAAGTGCGAGTGACCTCCGCCGTCAGCGCAGCCTCAACGCAGAGGTCAGGCGGCGCGCAGCGCTGAGCGGCGACGTGCCACCCGTTGCTGACGCCGCCGGCGCGGCCGGATCTGGGAGACATCGGCATCCCGGCCGAAGAACCCGTCCGGGAACGCCAGCTTGTGGATGATGCCGAGCGTCGAGCCGTACTGGTGTGCAAGCGATCCGGTCAGGTACGGCAGGCCGTACTTCTGGCACAGCGGCCGCACCCGTTCGGCGATCTCGGCGAGCCGGTTGCTCGGTAGGTCGGGGAAGAGGTGGTGCTCGATCTGGTAGCACAGGTTGCCGCTGGCGAACCCCAGGAAGCGGCCGGCCTTGAAGTTGGCCGCGCCCAGCATCTGTCGCAGGTACCACTCGGCTCTGGTCTCGGACTGCAACACATCGGGCGTGAACTTCTGGGTGCCGTCGGGGAAGTGCCCGCAGAAGATCACCACATACGCCCACAGGTTGCGTAGCAGGTTGGCCACCGCATTCGCGCCCAACGTTCTCCGCCACCGCTTCACGCTCAGCGCCGGCCACAGCGCATAGTCCTTGAAGCCCTGGCGGGTGATCTTGCCCGCCAGGGCCTTGAGCTGCGCGCCCCGTCCGGGATTCGACTTCGCCAGGTCGACGTCGTGCATGGCGATGCCCCATTCGAATGTCAGAGCCAGGAAAAGATTCTGCAGCGGCTGCAGCAGATGCCGGCGGCTCCACGGCTGATCGGTCGTCACCCGCATCACGCCGAACCCGAGGTCGTCGTCCTCACCGAGCACGTTGCTGAACACGTGGTGGCGGTAGTTGTGCGACGAGCGCCACTGCGCCGAGACCGCGACCATGTCCCACTCCCACGTGCTCGAGTGGATCTCCGGGTCGTTCATCCAGTCCCACTGGCCGTGGGACACGTTGTGGCCGATCTCCATGTTCTCGACGCTCTTCGCGAAGCCGAGGGCGGCGGTGCCCAATGCCCAGCCGGCCTTGGACCGGGTGCCGGCGATCAGCAGCCGCGCCGCGACGTCAAGCGTGCGCTGGAACAGGATGGTGCGCCGGATGTAGGTCGCATCTGCAGCCCCGCGGGACTCCTCGATATCACTGCGGATCGCGTCGAGCTCACGTCCGAGGCATTCGATGTCGGTTGTGCTGAGGTGGGTGTATCTGGCGATGTCGGTGATGGCGATGTCGAAGTCCTAAGTAGATCCAGCGCAAGGGGCGTAGATCTCAACCCTTAACCGAAGTGTGTACAGACCGGTCGACGACAGTCGGCGGGTAACTCTTAGAGTACCCGCCAGTAGCATCTACAAACGCCTGGCGACTACGCCCCGGATTCCGGCGGCGCGGCCACCGGATGGCGGACGGTCCTACCGGTGAGCCGGCGGGTGCGCATCGGTTGACGCACGGTCCTCACGTGCTCCAACTGCCGGATCAGCTCGTTCTTCGCCTCCTGCAGGGCGCGCGTCAGGTCGGCACCCGCGGCGACCGCCACCAGCGGCGGGCGCCCCGGCAGCGTGGTGCGCAACGTCACACGCTGCTCCCTGCGACCGCGGTCCTGCAGCGACACCTCGACGCTCACGTCGTTGGCCGATCTGCCCAGATGCGGTCGCAGCGACGACAACGCCTCCCGCACGTGCGGACGTTCCTTCGCGACGAACCCCGCGCCCATGTGCACGACGAGCTCAGTGAGGCCGTTTCGGCGTCTGGTGCTCATCGTGACCTCGTCTCGGACATCACTGCGGGACAGGAGAAAAGCGGCGCGCCTGCTGCAGCGTCGAGATCACGGCGAGCGTTGACTCGGCGCCCTGGTTCAGGTTCACCGCGTCGGCGTGCAACCCGTCGAAGCCGCCGCCGGTCTCCGGATCCCACATGGGTAGTCCGGCGTCGTTGTCGCCCTGGAACCATCCGGCCGCGGACCGGATGCCCTCGGGCCACAGCGGACGCGGGTCCACGGTCGCGGCGCGCGCGCACGCATCGGCGAGGCTGGCCACCTCGATCGGTTGCTGGTCGAACGCCGGCCTGGCCTCCCCCGGCCCCCGACCCCCGTCCGGGGTGGGTGAGAGATGACCGTCGGCGGTTTCGTAGGTCAGCAACCATTCCAGCAAGTCCAGACCTCGCCGGCGCAGCGCCTCGTCGTCCAGCGCGACCCCCGCCGCGATCATCGCCTCGGCGACCACCCCGTTGGCGTACGTGAGTCGTGGCTCCGGCCAAGGCCATTCGGCGTCGTCCGTCGGCTCGGGGAGTCCCGCGACGTAGTCGGTGAGCAGCTTGAGCGCGGTGGCGTGCCCCGGATCGAAGGTCAGCA
This sequence comes from Mycobacterium sp., assembly GCF_049683355.1. GTDB lineage: Bacteria > Actinomycetota > Actinomycetes > Mycobacteriales > Mycobacteriaceae > Mycobacterium. The sequence continues at coordinate 6,842 of NZ_JBAUJB010000150.1, forward strand.
GCTCGGCGGCGCCGATCGCGGCGAACGCCATCGCCCGCGGGTGCGGCGACCTGGCTTCGGCCGCGCGGTCGAACTGGATGACCGCCAGCCGGCGCACCATGCTGACCGTGCTGTGG